>JALCKZ010000001.1:1910580-2229011 GCA_022647615.1 Bacteroidales bacterium
CGCGCTATGGTTAAGATACTGGTCTTCTGAGAAGTACGCACGTCCGACATTCATAGTAGATTGCTTGACACCGCCGCGTATTGCAAGGAACAACAGGCCGCCGCAACACAGTATAACAATGGTTCTCATCACTTTACGCTCAGGTGCCCTCTCCGTTGTGACAAAAGTATTGGAGCAAATTCTGTTCTGGTGCTTATATATTATAAAGGCTACAACCAAGATTGCCAATACTCTTATGACTATATACCAGCTTGATACGCTGGCCATTGCATCTTTTGGAGAAGCCAGATAATTAAATACGGATGCATCCAGCTTGTAGTGCCAGAAAGGATAAAGTGAAATATCTGTGACAAAAATAATTGCTAGGATTGGTGCTATAATAACATGATAAGGGCGCAAAACCTTGCGCATGTTAAAGTTGTTTGACATTGGCCACCAAATACTTACAAGGACAGCCAAAAAAGGGATTGCAGTTAGATAACCCGCCACGGATAAATCCATCGGGAGCCCATGCCACATTACCTGAACAAATTTTCCAAACCCGTAACGAGCCGTCCCTTCCGTAAAGGCTATAAAAAGAGGCTTTTGTACCAAAAACAAAAGCACCCACCCAAAATAATACTGTATCAGGAATTCTAGTCTTCTCCGCATATCGGTGCAAATATAATAAAAGAAAATTTATGTAATTTTGCCGCATCTTATAAAATCATCAAAATGAAAGTATTAAAGGGTTTTCTGGCTGCTTTGTGCCTGCTGGTCTTTTCAGGCACGGCTAATGCTGTGCTCAGAGAGGATAATTTGGATAAAACTATCGTGATGCTGTACTCAGACTTGTCTGCTTATCAGAATAATCTGGAGATGCATATAGCTCACTATAATGCTCAGCGACAGGAATATAGGAATAGAATGTTTACTACTTTGGAGAACTGCCAGGAGTACGCTTTGATTCTTTATACGCAGGATGATTATTATTTGTTTGGGCTTGTTCAGGCCTGCCAGCAAATTAATGATGAGTATGCAAAGTTTGTGGAACAGAAGTATCCTTTTGTTGTCTGGAAAAATAATTTTAAAGATATTATCCAGAGATACAATAAGTTAGCTGAAGTGCTGGGACATATTTCCGATGCCGGGCTGACCGCTCAAGGCAAGGCTGATAAGCAAAAGTGCATAGATATCTGCAATTCCGTGAGCGGCAGATTAGAGGCTTTTCATAATCTTCTGAACTTGGATAATCTTGAATATCAGGAGATAGCCGGAAGGATGAAAAAAATTCAAGACTATCAGGACAGCAGATTCACACAAATAAAGAATAGGATTTTTCTTACAGGGAGCGGCTCTTATTTTTATACGCTTGGACATTTTGGAGAGAAATATAGAGAGGCTGCCGAGTCTTTTACTCAAGAATACAGCGGAGGTCAAATGGCTTCTAAAGAGTGGCAAGCCAAGAGATTACAGGTTACTTTATACTCTCTTGGACTGCTGGCTATTGCAATAATAATCTCATGGTTGCTGTTTGCTTTTGCTTTGCCCAAAAAAGTCAGGAATCATCCAAAGCGCAAATATTTTATTGCTTGCTCCTCTATAATAATGTTCGCCTTGCTGCTTTTGATTATAATCAACTGTTTTTTAACGCGCTACTATTTCATTGTTACAATGAGTATTGTAATGGAGCTGACCCTAATCATCGGAGTAATTTTGTCTTCTATTGTTTTGAGGCTCCCGACAGATAAAATTAGACAGGGCATTCTGCTCTATCTTGCTCCGGTACTGCTGGCTGTTGTGCTTGTAAGTTACAGAATATTAATGGTTACAACTTACGTAGTAAGTTTCTCTTTGCCACTTGTTCTGCTAATATTTGCAACCCTTCACCTTGTTATTCTGCTAAGACGCAGCAATGGCGCAAATAGAGCCGACTCTCTTCTATCCTGGTTCTCATTTATTCTAACTATCGGGATACTAATACTTTCCTGGGCCGGCTACAGATTTCTGTCAATGGGGATTATGACATCCTGGCTGCTGCTGCTGGCATCAATTCTATTTACGCTGTGCCTGTATCATCTTCTAAATCTAGTCGCTAAATATAAAACCATGGAGGAGGAAGAAGATGCCTCAAAGAGAATTTTTACTTTCAGGAGGTGGTTTAATCCGCTGATGAAGAAACTTGTATTTCCGCTGATGTTTATTGGGTTGCTGGTTTTCAGCCTAATATGGGGTGCGGGAATTTTCAGCATGAGAGCGTGGATGACCGGCATGATAGGATATTGTTTTATTAATGTCCCCGATATGGCCTCAGTTTCATTTGAGAAAATTCTGTATGTAATAGGACTTGGCTGCATATTTAACTACGTAATTTTTATGACAAGGAAGATTTTAATTACCATGTATGCAGAGAATTATGAGGACAGCCACATTCCAATTTATGTAAAAATCGGAACCATTCTGGCCTGGCTGATTTATGCATTTTGCGTAATATTTATTTTACAGCTTAATAATAAGGGACTTATTGCGGCACTTGGAGGTGCAGGAATGGGCATTGGCTTTGCGCTGAAGGATGCAATTAATAATCTATTCTGCGGTATCTCCCTGATGATGGGAAGAGTACACAAGGGAGACTGGGTAGAGTGCGACGGATATCGCGGAAAAATAGTAGATATAGGTATGGATTCCAGTACATTAGAGACAGAGGAAGGCTCCATAATTACATTCCTTAATGAGCAGCTGTTCTCCAAGAACTTTATGAATCTAACTAAGAATCACCAATTTGAGCTGAGCGATATCTCCATAAACGTAAAATACGGAGAGAACATAGATAAGGCCCGCGAGCTTTTGCTGGAGGAATTGCTCAAGCTTAAATGCATTGCTCCTGGCAGGCCGCCAAAAGTTCTGCTTACGGACTTTACCGAGAGCAGCGTCAGGCTTACGGTTTACGCATGGACGCCTGTAAGTGAAATTTATACGGCTCATGCTGCCATACGTGAGACAATCTATAGGGTCTTTAGCAATAACCACATAGAGATTCCTTACCCGCAACAGGATATCAGGATTATTCAAAGCAAATAAAAATATAACCGCAATGCCCTCTGCGAGTGATTGAGCGAGTGCGTTTCGTACGAGCAATGGTTTTCTTCAGAAAATCATTAGCGAGAAGTAAGCCAGAGCGAAACACCGCAGAGGGCATTGCGGTTATATTTTTTGCATAGAATAGAAATTTGCGTAACTTTGTTGCGTAGTTAATGCCGCAGCTAAGCGGCGCAAATTTTTAAAGTATGGCAGTATCTTCAAATGCTCTGTTAAGACATATCACAATTGACGCGTGCCTGAGGGATACGCAAAACAAGTACTCACTTTTGGACCTTATAAACGCCTGTACAAAAGCGGTTAAAGAGAACAGCAAGGTTAAGCTTAAGGATAATTTTATCGTATCCACCCGCACCGTGCAGCTGGATTTGCAGTTCATGAGGGACAAAAAACGCGGCTACAACGCCCCTATCGTGGTCTATGAGCAAAAATATTATAAGTACAAAGACCCGAATTATTCCATTGGCAACGCAAACGTTAAGCAGACCAATCTTGAGCCCCTATCAGATATTGCAGAGGCTTTGCGCAGATACTCCAGAATTGAAGGGATGGAGTCTTTAAAAGGTTCCGTTGAACTTATCCAGGAGGTCATTGATACAAAGGTAAACGGAGGCAGCAAAAAAATTTCCTACCAGCAGATAGAGAATCCGTCGGGAGGCCAATTCTTTGATATTATCAAGGATGCTACTATCCACCGCAAAGTGCTGAGTCTCAGCTGTACAGAGGCAACAAGCACCGCCGCGGAACAGGTTATTTTTTACCCGCTTTATATGAAGGAATACCTTAACCGTTGGTACGCAATAGGTTATGAGGACGGCAAAGAGGGACTTCACGTCATTCCGCTGGAGAGCGTAACAAGTTATTCTTATGCAATTCTCCCTTTCCCTCCTAACTATGATTTTAATCCCGACAGTTATTTTAAAGATATAATAGGAGTAACAAAGCCGTCGGGAGCTGTAAAAGAAGATATTACATTAAATGTAGGAAGCGCCCTGGCACCCTACATGACTCTGAATCCTGTCCACCCTAGCCAAAAGCTTGTGAGCAAGGAGGATAACGGGGATTGCGTCTTTAAAATCAGCATAGTGCCTAACGATGAATTCTACAGGCTGGTATTTGAAAGTCAGCCAAACATAACTGTTGCGGCTCCTAAATCAGTTGGTATTGAGGTTAATAAGAGGAGCAGTGACATTATGAAATTGCTGCCGACCTATGAAGAGCCGGAAAAGCCGAAGCATGAGCCTAAAAAGAAGAAGGCTCCAAAGACTGAACCTGACTTGTTTGGTGGATTGTTCTAAAATAATAATTGATAATGAAAAAATTTCTGTTTCTAATATCCGCATTTGTAATCTTCTCCGCATCAGCACTTTTTGCACAGAAGAAGAACCCTTATAACCTTGACATTGTAAACTCCATGCTGTATTACAAGCAGCTTGTTAAGGAGAATCCGGATAATGAACTTGTTGATTTGCAAAAGTTAGTACCTAATATAAAATTGGATGTAAGGTATGCGACATCCCATAATTTTACAGGCAAGCCCATCTACACTCATGCCCGCGCATTTCTTAGGAAGCCCGCTGCGGAAAAATTGCTGGCGGTTCAGAAAGAGCTGAATGCAAAGGGGTTAGGACTTGTTATATGGGATGCCTACAGACCTTACGCAGGCACTTTAAGATTTTTTGAAGTTTGTCCGGACTCAACGTTCTGCGCAAGTCCGACAACAGGCTCAATCCACAACAGAGGCTGCGCCGTTGATCTCACCGTATGTGATTTAAATACAGGCAAATATTTGGACATGGGCACTGACTTTGATTCTTTCTCAGACTCAGCCTACCGTGCATTTAAAGGCCTGACTCCTGCACAACTATCTAATAGAAAGATGTTTGAAAGCGTCATGGTTAAACATGGTTTTAAACCTCTTTCTTCTGAATGGTGGCATTATGATTTGCTGGAAAACAAAAAATATCCCATCACTGATTTATCTTTTGAGGAATTAGAGGAACTAGAGTAAAACTGCATTACAATTAATTTATTTTTAGTATTTTAGTACGCTTATTTAAGTACATTGAATTATTAACTAAAGATTTGTAATTTGTATGACAGGCATACTAGACTATAAAACAGGTAATTTGGGGTCCGTTGAGAATGCTCTTAAGAGAATTAAAGAGGAGTATGTCATTTCTTCAGAGAAGAACACGCTTGCAAAGTGCGACCATATAATTCTTCCGGGTGTCGGCGATGCAAAGTGGGCTATGGAAAATCTGAGCAAATCTAACCTTATAGATACAATTAAAAGTTTCAGGCAGCCCGTTTTGGGTATCTGCCTTGGAATGCAGTTGTTGTGCAAGCACTCAGAAGAGAGTGACACTGAGTGCCTTGGAATATTCAACAATATGGTTTGCAAATTCCCGTCCAATATGCCTGAGGAATTTAAAGTTCCGCATGTAGGCTGGGATAATATGACAGATTTGAAGTCCCCTTTGTATGATGGAATAAAAGAGGATACTTTTTTCTATTACGTTCACTCCTACTATGCAAATGTGAATGAGAACACAATTGCCGTTTGTAATTACGGAATTAAATTTGGTGCGTCTTTGAAAAAGGACAACTTCATGGGATGCCAGTTCCATCCGGAAAAGAGCGGTTTGGCCGGGGAGAAGATTTTGCGCAACTTTTTGAAAATGAAATAATAAGAACTGTCGGGAGGAAAATAATATATATCGCGACAGAGCATAAATAGAGACTAATTATGATAGAAATAATTCCCGCAATAGATGTGATGAACGGCAAATGCGTTAGACTGAGCCAGGGAGATTTTTCAAGGATAAAGACATATTCAGAAGACCCCGTTGAGGTTGCAAAAGGCTATGAGGATTGCGGAGTTAAGCGCATCCATCTTATTGATTTACAGGGAGCAAAAAGCAATTCTCCGGTAATATTTGACACTCTTCTGGCAATAGCCAGCAAAACTAATTTGCTTATAGAATTTGGAGGAGGAATCAAAACAAGAAATTCATTAAGAGATGCTCTTGACAGCGGCGCAGACAGAGTAATTTGCGGCAGCATTGCTGCAACGGAACCCAACGTATTCACCTATTGGCTAGATTGTTTTGGAGGTGAGAAGGTTGTTCTTGGCGCAGATATTAAAGAGAATAAAATAGCCATCAAAGGTTGGAGGGAGTCAACGGATAAGACTGCAGATGAGCTCATTAGGCTATACTTGCAGGAAGGGCTAAAGTACGCCGTGGTTACAGATATTTCTAAGGACGGAATGCTTGCAGGACCTTCTTTGGAAATGTACAGGGAGCTTGGAGGAAAATATCCAAGGCTTAAAATTATTGCCAGCGGCGGAATCAGCAGCATGCAAGACATTGAAGATCTTAATGATATAAATGTTCCTGCTGCAATAGTGGGAAAGGCAATTTATGAAGGACATATTACCATTGAACAGATAAGGGAATATAACAAATCAAATGCTCCAGCAGATGAATCTGCAGAAAACACTGATAATAAATAATTTATGTTAGCAAAGAGAATTATTCCATGCTTGGATGTTCACGATGGAAAAACTGTAAAAGGTGTGAATTTTGTCCGCATGGTAAATGTTGGAGATCCCGTTGAGCTGGCCAGGGCATACTCGTATGATGGTGCAGATGAGCTTGTGTTTCTGGATATTAGCGCAACGTTGGAGGGCAGAAGAACATTTCTTGGGCTGGTAAAAAAGATAGCGAGAAATATAGATATTCCGTTTACCGTTGGCGGAGGAATTTCATCAATGGATGATGCGGCAAGGTTGCTGGATGCCGGAGCAGACAAAGTTTCTATCTGCACGGCTATAGTAAATAATCCGCAGTTAATTAGCGATTTAGCAAAGCGATACGGCTCTCAATTTGTAGTAGCCGCAATAGATGCAAAGCAAGTAAACGGCATCTGGAGAGTGACAACAAATGCAGGGACAAAATATTCAAACAAGGAGATGTTTAGCTGGGCTAAGGAGGCGGAAGATAGAGGAGCCGGAGAAATTCTGTTTACATCCATGGATAATGACGGAACAGAGTTTGGCTATGCTTGTGAGCCTTGCCGCAAATTAGCTGATTTAGTGCATGTTCCTGTGATTGCCAGCGGCGGCGCAGGAAGCATTCAAGACATAGAAGACGTTCTGACAAAGGGCGGTGCTGATGCTGCAATGGCAGCCGGAGTGTTCCATTATGGCAAAATCAGGATTCCGAAACTTAAGAAACATCTAAGAGAAGATGGCATTACAGTCAGATATATCTACGGCATAGATAATTACGGAGAAGAATAAATTCACCAATATATGAAAGCATCTGACAAACCGATAGTTGCGCTGATATATGATTTTGACGGCACACTTGCTCCCGGCAATATGCAGGAGTACTCTTTTATTAAATCTATCGGGAAAACAGCAGATGAATTTTGGTCTGAGTCCCACAGAATGGCTGATACTCAGGATGCCGACGGCATTTTGATTTACATGCTGTTGATGTTGGATGAGGCGCGCAAGAAAAACATTTCACTCACCAGGGAGAGTTTTATGAAGTTTGGAAAGGATGTCAGATTTTTCCCCGGAGTTGAGAGCTGGTTTAAAAGAATTAAGGAGATTGGCAAACAGGAGGGCGTTATAATTGAACATTATATCAACTCTTCCGGATTACTGGAAATCCTTGAGGGAATGAAGATTGCAAAGGAGTTTAAGGCAATATTCGCCAGTTCCTATTACTATAGCAAAAAGGGAAATGCCATCTGGCCTGCTGCCGCAGTCAACTACACCAACAAGACTCAATTTCTATTTAAGATTAACAAGGGTATCCTTAATATTCACGACAGCGAAAAAATAAATGAGTCCATGCCTGAGGATGAGAAGCGAGTAGCGTTTTCAAATATGATTTATTTTGGAGACGGAGAGACTGACGTACCTTGCATGAAGTTAACAAAACAGCTTGGAGGTTCCTCTATAGCAGTCTACAATCCAGGTATTTACAATAAAAAAATCATCGCACAGGAGCTGCTGGACCAGCAGCGCGTAAACTACATCTGCCCGGCCGATTATCGCGCCGGAAAAAAGATGGAAATGCTGGTAAAGACTATTATCCGCAAGATTAAAGCTGATGATGATTTGTCAAAAATTTCTCTTTAATTACACTAGCTATTATTTCTGCGCAACCCTCTGAAGTGAAGGTAGTTGAATCTAGGCACATATCATAAGATTCAGCTTTGCCCCAAGTCTTCATTGTGTAATTATTATAGTAATTAGCTCTTTTCTTGTCCCCTTTATCCAGAAGTTCAGAGATTTTTTCATCTGAAAGTTTCTCTATTCCGTCTAATTTTTTATTGAGCTTTACTCTGGATATTCTATCTGATTTTGAAGCAGTTATAAAGACAGATATACCGTTGGGATTATCCCTTAAGATATAATCAGAACAGCGTCCCATAAAAATTGCAGACCCCTTCTCTGCAATTTCTGCAATCACTCCGCTCTCAATCTTGTACAATGCAGAACTATCCAGCACGGTGGATGTAAAGAAATTTGAAAATCCTTCTGCCAAAGAACTAAACCCAAACATACTTCCCCTACTCTCAATCACCTTATTTTCATCAACTTTCTCAAACAATTCCGGATTAAGCCCGCTCTCTTTAGAAGCCTCCATAAGGAGCTCTTTATCATAAACGGGAACATTAAATTTCTTTCCCAAAATTTTAGCAATTTCAAGTCCGCCGGCTCCTATTTGTCGTCCGATGCTTACGTAAAAAAAATTATTGTCTGACATATCCATCAATATATGAGTTAACTAATGAAATAATCTTTTTATTGCTGATTATCTTGAGGTTGTACCGCCTCTTGCAGTTGCTGCTCAGCTTGCCCCTCCTGCTCTTTCTGCATTCTTATGAAAGTTCTGTGCTGAGCTGCAAGCATCAGCCCGGATACCACGCTGGCTATCACGTCAGAAACCGGAAGGCTCCACCAAACTCCGTGTATTCCCCAAATAGTTGGCATCAAAAAAAGCAGCGGGAGCAAGAATAAAACCTGTCGGGATAAAGAGAGAAAAACAGCCTTCTTTGCCAATCCTATGCTTTGGAAGAAATATGCTGTAACCATCTGGAATCCAATAATTGGGAAACTTATAAAAGTTATCCTGAGGCCAATTATAGACTGCTTTATGAGTTCAGGGTCAGTGGTAAAAATAAATGCAAGCTGTTTTGGAAACAACTCCCCAATTATGAAACCAAATGAGGTAACTGCTGTGGCAAGCATGATTGTTGTTCTAAGTACTTTACTGACTCTCTGCGGTTTATTTGCCCCAAAATTATAACCTGCAATTGGCTGCATCCCCTGATTCAATCCCATGACAACCATCATGAACAAGAAACTCATTCTGTTTACAATGCCGAAGGCGCCTATCGCCATATCTCCGCCATATCTCTTAAGCTGCTGATTCAGAAACAGAACGATAAAACATGATGCGGCATTCATCAGGAACGGAGACATGCCTATTGAGAAAGTCTTCTTTATGATTTGTGCCTCAAGCCTGTAGATTCCTCTTTTCAAATGGATTATGCGGTTCTTGTCCGAAGCAAGATAAAAGACATAAAGCATTGCCAAAAATTGAGAAAGCACGGTAGCAATGGCAGCACCTCTTACTCCCCAATGAAAGATGAAAATGAATATAGGGTCTAATATTGAATTAATTACAACGGTAAAAATTGTGGCGCCCATTGCTTTTTTAGGAAGTCCCATTACCCTCACTATGTTATTCATTCCAAAATAAAGATGGGTAACGATATTGCCCAGCAATATAATGAACATATAATCATACGCATACGGCATTGTATTTGGACTGGCTCCAAAAAAGAAAAGGATTGGTTTTAAAAATGCAATGCAAAAGACGGAAAACAATAAACCAACTATAATATTGAGTACCACTGAGTTCCCAAGCACTTTCTGGGCAACCTCATAATTTTTCTGGCCAAGCAAAACAGAAATAATTGTAGAAGCTCCAACACCAACAAGAGTTCCGCACGCAGCGCTCAGGTTCATAAGCGGAAACGTAATAGCCAGACCTGCAATAGCATACGGTCCCACACCCTGCCCGATAAAAATGCTGTCGCACATATTATATAAGGAAGATGCCGTCATTGCAATGATGGCCGGAATGGCGTATTGCTTAAGCAATTTGGAAATTTTCTCTGTTCCCAGTTCTGTTGGAATTACTGTTGGCATAAAACTATATGGATGGCTTAAAAAATTTTACTACTTTTGTGTCCCCGACAGAGACGCGGTGCAAAAGTAACAAAATATGGCGGGAAGTTAACACCATGGAGATTGTCAGCAAGAGAGCGCCAAAGGATAAGGATGTTAAAACGTTTAAACTTAACTATATGGAAATAATTGAAGGACAAGAGCCTAAGACTGCAGAGCAGCCTAAGACTCAACCGGTTGCACCGATGATTCAGCCTAAGGAAAAACTTACCGTTGGACAGTGGGTATTAACATTGTTCTTGATGTGGCTTCCACTGGTAAATATTGTTATGCCTTTTGTTTGGGCATTTGGCGGGAACAAAGACGAGAGAGAGAATTGGGCAAAAGCAATTTTAATTTGGTGGCTTATAGGAATTATTGTTGCCGTATGTGTCATTAGCTGCGTTGGATTAGCAGTTGTTGGCTCAATGTTCTCTAATGTATAAAAATACTGCCAATCAATTGATTGGCGGATTTTGCCAGCTTAGCTCAGATGGCTAGAGCGACGCATTCGTAACGCGTAGGTCCGGAGTTCGACTCTCCGAGCTGGCTCGGAAAAACACCCCCCGTAAAACATCGGGGGGTGTTTTGGCTTACACACAAGCCCACGCTTTATTTTGCGGCACAAAGCGCCGCAAAATCCTGGGGTTTAGCGCATTTCGTGCGCAAGGAGACACGCGCTAGCGCGGCGAGTGGCTTGCAGCCACTTGCTAATAGATTATTAATCAAATGATTATAGTAATACCTTAATGATGCTGACACCATACTGGGTGAGCGGCATGGAAACAGCGGCATCTTTGCGCAGGGATAGCTTAAGGGATTTGCCGGAGAGCAAATCTGTTGCTTCCACCGCATCAGCCTCTGCAAGATGCCAGAAATCAAATAGATGCGCAGGCAATACAACATCCAAAGTTTTTGCGCTTTGAGTGAAATCTACCGCAATAAAAATCAACGCAGAAACATCAGCTGTATTTAACACAGAAGAGCTGACAGGTGAGTCGCTGCTTGAAACAAATCTGCGGGCGAATACAAAGTGCCTGTCGGGATTAAAAGTGCCATTTCCGGTATTTGCATACTCAAGATCAAATGTATCTCCCTCAGATATTGCCTTCTCTGAAACTGCTATGTGCAAGAGCTTTACATATTCCGCAAACAATTTCTGCTCATCAGGATGCAGCCTGCAATTTAAAAATCTTGCAACGCTTGGTGCCGAGCAATAATCATATATGGAAGTTCTTCCATCTCTGCCGCTAAAGCCCTCGCTCTCCATCCCCTTCTCTCCAAACTCTTCTCCAAAATAGAGCATAAACGGAGACTTGTTAAGCATCAGACTTACAACAAGTTCAGGCAATGCTCTAAAGCCTTTTTTCTCATCGGGCAAAATGCTGGCTTTCTCATCTCCGCCAATATTAAAGTCAGATGCGACTCTTTGTTCGTCATGATTCTCAAGAAAGTTAAGCATCCTGTTTTTAATGCTTATTTTCTCTCCGGCTGCATATTTCCCCGCAACACTAATATTCTCAATACTTTGCCAGCATGATGTTATTTCGCAAGCCTTTGCCTCTCCGCGGGAAATTCCTTTAAGTTTATCATAAAGTCCAACCTTATCATAGAGCAAGTCAAATCCGCACTCTGCCAAAGAACTGTATTGCTGTGGATTATATGATTCCGCTATAAATATAACTTTAGGATAGTTCATTTTTATTTTCCCGATAGCCCACTCCCAAAATTGAAGGGGGACCATCTCCGCCATATCGCAGCGAAATCCGTCAACTCCATGGGAACACCAGAAATTCAGCACATTGTACATCATCAGCCAAGTTTTTGGAATAGGATTGAAGTAACAATTATGCCCGTTGAATTGTGCGGTGATTTCTCCGCCGCATCCGGAATTAAGATAGTCAACGCCGTAATTTAACTTAACTGTTTCATACCAGTCATTGTGAGAAGGAGTTGCAGTAAAGCAATCATTTCCGGTTGCCCTTGCAGGATTCTCAACGTAATCCCCCATTCTCAGTTCTTGTCCCGGCATGTAATAAAAATTATTCTGCGGGTCAAATGCAACCTCCTTATTATCACCCTCTCCAAAGCGTGCTAATATACCGTCATCCGCACTTGCACTGGCAGCTTCTTTAATATTTACATCCGCACCAACATTCTCATCATTGCAAAGGGTCATGTATTCCCTGGAGACATGATTTGGCACAAAATCTATAATAGCTTTAATGCCAACAGAATGCACGCGCTTAAGCATCCTTTCAAACTCAACAAATCTATTTGGGACTTTATCAGCAAGACAAGGGTTAACATCATAATAATCTGCGATTGCAAACGGAGAACCTGCTCTTCCTTTAACTACAGCATCGTTGTTGTGCGGAATGTCATACTGAGTAAAATCCGTTTTAGTGGCGCTGCGAATTACACCTGTAAAGTATACATGACTGACACTTAATGATTTAAGGTGCCACAAAATCTTTTCATCAACACTGCTGAATTTCCCGCTGCCATTAAAAATAAATGGTCCGTTTGGTACGCAGTCCTCTTTAGAGTTTCCAAAAACTCTCAAAAGCATCTGATAGATAACCAATTTCATTTCTTATGATATTACGCGGTAATAGCCGCCACACACTTATAAAAAATGCACGCCAGCGCGAGACGGACGTGCATCTATCAAGAAAACTAAACGTTTTACCAGTTTAGTATCTTCTTAAAATCGTAAGTCTCAGGATCTTTAAGGTATTTCTTTGCTGCCTCGTAATCATCCGGAGTGATATAATGCATGATGCACTCAAATATCATCCTGACTTTATCCTGATGAATGTTAACTCCTCTTGGCGGAATCTTTCCGGTAGCCGGATCCTGCATATCTTTTAAATACAAGGACTTAACATTGCCGTTCAAATCCATGTAAACCATACAGCCGGTGACACCTTCCGTAAACAACTTATAAACTCCCATACCTAGTTCCGTGCAATATACAAGGTCATAAGCATGAGGGGTAATACATCTTACCTCATAACCAATCTCAACCGGACGAGACTTAACGTCAAGCCCGAGCTGTTTCAGGCGTGTCTCAAGCATATCATTGAACATCTGCGCTTTAGAGACCTTTCCTAATTCAGGATGTCCGTGCTGGTCATAAGTAAATTTAACACCATAAGATTGCAGTTCCTCGCTGGAAAGTTCCTCAAATACACCTTCTGAAATAATAATTGCTCCATAGTCAATACCCAGAAGTTTTCTCTTAACTATCGCCGAGACAGCAAGATTTATAATTTTCTCTCCGGTGATATTTGTCTTGTTGAACATTTCCGGAATCACAATCATAGGATAGTGATTAGTATAGCCAATTGCAAGAGCAAGGTGTCCTGCAGAACGTCCCATTGCTGAGACTACAAACCAAGTGTGATTTGTACGCGCATCTTCATAAATAGTTGCTCCAATGGCAGTTCCCTCACCTTTTGCAGACTGATATCCGAATGTTGCAATGTTCTGAGGAAGAGGAAGGTCATTATCAATTGTCTTGGGAACGTGAATGTTAGCAATATGATAATCCTTCTCATGAAGGAATTTTGCAATTCTGTTTGCAGTTGATGCAGTATCATCTCCACCAATTGTTACCAGAAGTTGTATGTTGTTATCCTGGAAAAATTTCAAATTAAAGTTCTTATCAAAATCTTCTTGCGTTGGCTTGAATCTGCTCATTACCAGGTGAGAACCACCTCTATTAAAAATTGAATCTGCCAAGAAGAAATCCAACTCCTCAAAGTTAGGGTCCGGGGAGAACAAACCTTTATAACCTCCATTAAGTCCAAGGACTCTGTAACCGTTTCTTAAAAATACTTTTGTAATGGTTCCTACAACCGTGTTCATTCCCGGAGCGGGACCACCTCCCGTTAAAATTACAATTGATTTTTGCATATTATATCTCTTCTAAATCAGGCGGCAAATTTATGATTTATTATCAAAATATGGTAAATTTGGGGGTTAAATTTGCCGCAGTGAACAAAAAGGAAGCAAAAGCACGCATAGAAGCACTCAGGAAGGAGTTGAACCAGCACAATCATAATTATTATGTGCTGAATAATCCTACAATTTCCGATTATGAGTTTGACGTGATGATGCAGGAGCTCATGGCACTGGAAAAGCTTTATCCAGAGTATATTACGCCTGATTCCCCTACTCAGAAAGTAGGCAGCGACCTGGAAGCTCCGGCAGAGGCTAAAACTGAAAAAGATAACAGTTTTGAAGCTCCCGACGGGAAAAATCATTTCAGGCAATTTCCCCATAAACATCCCATGCTCTCATTAGCAAATACTTACAATGTTGGAGAGCTAGAGGAATTTGACCAAAGAATTAGAAAGTTTACCGACCAGCCCTACTCATATTCATGTGAATTGAAATTTGACGGGACAGGCATTAACCTGTACTACAAGGATGGCGTGCTGGAGCGCGCGCTCACTCGCGGGGATGGGACTGTCGGTGACGACGTTACTGAAAATGTAAAACACATTCCTTCCATTCCGCAGCACCTCAGACCGGGCAGCGGATATCCGCAAGAATTTGAAATAAGAGGTGAAATCTACATGCCTTATGAGGCTTTTGATAAGCTGAATTATGAGAGGGAACTCAATGAAGAACAAGAGTTTGCAAATCCGCGCAATGCCGCGGCAGGTTCTCTTAAGCTTATAGACCCTTCCCAGGTGGCAGGACGCGGATTGGAATGCATTCTATATCACCTTATTGCAGAGAAACTTGATGTTGCCACGCATACCAAGGCAATTGAGTGCGCTGCATCATGGGGACTTCCAACATCAGAATACGCTGTGGAATGCTCCAATATTGGAGAAGCCATAGAATATATAAAATCCTGGGACACAAAGAGGAAGACGCTCCCATTCCCTACGGACGGAATGGTTGTAAAGATCAATCAATTTGCACTGCAGCGCGGACTTGGCTATACTGCAAAAATTCCGAGGTGGGCTGTCGCCTATAAATTCAAGCCGGAACAGGCTCTGACACAAATAGTATCTATTGATTATCAGGTAGGCAGGACAGGCGCTGTAACACCTGTAGCAAATCTGGAACCGGTGCAGCTCAGCGGAACTGTTGTCAAAAGGGCAACCCTGCACAACGCTGACCAGATGAAACTGCTTGATATTCACTATGGAGATTACGTATACGTGGAAAAAGGGGGAGAAATTATTCCAAAAATAACTGCAGTAGAGCTCTCAAAAAGAGCTGTTAACGCTCAGCCTGCGGTATTCCCGTCCGTGTGTCCCGTATGCGGAACACAGCTTGTAAGAGATGAAGATGAAGCTAAATTTTTCTGTCCCAATTCTGATAACTGCACTCCGCAGATAGAGGGAAAATTCATACACTTTATAGGTCGTAAAGCATTAAACATCAATGCAGGAGAGGCAACGATACACCAGCTGTTCATAAAAGGTTATATAAGGGAGCTGGAGGATTTGTACAATTTGACAGATTTGCAGCTGCTCTCTCTGGATAAATGGAAAGAAAAATCTGTCGCGAACTTTAAAGCATCTCTGGAAAAGAGTAAAAATGTTCCTTTTGGAAAAGTGCTTTTTGGCTTGGGAATCAGATTTATAGGAGAAACTACCGCAAAAAGTCTTGCTGCTAAATTTAAAAGCATAGAGGGGCTTAAAAATGCTACTCGCGATGAGCTTCTTGATACAGAGGATGTTGGAGATGCGCTGGCAGACTCTATTATAGAGTATTTTAAAGAGCCAAGGCACCTGCATACAATAGAAAAACTTAAAGAGGCGGGGTTGCAGTTTGAAGTTGGAGCATCAGATATTAAAGTAGTTTCCAACGTTTTACAAGGCAAGACCATAATGATTACTGGAAATTATTCCATACCGCGCGAGATTATGAAACAGTACATAGAAGCGCATGGGGGGAAGGTTGGCAGCTCTGTTACGGGAAATACTTCCTATCTTGTGGCGGGAGAAAAAGCGGGAGATGCAAAACTGAAAAAGGCTGAAAAGCTGGGGATTCCGGTAATTTCAGAGGAAGAATTTTACAGAATCGCAAACCCTGCGGGCAGCTCTTCCAATACAACCGGACATACAGAGGAACAGAAACAAACAGAAGAAAAAGAACAAACATTATTTTAAATATAATTACAGATTATGAAAATAGTAAATATAACTGACAGAATTAGTTACATAGGAGTTAATGACAGGAAAACATCTCTTTTTGAGAACAACTGGCCTCTTCCTCACGGCATGGCATATAATTCCTACCTTATAAACGACGAGAAGACAGTACTAGTAGACACCGTCAAATATGGCTCTGATAATGAATATGTTGCAAAGATTCAGAAAGTGCTTGGAGGCAAGAAGCTGGATTATATAGCTGTAAACCACATGGAGCCTGACCACGCCGGAATGATTGGAGTGATAATGAACACATTCCCTGAGTGCAAAATCATTGGTAATGTGCAGACAAAGAAGATGATAAATGATTACTTCGGGATTGGGGAAGATAGATTCAAGATGGTTGCGGATGGTGAAGAACTTCCAATTGGCCAAAGCACTTTAAAGTTTGTTTACATTCCTTGGGTCCACTGGCCGGAGACAATGGTAACGTATGATGTTAAAGATCAGGTCATTTTCACCTGCGACGCATTTGGCGGATATGGCGCTTTGGATGGCGGAATTTATGATAGCGATTATAACTGGGATGCGGTATATTTGGATGACATGCGCAGGTATTATTCCAACATCGTATGCAAGTACAGCACAATGGTTTTGAAGGCATTAGCAAAATTAAACGGTGTCCCTATCAAAGTTATAGCCCCTTCTCACGGAGTGGTTTGGAAGGAGAATCCTATGAAAGTCATTGGACTGTTCAAGGATTGGGCTGAGTTTAAAGCAGAGGAGGGAGTTGTAATTGCATTTGCTACAATGTACGGGCACACAGAGACCTTAGCTGATATGATTGGTCAGAAACTTTGTGACGCCGGGGTAAAAAACATTATCACATATAATGTTTCAAACACAAATATATCCTTCATACTTAGCGAAATACAAAAATATAAAGGATACATTCTGGGAACATGCGCATACAACGGAGTAATGCATCCTGCAATGCACCATTTGTGCAATGAAATAAAAATCACTGCTCAAAAAAATAAAGTTGTCGGATTGTTTGGAACATCATCTTGGAACGGAGCTGGCGTAAAAGATTTGAAGAAATTTGCAGAAGAAAATAGAATAGCGCTGGTAGAACCTGCAGTTGAAACATTTGGGGATCCGACACCCGAAAAAGTTGAATCACAGATTGATACATTTGTAAAGGCATACGCCGCAGCGTTAAAATAACAAATGAATAATACAGCGTACTATTGAATAATACGACGTACTTTTGGGTGAAAGATATGATAGAAAATATTAAGATTGGAATGTCCCGCAGGAGCGAGAGAGTTGTTACGGATAAAGATACCGCAGCTGCGTATAAGACTGGAGGACAGGAAGTTTTCTCTACTCCGGCCATGATTGCACTTATGGAGGAGTCCGCCTTTCTGCTGCTGAAAGAGTCCCCTGTTGGGGAGGACAGCGTTGGTACTGAGATGAATATAAAGCATACCAGGGCATGCGGCGTTGGAGCTAAAGTTTACTCCATTGCAAAGGTTGAGAAGATTGATGGAAATAAAGTTGTGTTTTCCGTCTCCGCGGGAGATGAAAAGGGAGAGATAGGATGCGGCACACATACAAGATATATTATTGACCCCGTGAGGTTTATGAAAAAAATAAACGGCAGGTAAAATATAATAAAAGTAAAAAACTGTCGGGATAAAAAAGTGCAAGAGAGCAACACAAATAGGACAGAGAAAAGAAGAAAGAACATCTTCAAGGGTTTCTTTAAGGAGATTGGCCAGGTATTCAAAGAGAGGACAGCAGCCTTGCAGAGAAGCTATAAGAGCTTTATGCAATTTATCACGGTTGACATCTGGAATCTGAATATCAAGAATGTAGGTGGAGCTAAGAAGAGACTTTACAGACACTTGAAGGTTGTCCTTGTTACGGTGCAGAATTTGGGCAAAGTAAGACTTGGCCTTTATTCTGTCTCCTTAAGTTTCTTTTCCGTTATGGCGCTTGTTCCGTTTGTTGCGGTTGCATTCTTTGTCACCGGAGGATTTGGGATGGAGAAGCACCTGGAATATGTTATTTATCAAACATTTGCAGGAGACACCAAACTGGTGGACATGCTAATCAACTTTGCAAATAACATTATAAAGAGCGGACAAAACGGAATATTTGGAGCGATAAGCTTCCTGTTTTTTGTATGGACTATTATCTGGCTAATCTTTAATATTCAAAGAGATTTCAATGAGATTTGGGAAGTTAAGAAGCCTCGCTCTTTTGCAAGGAATCTTTTGTATTATATTGGTTTTCTGATAATTTCTCCTTTCCTGATTATTTTGTTTTTGAGCGTAATGGTGTTTTTTAATAATGCGCTTGGAAACTATGGAGTAAAAATATGGCACTTTAAAACCATTAGCGCTTTTGTACAATGGATAGCATATTATGTTGCTACCGTGCTTGCGCTTACAGTTGTAAATAAATACATTCCAAACATTAAGGTAAGCTTTAAGGCGGCAATAAATTCATCTATAATAACAGCATTTGCATTTGTTATTGTACAGTTTTTATACACCGGTACTCAGTTGATGGTCACCAGATTAAATGCTGTTTACGGAGCTTTTGCAGCATTCCCGCTATTCCTTGTCTGGCTAAATGTGAGCTGGACAATAGTACTAATTGGAGCAGAAATTGCTCATGCTTTTGAGAATGTAGATTTAGGTGACGAGCAGGATGTTGCAGATGCCGTTGCCGCAATAGAAAATAAAAACAAGTAGGATGTCTGAATTTACTAAAGAAGATAATGCACTAATACAGAGAGAATTTGAATCTCTCAGGCTTGCCGCGTTAAAACGATGCGCAAATCAGGAGGAGTATGAGGGCGTTATTAAAGCTTTTGAATTTGCCAATGAGGCTCACAAAGGTGTGAGGCGCCGTTCCGGAGAACCGTATATCATTCATCCTATTGCAGTTGCAAAGATTGTAGTGCAAGAGATAGGATTGGGATATAAGTCCATAGTTACGGCCTTGCTGCATGATATTGTTGAAGATACAGATTATACTCTAGAAGACATAGAACGTCTCTTTGGTCCAAAGATAGCTTCTCTTGTTGACGGGCTCACCAAAATCAAATCTGCCATGGACTATAAACACTCTCAGTCTGAGGGTGGTACGGAGAATGAGACTTCAATCTACGATAATGTGGAAACACAGGAAAAATCTCTGCAGGCAGAAAATTTTAAAAGAATCCTCCTAACCTTAAATGATGATGTCAGAGTCATACTTATTAAGCTCGCCGACAGGCTTCATAATTTAAGAACTATTGACTCCATGCCGGAGAGGAAGAAAGATAAGATTTTGAGCGAGACCATGTACATCTTTATTCCTCTTGCACATAGGCTTGGTCTATACAGCATAAAGTCTGAAATGGAGAACATCTGGCTGAAATACAGACAGCCGGAGGAGTATGAAAACATAAATAAAAAGCTTGCGGAATTTACTGAAGCCAAAGGTGTTGCGATAGATAACTTTATTGAGCCTATATCTGCAATTCTTAAAAAATCCGGTTACAAGTTTACCATAAATAAAAGAATCAAAACTCCCTACTCCATTTGGAGAAAAATGCAAACAAAGGGAGTTCCGTTTGATGAGATTTATGACCTGTTTGCTGTCAGAATAATTTTTGAACCTAAAAAAGGAAGTTCTGAAAGAAAGCAATGCTGGGACATTTATTCCCTAATTTCGGAAGATTACGTCTCCAATACCGACAGAATAAGAGATTGGGTAAGTACACCTAAATCAAATGGTTATGAAGCATTGCATTGTACCCTTATGAGCCAGCAGGGAGGATGGATAGAAGTGCAGATAAGAACAGTGAGAATGGATGCGATTGCAGAAAAAGGTGTGGCGGCTCACTGGAGTTACAAGGGAGATAAATTTTCCGGCAATGAGGAAAAGGATATGGACAATTGGCTAAATATGGTAAGAGAAGTGCTTGAAAATCCGGATGTTAACGCACTTGATTTTCTGGACAAATTCCATGCAGGCCTATTGTCAAAAGAGATATATGTATTCACTCCAAAGGGAGAATCCAAGAGACTTCCAAAAGGAGCAACAGCTCTTGACTTTGCCTATAACATTCACTCTCAGATGGGTAACAAAGCCATCGCAGCTAAAGTAAATTTGAAGCTGGTCCCTATTTCTTATGTACTGCAGAACGGCGACCAAATAGAAATCATCACAGCAGAATCCCAAAAGCCGCAGAGAGAATGGCTGGATTTTGTAAAAACAGCAAAGGCAAGAAATTTAATATACGATACTCTTAAGGCTGATACAAAGAACTCCATCAAATTTGGACAAGAGTCTTTGGATGAAGCACTTGCAAAACTTGGAATTAAACAGCAGGCAAGAGCTATCAAGAAACTTATAGATGAGTACAAGCTCAATAATAAAGATGAACTATACAGCAAAATTGGAGCTGGGGTCATTGATTTAAAAAATCTTGATGCCATTCTTAAAAAGAACAAGGAGAATAAGTTTGTTAAGTACTGGAACTTGCAGTTTGGAGACGGAGAAAAGGAAGAATCAAAGGATAATACAGAGAGTCCTTCAGAATCCAATAAAGTTGTCATTGACAAGAAAAAGGATTATCTGCTTAAGGAGAATCCTGTAGATAAAACGCTCTCTTACAAGGTTGCAGAGTGTTGCAATCCAATTCCGGGAGACCCGATAATTGGTTTTATAAACGACAAAAATGAAGTTGTAATTCATAAGAAAGTTTGCCCGGTTGCAATGGCGCTTGCTACCAAAGAGGGAGGTAAAATTATCAATGCAAAGTGGACAAAGCATACAATACTCTCCTTCCTTGCAAGAATTGAGGTGCGCGGAATTGACAGAATGGGAATTGTTGCAGACATTACAAAGTATATAACTAATGTGCTATCAGTGAACATAAGAAAAATATTTTTTGAGACTCACGATGGTGTATTTGAAGGATACATAGACCTTTACGTTCATGACACCGGAGACCTGGAAGTACTTATTCAGAGGATAAGAGATATCAAAGGTATTGATACGGTAACAAGAGTTGATGTTAAAGAGTAATTGCTGGAAACGATAATTATGGGAAAAAGTATTTATAAGAGACCTGGAATGAATGTTTATAAAAAACTGGGAAGAGTGCTTAAAGCGGCAGTTTTTGCAGCAATCGCTGTTGCAT
This sequence comes from Bacteroidales bacterium, assembly GCA_022647615.1. Lineage (NCBI taxonomy): Bacteria > Pseudomonadati > Bacteroidota > Bacteroidia > Bacteroidales > Bacteroidales bacterium. The sequence continues at coordinate 1,932,245 of JALCKZ010000001.1, forward strand.
ATTGCCTTCATTCAGAGGGATGTGCTAACACCAGCCGCGGCCCCAGCGGAGGCCCAAAAGATACTATTCCGCCTGTCATTGTCGGCAGAATTCCTGATACCAATCTTACAAACTTCCCTATTGTCAAGGGTAAGATACTTATTGATTTTGATGAGTACGTGCAGCTGAAAGATGCTAATAATGAAGTCATTGTCTCTCCTCCAATGAAGAAGAAGCCTACTATCAAAATAAAAAAGAAAGGCGTTCTTGTTATTTTCCCTGATAGTCTTAAGCAAAATCAGACATATTCAATCAATTTTGGCAATGCAATTTCTGATATCAATGAGAACAATCCTTTCCCAAATTATGTTTACACATTCTCAACGGGAAAATTCCTGGACTCTCTGATTATCAGCGGGACAGTAATGGATTACGAGTCTTTGCTCCCAATGAAAGGGATAACTATCGGAGCCTATATAAATCCAAAAGATTCATCCGTTATGAAGGAGATGCCCGTAGCTGCGGCAAGAACAGATGACTGGGGGTACTTCTGTTTAAGAGGCTTAAAGAAGGCTCCATACACTATATATGCATTCAAAGATGCTAATAACAACAGTCTGTATGACGCTGGAAGCGAGCTTGTTGGATTCTGCGATTCTACAATTGTTCCAAAACTGGCCGCAAGAAAAGGAATGCCGCAGACTGCGCAGATTAAGATGAAAGATACGCTGGGATGCCTTAGCAGACCTAGTGAAACAGATATCTACTTGTTTAAAGAAGTATCTCATAATCAATACGTTTCAAACTACGGAAGAACTGCTGAAAGAGCTGCATTTGTAAAATTCAATGCTCCGGGAGCACAAATAGATACCTTTATTGTGAAAGGCGTTTACAACGATAAGCTGATTAAGCAATTTAATGCCAAAGGAGATTCCCTGAGCTTCTGGATAAATGAGAGAAGAAGATTGGCAGATACACTGTCGCTGAGGATAAACTACTATAAAACAGACTCTTTAGGCAAACTAAAACCTTCCGGAGAGACTTTGAAACTTGTAGTTCCAAAGGAAAAAAAGAAGGACAACAAGAGCAAGAACAACGGATTTGACAATCAAAATTATGGTAATGGAAGGAACGGACTTGGGCAGAGCAGATACGGACAAAACAACAATAAGCGAAATCAAAATAACCGGCAAAACAAAAAGACCAACACTCCTCAAGAAAAGCAAGAACGCAAGGATTTGCTTAAAATGGAGATGAATGTTAAGCCGGAAACTGTTGAGAGTGAAGGATATTCGTTTACATTCCCGGCACCGCTGATTAAGAGCGATTATGAAAAAATTCGCATGACATGCACTACCCCAAGGAGGATTACCACAAATGTAAAGTTCACATTTACAAGGGATACTGCAGACGTGCTGAGCTACAAGCTGCAGGCAGATGAGCCATACAAGGTTGGAAATGATTACGATATAATTATTCCAAAGGGAATCTTCATGGATATTAACGGCTTCACAAATGACTCTACAGAGAAAAAAATATCGCTCCCGACTGATGATAAATTAAGCTCCATAACATTGGAAATCAAGAACACGCACGGCGGGAGATATCTTGTAGAGATGGTAAATGAGAAACGTGACAAGGTATATTCAAAATACGCTATTCATTCAGATTGCAGCCTTCTGTTCCCTTACTTGCAAACAGGCAATTATTCATTTAGAATAACTGAAGATAAGAACGGAAATGGACGTCTGGACATTGGTTCTATCTTGGAAAAGAAAGAGCCGGAAAAGGCAAGATTGCTAAAACTGCCTAATGGCAAGACAATTATAAAGGTTAACGAGCGCACAGATTTAACGCAGGAAGTAAATCTTGATGCAATTTTCAAGAAATAAACCCAGGTTTAAGAAATGAGGATTTTTAAAGATATATTATTTAAGAGCGGATTGATTGCGGCAGCAGCTTTTTTGCTTACGGCAATTCCAACGCACGCGCAAGTTGTTGACACAACTGATATTATGAAGGAGTTTGATGAGAATTCCTTCAGAAATGCCGCCCCTATAAAAAAAATTAAGGACAGTTCAGTATTATTCCAGCACTTGATTGGTATAAAGGCCGGGTATGCAATGAACAATGTCTTCTTTAGTCAATCCTTTGATCATAAAGCGCTTACATCAGCCAAAAACTTTGGTATCTATTATACATACTATCACTCTTTGTGGAATTCCATTCATCTTTTTGGCGTAGAGACAGGATTACAGTACACGGAAAAAGGCTATAAATCTGTAAGTTATACAGAACCTGACACCGTTAAAAACAGGAAAGGAACGGAGGGAAGCGAGCGACTTCAGTGCATAGAAATTCCTTTTGTTTCACAATTCCACGTTGACTTTTGGAAGATGAGGTTGCTGGCAAACTTTGGAGGCTTTGTTTCATATACAAAGTCAGCCTCTTTTTCCTCTAATGTTCCCGACAGTATCTCATCCACTTATCGCAAATTTGGATACGGTTTTATTGTTGGAGGCGGCATTGCGTTAATATTCAAACCAATAGAAATACATTTAGAAGTCAATTACAAGTACACTTTAAGCAATTTGTATGACCAAAAATCCTTCTATACTGATACTTGGGTATCAACGCATCCCAACCAGCTTATCTTCAATGTTGGACTTTTCTATAGGTTAGGCAAACCATACGGCAGCAGAACATATCAGGCGGCAAAAAAGACAAAAGCAAAGAAAAAGTCTGATATTGAGTTTATTGGGAAATCATCAAAATAAATAAGATTAGGTTGGAAAGTAAATTTTTCTGGCAATATCATTTGATGAGATTGAATAAGATACTGTTTACAAGATGAAAAGAATAAGCGCAAATGTCAAAGGACTAGTTATTGGAGGCGGCTCCCCTATTGTTGTACAAACGATGTGCAATACTCATACTCAGGATGTTGAGGCATCAATTGCGCAGTGCAAGGATATGGTTGCAGCCGGTGCTCAAATGATAAGACTTACTACACAGGGGTTGGATGAAGTTAAGGCCCTGAAGATTATAAAGGAGAAACTGCATGCTTCCGGTATCTGCGTACCATTAGTTGCTGATGTGCACTTTAATTCCGACGTTGCCATAGCGGCAGCTCAAGTAGCTGATAAAGTGAGGATTAACCCTGGCAACTTTGCTCAAGTTCACAAGGATGCGGCAGTACAGTTTAAGAAGTTCCTGGAGGTTTGCAAAAAAAATGACACTGCAGTGCGCATTGGTCTTAACCACGGCTCACTAGGAGAGGAAATTGTTAGCAGGTTCGGCAACACTCCCCTTGGAATGAAAGAGGCTGTAATGCAGTGGCTATCAATGTGTAAAGAGAATGACTTTTACAATATCGTTGTCTCCTTAAAGGCAAGCAATACTGTCGTGATGACAGAAGCATATAGGCTGCTTTACAAAGCCATGATGGATGATGGAGTGGTATTTCCTCTGCATCTGGGGGTTACAGAGGCAGGAAATGGAGACCAAGGCCGCATAAAATCTGCAGTCGGTATCGGAGCACTTCTAAGAGATAAAATTGGAGACACCATAAGAGTCTCACTAACAGAGAATCCCGTAAATGAAATTCCCGCCGGCAGGACAATTGCAGAATTTTTTGAAAGCGGAGAAAATGAAATCCTGCTAGAAAGCGTAATGGCCCAAATCCGCAGCGGCTCATCAAAACCGGAGGCAATAATTTCCGTAAACCCGTCCTGGGCCCGCTCGGCTGCCGACAGCAACAACAGCAACTGCAACAACAACACTGCAGCAGCAACTGCAGCAGCAACTGCAGCAACAACTATTTGCAGGATGCTTGGAATGAATTCATTATCAAAGCATCATGCCTATTTGGCCCTCTATTGCTGGACAAACAAATTGATGATTTTGATGCCGTTCCCAACTCATTGCATCATGCACACAATGAGCATGACATGAACATGAGCATGAACATGGAGCATGAGCATAATGCTGAAATGAAAAAAATATTTTCCTCAGAAAGACTTGCTGAATTCAAGGATAATCTTTTACAAGCATCACGCCGCAAATTCACTCATCCTGAATACATTGCATGCCCAGGTTGCGGACGCACACAATACAATCTAGAGCAAACATTCAATGAAGTAAAGCGCAGAACGGCTCACCTTAAAGGACTTAAGATTGCCGTAATGGGCTGCATTGTAAACGGTCCCGGCGAGATGGCAGATGCAGATTACGGCTATGTAGGACAAGGCGGTCACAAAGTGACCATATACAAAGGCAAAACACCTGTGCTTAAATCAGTTCCGGAAGATGAGGCCATTGATGCATTGCTTAAAATTATTCATAGCCTTTAAAAAAGTTATTCATCACATTATCAATGTATTACAATGGCACGTTGGGCTTTTTTATGCGCAACGCAACCTTGTAATCATCATATAATTAAGCAATTAACATTTTTAAAGGCGATAAAAATCGTCTATAAACTCAGCAGCACTGCAAGCAGCACAGGTACGGCAACGTTAAAGACTAGACCTGAGTAAATTGCAACGGGGAACATTGCATTGCCGTCATTTTTAAGCATTATTGGAAGTGTTGTATCTGTGATTGTTGCACCGCCGGCTGATGTAATGGCGTACTTGCCAAAGTACTTGTGAATAAGCGGTCCGCAAAGGATAGTTATGAATTCTCGCAACAAATTGGCAAGCAAAGCAATGGACCCCATCTCAGCGCCCCACGCTTCACTAACCATAATGCCGGTCAGGGAGTAATATCCTAACCCTGAATTAATTGTAATTGCATTCAAAAAGGAAAAATGCCCTGCACTTGCAGCAGCGGCACCAGCAGCACCACCACCAGCAGCACTTGCAGTACTTGCACTGACAGCACTTGCAGCCACATCTGCGCCGCTAACGCCCAAATGGCATAAGTAAATGATTACAAAGGCAATAGCGGAACCAATCAGCATGCCGCCATAAGTAATAACAGGTGTGAAAAGGACCCTTGCCCTTAAATGCCTGACAGTTGAAAAAATTGTATCATCAATTCCAATGTTCACTCCCACAAGCAATAACAAAAGGTAGAGCACATAATTTGAATAAGTAGAAAAATCCAAAGCAAGCCAGCTGTCGGGAAGAACATGAAAAGCAGCCAGCAAAATTCCCAAAATAAACGCCCCAACTATAATAAAGCTGTCCCTCATACTTCCCTTGTTATCAGATTGTTGCGCCGCACTTTCAGATTTCTGTGCAGTCACATCTTGCTCAGCTAATCCATTCTCATCGGCTAAAGAATTTCCAGCATCAGGATTCTCAGCTACAGATTTCTCCACAACAGGGCATTCAGCAACCCGCCGTGCAGTCCCTTTTCCACCGTCCATCCACTTGGTAAACAGCTTAGTAGCAAACAATGAACCGCCCAGCGCAAAAACAACCAGTATCACTGATATCAAACCGATATTTGATATGCTCTTTATTAGATTTTCATTAGTACCTGTGCGCAAGCCCATTACAAAGAGCAATAAACATACGGTAACCATTATGGCCGGAATTAGGGATGTGTGAAACTTCCTTCTAATCAGCCATCCCAGCAAAATGCCGGCCGCTAATATTATAAGTCCTATAAACATAAATCTCTCCGCAAATAGCGCGTTTAATAAATATCTCCTCTCAAACAGCACATTTCATACATTGTCACCCCCGCAAACGGCAGGCATAACATAATACCTGCGCTACAAGCTCCAAAATTAATCTTTTTCTATACCTTTGCAAAAGCGGTGGCATATTTTGCATATAGCCGGATGTTGCCATTGCTATCTAAATTATGCTAAATTTTTAACACACTTACACTAATATGAAACACTATTCCCATCAATTTTTCTTAAGAGGAGCAGTTGCTGCATTTATGATATTCGCAACTACAACTCTTTCATTTTCACAACCATATAGTGCCGGTTACAAGTTTAATTCAGGCAATGGAATCAGCGCACAGGGCAAAGGCACCATCACTGCCGGGCAGAGCACGGAGGCCTATAGTCCTTTTGATAGAATTAATCCCGACAGTCCATATTATAATAGAGATGAGGAGGGACATTTGTATGGCTGCACAGCTATGCTGGTGGGCAGAAAAGCAAGCACAGACGGTTCTGTAATGACCTCACACTCATGTGATTCCAACTACAGAACTTGGGTTACAATGGAGCCGGAAAAGACAGCAAAGCCAGGCGATATGGAGGAAATCAGGTGGGGACTGCTTCACACAGAAGAGCCTTACGATATGCGCGGAGTAACTGTAAAAGGCTCTATACCAACAGTTGAGAACACTTATTCATATTTAAATACTGCATATCCTTGCATGAATGAGAAGCAACTTGCTATGGGAGAGTCAACTACGGAGGGAAAAGAAGAACTTGTAAATCACAACGGTTTATTCCTGATTGAAGAGCTTGAAAGAATAGCACTTCAAAGATGTGATAATGCAAGAAATGCAATTAGATTAATGGGCTCGCTTGCAGAGCAATACGGTTTTGGTGATTGGGGAGAATGCCTTACTGTTATTGATAAAAATGAAGCGTGGCAATTTGAAATTTACGGAACAGGCAAGAGCGGCAAAAAACCGGGAGCGCTTTGGGTTGCAGAAAGAGTTCCGGATGATGAGGTTGCAATAAACGGAAACGTTCCAAGAATTGGTGTTGTAGATTTTAATAATCCCGATAAATTCATGTATGCCAAGGATATAAAGGAGAGGACAAAAGAGCTTAAACTGTGGGACGGCAAATCTCCTTTCAAATTTTATCCGATGGTTACTACCTACAAGAAAAATTTCATGTGGAGAGAATACTTCATTCTTAATAAGTTAGCTCCTTCTCTTGGTCTTAAATATTCAGATGAAGAGATGCCTTTCTCTGTTAAGCCTGACAACAAAGTATCTCCGGAAATGATGTTTTCTTTCTACAGAGAAACATACGACGGAACTGATTTTGACCAAGTTAAATACTTAAAAATACCTGTCGAGAGGAAAAAAATGGTAGAAGGCAAAGAGGTCAAATACACAGATTCCATCTGCCCTGTCTCTACATTTATGCCAAGCAACATGAGGAACTTGCTTAACCAGCTTAAACCGGGATGTGCTCCGAGAATAAGAACAGTAGCTGTTATACAATGCTCATATTCACATGTTATCAGGCTGCGCAACTGGCTGCCGGATGAGGTTGGAGGAGTTGCATATTTTGCATTTGATAATCCTGCTGAAAGCCCGCGTATTCCAATTTATGCCGGAGAGACAAAACTACCTAAGGGGTTTGACATCTGCGGACAGAAGAGGTACAGAACAGATGCTGCAATTTGGTCATTTAGAGAGACTAATAGAATAGCAACTATTAACTGGGATGTAACGAAGGAGACCATACGCAATAAGGCTGCGGAATACGAGAAGAAAATGATGGATGAGACTCCTGATGTTGAGAGGAGAGCTGAACAGCTTATCAAAGTTGGAAAGAAAGATGAGGCAATAAAATTGCTTGAAGGTTATACACAGGAGATTACAGCATCTGAAGAGAGAACCTGGCAAGATATGAAGGCAGATTTCTGGACAATTTTTGCCAGAGCTTTGTAATCCCAATCTGAAGGTTCGTTTGCCCGAGAATGACCGGCAACGTTTGACAGAGCGTTAATTTGTTGATAAAAGGTGTGTAACAAAGTTTGCTATAAGATGCTATTTAAGTAAATTTGCGCTTATAGAAATAGCATACTTTTCTTCTTCATAAAATGATGCAATCAGAGAAAAAAATAAAATTAGTCTTAGAGAATGGCCTTGAGTTTCAAGGCTATTCTTTTGGGTATGAGGCCTCAACTGACGGAGAGGTTGTATTCAATACCGCAATGGTAGGATATCCGGAGAGTTTGACCGACCCTTCTTATTCCGGTCAGATTCTTTGTTTAACCTACCCTATTATAGGTAATTACGGCGTTCCGGAAGAATCTTTGGAAGACGGTATCTCCAAGGTGTTTGAATCAACTAAAATTCATGTACGCGGCCTTGTTATCTCCTATTATTCCCCTACTTTCAGCCACTGGGATGCGGTAAAATCTTTGGATACATGGCTTAAGGAGAACAAGGTTCCCGGAATTTACGGCATTGATACAAGGGAGCTTACAAAGATATTGAGAGAGAAGGGAACAATGCTCGGAAGAATTGTTCCGGCATCATGCAGAAAGTATGAAAAAATCCATGACCCAAATCTGGATAACCAAGTTGATATTGTAAGCTGCAAAGAACCAATTGTTTACAATAAGGGAAAGAAGAAAAAGATAGTGCTTGTGGACTGCGGCGTCAAGAACAACATCCTAAGATGTTTTGTTAAGAGAAATGTAGAGATTACAAGAGTTCCGTGGAATTATGATTTCAATAAATTAAAATGGGATGGTTTGTTTATATCAAATGGTCCCGGAGATCCTAATTTGTGCGTGGAAACCGTTGAGAATATTAAAGTTGCAATGAAGACGGGTAAGCCGATTTTTGGAATTTGCATGGGAAATCAGTTGCTTGCCAAGGCCGGAGGAGCAAAGGTATACAAGTTAAAGTACGGGCATAGAAGTCATAACCAGCCGGTTAGACTGGCCGGCAGCGACCGGTGCTTTGTAACATCTCAGAATCACGGTTTTGCAGTTGACGGAAAAACACTTGGCAAGGATTGGGAGCCGTTGTTTGTGAATATGAATGACGGAACTAATGAGGGAATCAGACATAAGACAAAGCCATTCTTCTCTTCTCAGTTCCATCCGGAGGCTTCAAGCGGACCTACCGATACCGAATTTCTATTTGATGAATTTGTTAAAATGCTATAACACCATGACAGACAAGAAGATGAATATAGAGAACAGCTTAATGAAAAAATCTGTCGGGATGAAAAAGAAAGTAAGCGGCAAGACGGCAGAAGAAGAGAGAAAAAAAATAAAGAAAGTACTTGTGCTTGGTTCCGGAGCTCTTAAAATTGGAGAGGCCGGAGAGTTTGACTACTCTGGTTCTCAAGCTCTTAAAGCATTGAAAGAGGAGCACATAGAGACGGTTCTTATTAATCCTAATATCGCGACAGTTCAGACTTCAGACGGGATTGCAGATAAAATTTATTTCCTGCCAGTAACGCCATACTTTGTAACAAGGGTTATTGAAAAGGAGAAACCGCAGGGAATCCTGCTTGCCTTTGGCGGTCAGACTGCGCTAAACTGCGGAGTGGAACTTAACCGCCAGGGCGTGCTAAAACGTTTTCACGTTAAGGTGTTAGGCACTCCTGTTCAGGCAATTATGGACACGGAGGACCGTGAACTTTTTGTAGAAAAGCTTGCGGAGATTGGAGTAAAGACTATCAAGAGCCACGCTGTGGAAAATATTGATGATGCGCTAAGTGCTGCTAATGAGCTTGGTTATCCGGTGATTATCAGAGCGGCATACGCACTAGGAGGTTTAGGCAGCGGTTTCTGCAATAATGATGAAGAGCTTAAAAAACTTACCGCAAAAGCATTTACATTCTCTCCCCAAGTCCTTGTGGAGAAATCTTTGAAAGGCTGGAAAGAGATTGAATATGAGGTAGTAAGAGACCAGTTTGATAATTGTATTACGGTCTGCAACATGGAGAATTTTGACCCTCTTGGCATCCATACCGGTGAGAGCATTGTTGTAGCTCCATCTCAGACCCTTAGCAATTATGAATATTTTTGGCTGAGAGAGATTGCAATTAAAATTGTAAGACACATTGGAATCATTGGAGAGTGCAACGTTCAGTATGCGTTTGACCCTCAAAGTGAAGATTATAGAGTCATTGAAGTTAATGCAAGACTTTCACGTTCTTCCGCACTTGCCTCAAAGGCAACAGGTTATCCGCTTGCATTTGTTGCAGCAAAATTAGGTTTGGGATACGGATTATATGATTTGAATAACTCCGTTACAAAGACAACTCCTGCATTTTTTGAGCCTGCGCTGGATTATATTGTCTGCAAAATTCCAAGATGGGATCTTTCTAAATTCCACCAAGTCAGCAGATTGATTGGAAGCAGCATGAAGTCCGTGGGAGAAGTTATGGCCATAGGCAGAAGTTTTGAGGAGGCTATTCAAAAGGGAATGAGGATGATAGGCAGAGGAGCGCACGGATTTGTGGCCAACAAGGAGATGCACGTTGATGATATTGACAAAGAGTTAAAGGAGCCTACCGATAGCCGTATCTTTGTGATATCCAAAGCATTTGAGGCAGGATATACCGTAGATCAAATTCACAAGGCAACAAAAATTGACAAATGGTTTTTGGACAGACTGGACAATATCTACTCTATAAGCAAAGAGGTTGAAAAGGCTGATAAGCTGGAAGATGTTGATAAGGAACTTATGCTAAGGGCAAAGAGCGCCGGATTCTCTGATTTCCAGATTGGCAGGCTTGTATATAAGGACAAAGTTGACCCGGATACATACACAACCGTTATAAGGAAATATAGAAAATCATTGGGCGTTGTTCCCGTTGTAAAACAGATAGATACGTTGGCCGCGGAGTTTCCTGCAAAGACAAATTATCTGTATCTTACATATAACGGCAAGTATAATGACATCAGGTATGAAAAGGATGGCAAGTCTGTAATTGTTTTAGGCTCAGGTGCGTATAGAATCGGCAGTTCCGTAGAGTTTGACTGGTGCAGCGTTAATTGCTTGAATACTATTAGAAAACGCGGATGGAGAGGAGTAATGATAAATTATAATCCGGAGACTGTTTCTACAGATTACGATATGTGCGACAGGCTCTATTTTGATGAGCTCACATTTGAGAGGGTAATGGATATTTATGACTTGGAGAAACCGCACGGAGTTGTCGTATCCGTAGGAGGACAAATTCCTAACAACCTTGCAATGAGACTAAATGACGAGCATGTTAAGTTGCTTGGCACATCCGCCCTATCTATAGACAATGCAGAAGACAGACACAAATTCTCTGCTATGCTGGACAAACTTGGCATCAATCAGCCAAGATGGAGCGAGCTTACCACTCTAGATGATATTCATAAGTTTGTAGATAAAGTTGGCTATCCGGTGCTTGTGCGTCCATCATACGTACTATCGGGAGCTGCAATGAATGTATGCTCTAATGACCATGAACTCAGGGAGTTCCTTAGACTTGCAGCGGAAGTGTCACAGAAGCACCCTGTCGTTGTAAGTGAGTTTATACAGCACGCAAAAGAGATAGAGTTTGATGCAGTTGCAAAGAAGGGAGAAATTATAGCTTACGCAATTTCTGAACATATTGAATTTGCCGGAGTCCATTCAGGTGATGCAACCATTCAATTTCCTCCGCAAAAGCTTTATGTAGAAACCGTTAGAAGGTTAAAGAAAATTTCCAGAAAGATTGCCGAAGCTCTTAAAATCAGCGGACCTTTCAATATTCAATATATGGCAAAGGAGAATGATATTCTTGTTATTGAGTGTAATCTTAGAGCCTCCAGAAGTTTCCCATTTGTCTCTAAAGTGCTTAAGATGAATCTTATAGAACTAGCAACGCGAGTAATGCTTGGTGAAGATGTCAAGGCCCCTGACAAGAGCGCATTTGATTTGGATTATGTTGGAATTAAAGCCTCTCAATTCTCATTCTCAAGATTGTTAAAAGCTGATCCGGTTCTGGGAGTTGACATGGCTTCCACCGGCGAGGTTGGATGCCTTGGGGACGATACCGCAGAAGCTATCTTAAAATCAATGATTTCAGTTGGTTATAAGATTCCCGGAAAGAGTCTTTTGCTATCTACCGGAGACGGCAAGCAAAAAGCTGAAATGCTTGAGGCGTGCAAGATTCTGTCCAAAAAAGGCTACACGCTTTATGCAACAGGCGGAACATACAGATACCTAAAGGATAACAATATACCGGCAACTCTTGTTTATTGGCCAAGTGAGAAAGGAATGCAGCCTCAAGCTACGGACCTGATTCAGAACAAGATGATTGATATGGTTGTTAACATCCCTAAGAATTTGACTCAGACTGAATTAGACAATGGCTACAAAGTGCGCAGAGCATCAGTAGACTTTAATATTCCGCTGCTTACAAATGCAAGGCTTGCAAGCGCATTTATTAATGCGTTCTGTACTATAAATGAGGACGATATACAGATTAAATCCTGGGACGAGTATTAGCAGCTTAATGAACTTAAGGTTAAGTTGCGTTCCCTACAAAAAAAACAACGCAACTCCCACAACGCTGATGCATGCTCCAAATATCTGACGCCCTGTCACTTTTCTATGATTGATAAAATGGTCCGGCAACAGTATTAATATTGGCACCGTTGAAAGTATTGTTGATACTACTGCGGCACTGATGTAGTTTAACGCTGCAAGTGAGAGAATCACGCCAATGTAAGAACCAATAAACGCTCCTAAACTGGAAAGTCCCGCAGATTTTCTATCGTGAAGAAAATTAAAAAAGCCTTTAAATCCTCCTCTGAAATAGACAAATATGATAAAACATACAACGGCCGCAAGCATTCTCATCATTGTGCCTGACATTGGTATATAAAAGCTGTTCTGAGATAGTTTAAAAATATTAGAAGATGGATCTGCGGTTTTCTTTAAAACTTCTATGCTGGACGCATAATCATCCATGCCTATTTTGCTGAAAACCACGCTGCTGCCCTGTCCAATTGCAGCTATTACAGCAAGGATGACACCGCGCACCGGAAATATAAGATGCGGACTGGAAGCTTTATTGTCCTCATGGTCAGACCTTTCAAAGATTGAAAATCCGATTCCAAACAGGGTCAGAATCATTCCTACCCCGGCAAGAGAAGAGAGCCTTTGTCCTAAAATCAGCCATCCCAATAATGCGGAAATTGGCGGTGAAAGGGTCATTATCAGCTGAGTATACCGTGCGGTGATTATTCCGTAAGCAGTAAAAGAACATATATCGCAAAGTACAAAACCGGCAATTCCTGATATGCACATCCAAGTCCAAGTTCTAAAATCTGCATACAGCGGCATAAAGCTGCCGCTCACAAAAAACAAGGTGGCGACCAGAAAAACTATGGCGACAATACCGCGTAACAGATTGACGTTCAGCACGCCTCCATTTTTAGTCGCATACTCAAAGATGAGAGAGGATGCGGTCCAAAGAACTGCAGTAAACAACGCTATTAATCCGCCTGTATATCCCATAATCTTAAAACAAAATACTTGCCGATGGCACACCGCTGGTATTGGAGCGCAAAGATAATTTAAAAAACCACAGCTTAATTTTTGTTTTCCCTTATATTTGCAGGAGTAAATATGAGAGGTTCATTATAAAAAAGCATAATTGAAATGGAGTATTTATATCTTGTTATAGGTCTGGTCCTTGTATTGGCGGGAGCAAATTATCTGGTAGATGGCGCAACTGCGGTTGCAAAAAGATTTGGGATTTCCGACATGGTTATAGGAATGACAATTGTCGGGATTGGAACTTCTACTCCAGAAATGGTAGTGAGCTTTATGGGGGCGGCACAAGGAAATGCAGATATTGCTGTCGGGAATATCGTAGGTTCTAACATTTGCAACATATTGTTAATCTTGGGAATAAGCGCACTTGTCTACCCTCTTGTACTTACCAGAAATAACATAATTAAAGACATCCCGTTTGTATTGCTTTCAACAGCAGCGCTTTGCGCCGTCGCATTAGACAAACAGATTAGCGGAGCGTCTGAAAACATTCTCTCTCTCGGTGACGGAATTGTTCTTCTCCTGTTCTTTGCAGTCTTTATGGTTTACTCTTTTCTAACTGCGCACAAGCCTGAACCAGAACAAGATAAAATTGCCAACCAGGAAGTGCCGCCGGTAAAAAAAGATAACAAATGGAAACGGACATGGCTCCCTATTTTGATGATTATCGGTGGGCTTGTTGTACTAATTGTTGGCGGAGATATATTTGTTAACGCAGCAACAAAAGTCGCAAAGATGCTTGGAGTTTCTGATGTAATTATTGCTGTCACGATAGTTGCCATTGGCACTAGCGTGCCGGAACTTGCAACATCCGTAATAGCAGCAGCCAAAAAGAATACAGGTCTTGCCCTTGGCAACGTAGTGGGTTCCAACATATTCAATGTATTTTTGATTTTGGGAGGCAGCGCATTGATAACACCGCTCAATCTTGGAAATTTTGGGATGATTAACTTTATTGCGCTTGGGGTTGCTACACTTGCATTGTTTATTTGCGCCTTTACTTTCCGCAAGCGTTATATTGACCGTACGGAGGGCGTTCTGTTCCTGCTAATGTACATTGCCTATATAATCAAAGGCTTCTAGAAAATCCTGTTAAGCCAGAGCGAAACTTTGCAAAATAGCAAGTCATTTGCAAAAGGTTGAGCGAGTGCGTTTCGTACGAGCAATGATTTTCTTCAGAAAATCATTAGCGAGAAGTAAGCCAGAGCGAAACTTTGCAAATGACTAGAATGCAAAAGTCTATTTATCTAGAAGATCATCTGATTGGTGATCATCAAGCTCAGAAACATCCTTAAGCTTGCGGTTAATCACATTAGTTCTGGTAGTTACAAGCGTATCAATATCATTGAGACCGCCCTGTATTTTCCCTTTTGCCTTCTCCAGCAAATCTCCAAATTTACCAAACTCAACCTTAACAGCACCTAATATATTCCAAACCTCATCCCCTCTCTTCTGAATTGCAAGTGTCTGGAAACCAACCTGGAAACTAGTAAGCAGCGCGGCAAGATTTGTCGGTCCGGCAATCATAACATCATACTCTCTCTGAACCTGATTTAGCAAATCATTGTCTCTTGCGACTTCTGCATAAAGTCCCTCAAAAGGCAGAAACATGATGCCAAATTTTGTAGTCTTTGGAACCTCTATGTATTTATCTTTAATGTCTTTAGCATTCTTTTTAATGACTGCGGAAAGCTCTTTTCTTGCAGCATCCACTCTATCTTTATCTGAACTTTCATAGGCTGCAATCAAGTGATCATAAGTATCTTGCGGAAATTTAGAATCTATCGGGACCCAAACAGTACCTCCGGCAGTACCGGGAAATTTAACTGCAAATTCCACAACCTCACCCTTCTCTTTTGTATGCACGTTTGCCTCATACTGTCCTGGCGCAAGGAACTGTTCCAGAAGCATTTTCAGCTGCACCTCACCTACTCCGCCGCGCATCTTAACATTGCTCAAAACCTTCTTAAGTCCGCCAACATCTTGGGCAAGAGTCTGCATTTCCCCCAGCCCTTTTTGGACATCCACTAGTTGCTTCCCGACAGTTTCAAAACTCTTTCCTATTCTGTCTGTGAGCGTTTTATCCAGCTTCTCCTCCACTGTCTGCCTCATCTTCTCCAATTTATCATTGGTATCATCAACCATCTTATTTTGAGTCTTGTCCAACGTTGCCAGTTTCTCCCTCTGCATATCTTCAAGCGACTTAAGCCTCTCCCCCTGGACCTTTTCCATACTTGCAAGCTGATTTTTCTGGTTTTCAGTAAGCAGTCCTACACCCCTATTAAAAGAATCATTAAAATCTTTTATTTTCTCAGCAATTTCCTGTCTCTGAGAATCTTGAGCACGGGTATAATCATCCTTGTTCTCTTTATGGAAATTCTGAATTGTTGTCATCAGATTTTGCATAAACTTATCATTCTCAGACATATATTTTGCAATAGTCTTCTTCTGCCCCACGGCAATATTTAATAATGCAATGATAGCTCCTGCCAAAATCACCACAACAATAATCATATAAGCTATGTTAATCTCCATAATTTCACACTTTAATTGTGGTAAAATTAAAAATGATTGGGGACTTTTGCAATAATCAAATCATATGCATATATTTGTCCCGCCAAATAGTAAAAGGTTTTACTATAAACTATGATACTTAATAAACAAGTCGGAGTATTTTTGAACTTGGTACACAATAAGTTCAAGCAATATGTCTCCTCTATTTTCCAGAGCCAGGGATTCAATATTACCCCAGAACAGTTCCTTGTTATGGACACTCTTTGGGATGAAGGCGTGCTTTCTCAGCAGCAAATTGCAGACATTATTATAAAGGATAAGAACTCTGTCGTAAAGCTTATAGACGGACTGGAAGAGAAAAAACTGGTAAAGAGAATTCCAAATTCAAAAGATAGAAGACAGAATCTTATTCAGGTAACCCCCTATGCAAAGAGCATTCAGCAAGAAGTTACCGAGCTTGCAATGGAAGCTGTTAATCTGATTATCAAAGAGATACCAAAGAAGCAAATGTACGATTTCATACAAGTGCTCTCTAAGATGGCAAGCAATATGAACACAGACGTTAATCTTAAAGAGCTTGCAAAAAGATTTCCTACCAAAGGGACAGATCAGATAAAGGAGATTAAGTCCGGGCTTGACAAGGTTAGACCGGATTTTGACAAAATCAAGTAATAAAGTAATAATCAAGTATATATGGGAAAGTTATACGACAGATTGATGAAGGACTACAGGATTAAGGAGGGTTTGAACGCCTGCATCAATTGTGGCACATGTACGGCTATCTGCCCCGCCGCGGAGTTTTATAAGTATGATCCGCGACAGATTGTAGATATTGTACAGAGCCAGGATGACGCTGAAATTGAGAAGCTTCTAAAGAGCAATACAATTTGGTACTGCGGAGAATGCATGAGCTGCGTTACAAGATGCCCGCGTAAAAATGCGCCGGGACTTGTTATTATGGCATTAAGAAGTCTCTCCATTGACATGGGGTATTTCATGGAATCAGAGAAAGGGAGACAGCAGTATGTTGTTTCTAAAGATTTGTGCGGCAATATATTAAACTATGGTTACTGCGTTTATCCAAGAACGTTCAAATATGCAACTCATAAAGAAGCGGGCAAAGTTTGGAAGTGGGAGGAAGAGCACCTGGAAGATGTATATGAAAGACTTAACGCAAATTTAGACGGTCCCGGACCGGGCGCCGTAAGAAAAATTCCCCAGAAAGATTTGGATGAAATTAAGAGAATTTTTGATGTCACCGGAGGGACGGACAGAGTAAATGCCGTAAAAGCTGCCGCAGAGAAAAAGGCTAAGGAACTGGGACTTACGGAGGAGGAATACTTTAATAAAATATACACGGAGTGCAGCGATATTCATTTTAATCATTAGAAAAACTTTATATGATATACGAGGGCAAACAAAAAATATGGAGCGATTATCAGAAGGAAATTCCTGATGACCACTATTTCTATGTAAGAAGCTGCATACGCCAGGCATTCTTTCCTGCGAGCGAATGGGCTTTTCTGGATATTACAAGGAATAAATTAAATAAGGATATTTTTGAGACAGAGCATCATACAACGTGCGGCGGAATTGCCTATCACTCTGATGCAATCCCCCAGGAAACTGTCATGACAATTATTGCAAGACAATTTGCCCTGATGCACAAGTATGGTTATGAGAATTATGTCTGTTCCTGCATCACTTCATTCGGACTTTATTGCGAGACTTTGGAATCATGGAGAGAATTTCCTGACCTTCAGAATAAAATAGCTGAAAATCTTAAAAAGGCCACGGGACTGGATTTTGCAAAGCCAAAATTTCTTGTTCACGCCAGCGATCTTGTTTATAAATACAGAAATTTAATTGCCGCGCAAGCCAAATTTAAACTTGTAGATAAGGAAACCGGCAAGCCGCTGAGAGTGGTGGAACACATTGGTTGTCACTATTCTAAGATGTTTCCGTCTAAAGGCGTTGGAGGCGCGGAATATCCTTATGTTCTTGCCGGAATGGTTGAAGCATGGGGTGGAGAAGTTGTGGATTATCCTGAACGCAGGCACTGCTGCGGTTTTGGTTTCCGTCAATATTTTGTTCAGAGCAACAGAGGGTATTCCCTTGCAAACACTCATAAAAAATTTGAGAGCATGGAGCCGTACAAACCTGATATGATAATTACAAACTGCCCGGGCTGCCCCTATTTCATGGACCGCTGGCAGTATGTAATAGCTGAAACACAGGGAAAAACATACGGACAGAACGGACACGGAATTCCCGTATTTACTTATGAGGAAGTGGCAGGACTTGTATTAGGTTATGACCCTTGGGATTTGGGACTGCAAACGCATCAGATTGGACCTGAGCCAGTTCTGGATAAAATGGGAATCCCATATGACCCTGCAAAAAAATATCTTGGGAAGAACGGAAAGGACATTGGCAAGCCGGATTATGTTGAATGTATCAAATAAAATATCTGTCGCGACAGAAATATAAAAGCTGAAAAACACTTAAAATCAATGAATAACAACGTACTGATTATTGGCGGAGGTCCAGCCGGACTAGAGGCGGCATCACAACTTCAAAGGCTTGGCTATAATACAATACTCATAGAGAAAACAGATAAGCTTGGGGGACACCTTGCAAAATGGGATAGATTATTCCCAACCAGCCAGCCGGCTAAAGAAGTGCTGGACACGCTGTTGCAAAATATTAACGGGGTGAAGTGTTTCCTGAATACAGACGTAAATTCCATTAACGTGCTGGACAAATCGTACAATGTAATTCTATCAAACGGAATCACAGTTTTGGCTGATGCTGTTCTTATGGCTAGCGGTTTTGACCTGTTTAAAGCGGAGAAAAAAGAGGAGTACGGATATGGAATATATGACCATGTAATAACAAACGCCGATTTGGAACAATACTATAAAACCAAGTATGACAGCAGGATACAGAACCCAAAAAGGATAGGATTTGTTCATTGCGTAGGTTCCAGAGATGAAAAAGCAGGCAATCTTGCATGCTCAAAAGTTTGTTGCGCAACGGC
Source organism: Bacteroidales bacterium (assembly GCA_022647615.1). Lineage (NCBI taxonomy): Bacteria > Pseudomonadati > Bacteroidota > Bacteroidia > Bacteroidales > Bacteroidales bacterium. Next base: position 1,950,984 of record JALCKZ010000001.1, read on the forward strand.
AGTAAAACAGGCATGCGAAATTAAGCAGGAATTTCCTGAGGCAGAAGTTTATTGTTTCTACATGGACCTTAGAATGTTTGGAAGAAATTATGAAGACTTATACCTAAAGGCTCAAAAACAATATGATGTCAGATTTATAAGAGGCAGAGTTTCAGAGGTTTCAGAGCAACAAGATAAAACGCTTATAGTAAAGGCGGAAGATACGTTAAGCAGCAAGCCGATAAAAATCACTTTAGATTTGCTTGTCCTTATGGCGGGAATTAGACCTTCTGCAGCAGGTGAAAGAATTGGCAATTTGCTGCAATTAAGCAAAGAGGATGATGAATTTTTTACAACAAAAGATTCTGTTTACTCATTGCAAAAGAGCAACTTGCATGGTTTATTCTTTGCCGGAGCCTGTACTGGTCCAAAGACAATTCCCGATACTTTGCATGAAGCACGCAGCGCGGCTTTGGAAATTCACGAATACCTGGTCAAAAATTTTTCAGATAAAAAATGATAGATTTTGGATACTCAGTTAACCCAAGTTCCAGAATCAATCTGGATAATTTTGACAGGGTTAAGTTTAACAAACTAATTGATATAGAGCCTGATGTAAAGAGATGCATGGCTTGCGGCTCATGCTGCGCCAGCTGCTCGGCAGGCAAGTACACCCCTACCAGCGTGCGCAGCGCAATTCTTGCCCTGCAAAACGGACTGCCGGAGAAAGCTCTAGATTATCTTAAGGGGTGCATGTTGTGCGGAAAATGTACAATGATTTGTCCCAGAGGCATTAACACCAGACACCTTATATTGTCAATTACTAAAATTTATTCTGCAAAATGAAATCTTTAGCATACATACTTCTGCAGAATATCTTGGCAGCTGCTGCAAGTCCAATTTCCAGGCAAGAAGTAATTGACAGATTACCAAATGAATACAGCAACTTTGTACTGCCGTTTATAATTGGAATGTCTTTTATTCTTATCTACCTTTTCATAGGAATGGTAAGGATTTTATATCATATTCCCGGTCCCGACAGAAAAAAACTTTTGATATCTCTCATCACCCCTATTACAATATGGCGCAACATCAGGGATTTAATCGGAGACTGCCTGCTGCACGTTAAAATTTGGAAGCGCAAGCCGCTGCTGGGATACATGCACTCGTCCATAGCATTTGGATGGTTCATGCTTATTGTACTGGGACACATAGAAGTAGCGCTGTTTGTGCCTAAGCACCTGGGCTCCATTTCCCACGGCTCTTTGTACTATCCAATCTTCTACAGATTTTTTGTATGGGTGAATCCCAATAACATAACATTGCGCGGTTCTTTCTTCTTTTTCCTGATGGATTTCTTCCTGCTTTACGTACTATCGGGAGTTGCACTGGCAATGTTTAAGAGAATAAAATCTATTGCGCTTGGAATGAGACACACTACGCATCCATCTCTGGCAGACCGGGTTGCGCTTTACTGTCTTTGGTCAATATTTCCGCTCAGACTTTTGGCGGAGAGTTTTACCGCAGATTTGAGCGGCGGAAGTTTTTTGACAAAGCCCATGAACATGCTGTTTACCAGCTTCTTTGGCAAAGGTCTAAACTTCATGCCAACATGGTGGGCATACTCAACGGCGCTGGGACTATTCTTCCTGGCAATGCCGTTCAGCCGTTACATGCACATTGTAACCGAGGCATTATTAATACTTTTCAGAAATGCAGGCCTGAAAGTTCGCAAGCCGAGAAAGGGTTTTGCAGAGGCTGAAATTTATTCTTGCTCCAGCTGCGGACTTTGCCTGGATGCATGCCCAATGAACGTCCAGAAAAAAAATCTTAAGTACTCTTCCGTATATTTTATAAGGTTCTTAAGACGTCACAACACAAAGAAAATAAACGCTATAGCGCAGAAGTGCCTGATGTGCGGAAAGTGCTATGCGCTGTGTCCGGTCAGCATAGACTCTCCAGCAATTCGCGTTGCGCAGAGAGCAACTTTTAACAATCCGCTGCCATATAATTACAATTATTTAAAAGATGCCTATCACGACAGTTCATCCAATTGCGCTGACGCTGATTGCGATGCAAAATCTGTCGGGAGTAAAAAAGGAGAGCCGGAAGTGATGTATTTTGCAGGCTGCATGAGCCATCTTACCCCTGTGATTATCAAGTCAATGAAGGCTGTTTTTGAAGCGGCCGGGACAAAGTATGTTTTTGCAGATGAAGATGGCGGCATTTGCTGCGGAAGGCCTCTTATGCTTGCCGGGAAATTTGACGCAGCAAAAGATGTAATTGAAGCAAATAAAAAAATGATAGAGGAGTCCGGATGTAAAAAACTTGTGCTGACCTGCCCTATCTGCTATAAGGTTTTTAGAGAGGAATACCATCTTAAAAACATAGAAATCCTGCACTACTCCCAATACATAGACGGACTTCTTAATCAGGGAATTTTAAGGGTCAAAAAGGGAGAGAAATCTCTTGTTTATCATGATCCTTGTGATTTAGGCAGAGGCAGCAAAATTTATGATGAGCCGCGCAGGATTCTGGAAAAAGTTGGAGAACTTAAAAAGGCTTCAAAAGAGAGGGATGAAAGTATATGCTGCGGAGGAAGCCTTGGAAGTCTTACCTTGGGATACAGAGACAGAGGCCAGGTTACAGAAGGCTCACTGGATTCTTTAATGGTCAATAATCCCGATGAGATTGTAACTGCCTGTCCTTTATGCTATAAGACGTTTGGAGAAAAGGCCTCCGCGCCTGTGAAAGATTTGGCTGAAATTGTTTGCGAGAATCTGGAAAAGAAAAGCAATTAGCGGAAACACTGCTGTAAATGAAAAATATAAAAATTAAAAAATATACTTATGGAAATTAAACCGACAGATTACAAATTGAGAAATTGCCTGACAGGCAGAGAGTTTGAAGATACAGGCTGGCTGCTTTCAGACCCTGAAGATTCTAAACCCTCAATGGTAAGAGCCATATATGGCAAAAAGAGAATAGAAGTTAAAGATGATTCTTACGGAATCTACAAATTTGCAGACTGGCTTCCAATACAAAGGATGCTGAAAGGCTCCTGTGCGCCATACACTTACAAGTGCAAAGCTCTTGCTGAGAAACTTGGATTAGGTAATCTTTATATTACTTTCTCAGGTTATTGGCCAGATAAAAAAGTGAGCATGAACACTTGTTCCTTTAAGGAGACGGAGGCATATTCAGTTTGTGCAAGACTGCCAAAAAATAATAAAAGAATATTGGTAGTTGCATCTGCGGGAAACACGGCAAGAGCATTTGCACAAGTTTGCTCAGATAATGAGATACCATTGGTAATTGCTATTCCTCAGGAGAATATGAAAGCTATGTGGTTTGAAAAACCGCTTAATAGCTGTGTGAAAATTATCTGTTCTCCAAACGGCAGCGATTATTTTGATGCCATTGCACTTGGAAATAAATTGGCAGGCGACAAAACGTTTTTGGAAGAAGGCGGTGCAAAAAATGTTGCAAGAAGAGACGGAATGGGAACTACAGTACTCTCTGCTGTCCAGGTTATTGGAAGAATTCCTGATGCATATTTTCAAGCTGTCGGGAGCGGAACAGGAACCATTGCAGCATATGAATCTAATTTACGATTGATAGAAGATGGAAGATTCGGTTCAAATATTATGAAACTTATACCATCTCAAAATATTCCGTTCACACCGATGTATGATGCATGGAAAGCGAATAGCCGTCCGCTTCTGCCATTTGATGAGGACAAGGAACGTTCTAAGGCTCTGCAGATTAAAGCCACCGTACTTTCTAACAGAAAGCCGCCTTATTCTGTTCCCGGAGGATTATATGATGCATTAAAGGCAAGCAATGGAAGCTTTGAAGCAGCTACTAATGAAGAACTTACAGCAGCATGTCAGATGTTTGAGGAGCTTGAGGGGATAGATATTTATTCTGCTGCAGGAGTTGCAGTTGTGAGCCTGGAAAAAGCGCTGAAAAATGGCGAAATTTCAAGAGATGCCGTTGTAATGCTCAATGTTACAGGTGGCGGGGAGAAACTCTTTAAAAAGCACTTTAATTACGTTAATGCGCAGCCTAATCTTGTGATGAGTCCGGATGATGATGCCGCCAAGGTTATTTCTGCAGTTCGTAATCTGTTTGAATAAGGCAAAAAAAAAGGACGGCCAAAAGGTCGTCCTTATTTTTTGCTTAATGCTGTAATTATTTAACAGCAGCTTTAGCAGCAGCAGCAACTGTATCAACAGCAGCTTTAGCTGTAGTATCAGCAGCAGCAGCAGTAGAATCAACTGCAGTAGCAACCTCAACAGCTGTAGAATCAACAGCCTCTGTGTTCTCTTCAGCACCCTTGTTTCCGCAAGCTGCAAATGCAAGAGCAGCAACAGCGATCAATAAAACCTTTTTCATAATAATTTAAAATTTAAAATTTAATTAATTGGTTAATCTTTTTATCACGGACTTTCGTCATCTTTTTGGACTCCTCATGTCCGCTCCGTTTTTCTGACGTCAAAAGTATAAAGTTTATTTACAACCGCACTCCCGAACCCCGCTTTTGACCCCAATTTGTAACAAAAAATTAGCAAAAGGTGTTAAAAATTACTTTCCGCTCTCTTTTAGGCTCTTCGCCAGTTTTTCTGTAAGAAGAGGGATAATTTTATGTACATCTCCAACAATTCCAACGTCTGCAACTCCAAAAATAGGAGCAAACTTGTCCTTGTTGATAGCTATAATGAAATCACTCTCCTCCATTCCTGCAAGATGCTGAATAGCACCGGAAATACCACAAGCCATATACAAATTAGGACGTACTGTTTTACCGGTCTGTCCAACCTGTACATCATGCGGCATAACGCCGGCATCTACCATGGCACGAGAAGATGAAACCTCTCCGCCTATCACATCTGCAAGCTTTTGCAGTTTTGCAAAGCCCTCTTTATTACCAACTCCGCGGCCTCCGCTGACAAGAATCTTAGCCTCGGTAATATCAATCTGTCCCTTATTCTCTTTGACAGCTTTGACAAATTTTACTTTGAACTTTGACTTATCAAACTGAGGATCAAATGACTCAACCTCTCCTTTACGAGAAGGATCTTTTACCGCTTTCTGCATAACGCCGGGACGTACTGTTGACATCTGAGGTCTGTGATCCGGGCAAAGAATGTTTGCCATCAAGTTACCGCCAAATGCAGGACGAGTCATCATAAGCTGTCTGTCCTCAACAATATCAAGTCCGGTGCAATCTGCTGTCAAACCGGTAGCCAATCTTGCTGACAATCTTGGTCCCAAGTCTCTGCCTATTGTTGTTGCGCCCAAAATGAAAATACTTGGTTTGTATTTTTCAATAGCCTGATATAGGGCCTGAGAATATTGCTCAGTTAAATAATCCTTTAATTCTGGTTTATCTATAACTATCACTTTATCAGCACCCCAAGCAAATAAATCTTTTGCTTTATCTGCAATCTTATATCCCGGGAAAAGTCCGACGACTTTCTCTCCAAGGGCATCGGCAAGTACTCTTGCCTTACCTAAAAGCTCCAAAGCAACGGACTGGATTTCTCCCTCCCTTTGCTCAACGAAAACGTAAACGTCTTTATAATCTGCTATGTTCATCTCTTTTAGTATTAGGCAATTAAATAATAAATTTTTCTTTCATCTTATTGATGATGACATCAACAGCTTGTTCGGTGTCAACCTCATAAACTTGTCCGGCAGCCTTGGTATCTTTAGGATATGCTTTCTTAACCTTTGTAGGTGAGCCATTTAGACCTAGCTGCGCAGGCTCAACTTTAATCTTGCTTGCAGGCCAAATCTCAACCTCTTTATTGTAAGCGTCAATAATTCCGCCTACAGTCATATACCTTGCTTTATAAGCAGTTGCAAGAACAGTTAACAAAGCAGGACCTTCAACTTCCAAAAGTTCATATCCCTCTTCTGTCTCTTTCTTTACAACATACTTGTTTTCACCTTTCTTCTCAAGTCCGATTACATAAGAAACCTGTGGTAATCCAAGATGCTCAGCCATTTCAGGGCCTACCTGTGCAGTATCTCCATCAATAGCCTGACGTCCTGTTATTACAAGATCATAATCCAAAACTTTAAGAGCTCCGGCAAGAGCGCGGGATGTAGCCAAAGTATCTGCACCTGCAAATGCTCTGTCTGTCAATAGAATAGCTCTATCAGCACCCATTGCAAAAGCCTCTCTCAAAATTGCATCTGCCTGAGGAGGACCCATCGTGATAACAGTTACATTTGCACCACACTGCTCTTTAAGCTGAAGTGCAAGCTCAAGTCCTCCCTTATCATCGGGGTTCATAATTGACGGAACACCCTCACGGATAAGAGTATGCTTTACCGGATCAATCTTTACTACTGTAGTATCCGGAACTTGTTTAATACAAACTACTATATTCATATCTCCTCCTTATTTTTTGAACAGCTGAGCTGCAATTACCATTCTCTGTACTTCTGATGTGCCCTCATATATTTCTGTAATCTTGGCATCTCTCATCATTCTCTCGACAGGATATTCTCTTGTATAACCATATCCGCCGTGGAACTGTACAGCCTTTGTAGTTGTATCCATAGCAGTCTCAGCAGCAAATAGTTTTGCCATTGCTGCATCAGCTGAGAATTTCATTCCTTTGTCTTTCTTCCAGGCAGCGCTTCTTACCAAAAATCTAGAAGCCTCTATTCTTGTCTGAAGATCAGCCAATTGGAATTGTGTATTCTGGAATTGAGATAGAGTGCGACCAAACTGTCTTCTCTCCATGCAATACTTAACAGTCTCATCCATAGCGCCTTGAGCAATACCAAGAGCTTGGGCTGCAATACCAATTCTACCTCCGTCCAAGGTCTTCATTGCAATTGCAAAGCCGCCGCCAAGTTTGCCAAGCATGTTCTCTTTTGGAATTCTGCAGTTCTCAAATATCAGCTCGCAAGTAGCGCTTCCTCTGATACCCATTTTCTGCTCTTTCTTTCCAATTGAAAATCCGGGAGTTCCCTCTTCTACGATGAATGTTGTGATTCCGTGATTGCCCTTTGACTTATCAGTCATGGTAGCAATTACATACACATGTGCATAGCCTGCATTGGTGATGAAAATCTTGGTACCGTTAAGTACGTAGTAATCACCATCTTCTACGGCCATTGTCTGTTGTGCGGAAGCATCAGTTCCGGCATTAGGTTCAGTCAAGCCAAAAGCTCCAAGCCACTCGCCGCTGGCAAGTTTTGGAAGGTACTTTTTCTTTTGCTCTTCTGTTCCGTTGTCAAGGATTGCATCCTCACAAAGAGAAGTATGAGCAGAAACAACAACGCCCGTAGTTGCACAAACTCTAGAAAGTTCCTCAACTGCAATGGTGTACATAATATGATCACCACCGGCGCCGCCGTATTCTTTAGGAGTAGGGATTCCAAAGATTCCAAGTTTTGCCATCTTTTGGATGTTCTCTACCGGAAACTTCTCCTCCTCATCTACCTCAGCAGCAAGAGGTTTAACCTCTTTCTCCGCAAATTCGCGGATCATCTGCTGAAATAGTTTTTGGGGTTTGGTTAATTCAAAATCCATAGTTACATTATTAAGTTAAAATTGAATTTTCTTTAAGTCCTTGGCAATGATAAGGGTAGCTTCTGTAGCAGCCTGTACTTGCTCAGGGGTAAACTCAGGGTTAATCTCAGAAAGAACAATACCGTCCTTTGTGATGTTCATTACACCCATCTCTGTGATAATCATATTTACCTGACCTGCAGCAGTTAACGGAAGACGGCATTTCTTAAGAATTTTAGGATTGCCCTTTGCAGTATGCTCCATGGTAAGGATAACTTTATTTGCGCCGACAAGAAGGTCCATTGCACCGCCCATTCCCGGAGCTCTCTTTCCAGGGATAATCCAGTTGGCAAGGTCACCATTTTCTGCAACCTCCAAAGCACCTAGGAATGTGACATTTACATGTCCGCCTCTAACCATTCCAAAGCTTGTTGCAGAATCAAAAGATGCGGCACCCTTCTCATAAGAAATATATCCGCCGCCGGCATCAATCCAGTGTGGATCTCTCTTTCCCTGGCCGGGATCAGCAGCCATTCCAAGAACTCCGTTCTCAGACTGAATCGTACACTTTACACCCTCAGGCAAAAAGCTTGGGATAAGTGTAGGTAAACCAATACCTAAATTAACGACGTCTCCGTCCTTAACTTCAAGAGCAGCCCTTTTGGCTATGAACTCTCTAATTTGATTTTTATCCATCATGATTAATTAAAATTAATTATTGTTAATTATTTTGTTCTGTATAATCTTGTTACTCAGTATTATATTTTCAACAGTTTATTTTTTAGGATGTCTCTTAACATACTCTTCTGCAACATAAGAACCTACATCATCTGCATAAGTATTCATACCAAATCCGGCATCAAAACCTAACTCTTTTGCAAGTTCATGGCTAATTCTAGGTCCTCCGCAGACAACAATCATCTTGTCTCTGAGTCCCTCAGCCTCCATTAGTTCTATAAGATTAGTCAAGTTCTTAATATGCACGTCTTTCTGTGTAACAGTCTGAGAAACAAGCAACGCATCTGCATGCAGTTCTATTGCCTTTGCAAGAAATTCCTCATTAGGAACCTGGCTACCAAGGTTGTGTGCATCAAACATTTTATATCTCTCCAAACCGTAATGTCCTGCATATCCTTTCATATTCATAATTGCGTCAATACCAACGGTATGCGCATCCGTTCCGGTGCTTGCGCCAACAACTATAAGTGGACGTCCGACATTCTCCTGTATATAAGTATCGGTATCATCCATGCTCATAACTTTTGAGTCAACTTTTGGAACATGAATATCAGTGTAATTTACAGTATGCGTAAGATTGCCGTAGCAATTAAAAAATGTGAATCCCGGAGTTAGCTCCTGTGAAAAAACAACCAAAGGATTCTCAAAACCCATCTTCTTAATTAGCTGTTTTGCAGCCTCTACCGCTTCAGCGCCGGCGGGGACGGGAAGAGTAAAGCTCAACTGTACTTTTCCGTCATTCATCGTATCGCCGTAAGGCTTTACTTTTTTAAGGTCAAGTGTCTTATCAAAATTCTTGGCCTCCATTGAATACAAACCTTCACTCATCTTTATTTCCTCCCTTTCATTAAATCAATAAATGGATTTCTATAATTTGCACCTTTCTCAGCAACACCGGCAAGTCCCTTTCCTCCGTTCTTTGGTCTCTTTACATCCGCAAAGATTCCCTCCTCCAGAGAGTTGAACAAACCTTTCTCTTTCATCTGGCTAAGCAGAGCTATTGCCTTATCCAACACCTCTTTAGCGCGGTTGCGGATAATTCCGTCCTGCTTGAATTCAACCTCTTCTCCAATATCATGCATATTGTTGAAGATATATCTTGCATTCTCTATAGACAAAAATCTATCTGACATAAACGGAGTATGTATTGCCTCTGTCGGCATACCAAGAAGCTGTATGCCCTGGTGCGTCCAAATACCTACTACGTTGAATAATGCATCCTGAATATGACCTCTGAAAATGTTGCCGGTCATGAACTTTGTAGGAGGCATATATTTAAGCGTTGCATCCGGGAAAATCTCTCTTGTCATCTGGGCCTGAGCAAGTTCCAGCAAGAATCCATTCTTTAGCATTGGATCCATTTCAAATGCGTGTCCTAGTCCCATCTGTTTTTCCGGAAGACCGGAGAACAACGCAAGCTGCTCATTTATAAGGTCTGATGCAAGTACGGTGTGAGCCGCCTCAACTGCATCGGCAGTAGTAAGGTAGTTATCCTCACCAGTATTTATTATTACTCCGGCAAAGCCGTTAATGATTCTAGAGAAATATTGGTCAACCAACGTTCTCTGCATGTTAATGTCTCTGAACAAAATACCGTAAAGAGCATCGTTCAACATAACATCCAGTCCCTCAATGGCTCCCATAATTGCAATCTCCGGCATGCAAAGACCTGAACAGTAATTGCATAAACGTACATAGTGATGAATTTCCTCTCCAACTTCATCAAGAGCTTTTCTCATGATGCGGAAATTCTCCTGCGTTGCAAACGTTCCGCCAAATCCCTCTGTTGTTGCTCCGTAAGGAACATAATCCAGAAGACTTTGTCCGGTAGTTCTGATAACTGCAATAACATCTGCGCCCTGTCTTGCACCGGCCTGAGCCTGAATGCAATCCTCGTAGATATTACCTGTCGCGACAATGATATATATGTAAGGTCTGTTGGTATCCTCTCCGTACTCCTTAATATATTCCTCTCTTCTAAGTCTGCGGTCTCTTATTTTCTTGATAGTTGCATCTATCACAGGCTGAATTGTTTTCATCAAAACTTTCCAGTCCGTAACCTTTGCCTCTTTTGTAATATCAAGAGTTCCCTTTGCAACTTTTTCCGCTATTTGCTGTGGTTGCAATCCTGTACTAATCATTGCATTAGCAATGAAGAACAAAGCGCCTTGACCAAGCACTCCCTTGTCTTTGAGCTCATCTACAACTCTATTTGGAATTGGAACCATATTCTCATCTACGCCGTCAATTCCAAGCGCGCGGCAGATAGTTCTCTCTGTAGCTACAGTTGTATAGTGCTCCACAAAAGACTGCACGTCAGTGGCTATGTCTTTGGCAAGCCCCTTAGCCTTTGCAACCTTGTTAAAATCTAAACCTAATTTACTCTGCATTTTAAATTACTTTTAGTTGTGAAGTATTATTTATTATTAATTAATTTTTTAATCTCTTTTGTCCTGTCATTTTTTTATCCCGACAGTTATTTTTTCTGTTTTGCAAGTTCTTTCTTGGCCTCTGCAATCCACTGCGGATTAATCTTTAAGCTCTCAGCAATACTAATTGCCTCATGCGGAATATCCCCGCTGTGCGTCTCCTGCAATCTGTAATCCATCTTCCCATCCTTAAGTCCATTAACTCTTAACCTGCGGAAAAAATCTCCCGCAATATTGTAATGGGTTGTAAGAAGCACTGATAACTTCTTTCCTCTCAACACATTAAGCAATGCCGTTACAAGCGCGGTTCCCTCAATAGGATTTGTCGTCCTGGCCGGCTCATCAATCAGGGCCAGAATTCTATCGCCCGCATCGGCACTCTGAAGCACCTGATTCACAGCCTTTATCTCACCTGCAAAGGATGACAGTCCGCTCAATTCATTCTGCTCATCTCCAATGCAAACCATCACATTTTTCTTAATGTCAACAACCGCACTCTTTGCAGCAACTCCAAACCCAAACTGGAACAGCAGCTGATTAAGCGCGCTCATCTTAAGCACTACAGTCTTGCCACCCATGTTGGCTCCGATAATCGTCACAGGCTCAAGCGCAAAGTCTATATCTACCGGAACAAACTTTTTCTTCTCAACCTGAGATAAAGCTGCAACATTCTCTTTATCATATACATCCACAATCTGCGGATGGAACATTCCCTTATATACCGTGCGCCCGTCAGCTGAAATCTGCGGGAAGCACATTTTCATCTTTTTAATCTGCTGCACTTTAGCAAGCAGCACGTCAAGAGCCGCCATCTTATCAATTGCGGCATACAAATCCTTTATATGCCTCTTTAATTTTCCCGACAGTTCCTCTCTTATCTTGCTCTCCAAAAGCTGCTCTTTATCAATCAAATCCACTATTCTGCCATCAGTAGCCTCATCCTTCTTTCCAGCAGACTCCGCCGCCTGCAATTTTTTAAGCTCGCTTCTGATTCTTCCAAGGTCCTTAGAATAAGAGTCATATACATAAAAACTCTCTATCTTCATTCCGTCGGGATCCAAAATGGAAATCACAGTCTCCAGGTTAGGAAGCTGCACATCCTTAAGGCCCAGGTCATTAACCATGTCAGTTACAGATGAGCAAAGCAGCCCCAAATATTTGATTTCAAATAAATCAATATCATCCAGCACTACATCTTTATTCAGGCGAGCCAAAGTTCCGGTAATATCACGCAGGCACATCAGCCTGTGGTCCAGGGTCTCCAGCTTGGAAAGAGAATTCTTCCCCTCCCCGTATAAAGCTTCATACGCATTCTTAAGTTTCTCATAACAATCCTTAATTTCTGCGGGATTGGTCATCAATTCCGTATCAAGCAATTTGCTTCTGCCGCAGCTGCTTTGCAACTGCAGAGAATCAAACATAAACCTGAATCCGCAAGGACTATCTAAAAAACTCTTAAAAAGCATACTTAAAATTTTACTCTATCCCCTCTTGCAACAAAATATATCTATACTTTATCTTTATTCTTAACAATGTCATATACAGGAACTTGTATTGCCTCATGCAATTTAGCGCACAGCAAATCGGAATCAAGTACAATTCCGCGCGGAGACGTTGGATTAACACAAACGGCAATCAGCCTGCTCTTTTGAAGGACCTCTATCCTCCCCCCCCTTTTCATGAACAATCTGTAGGCCTCTTCTGTTACAAAAATCTTTGTAAAGTCCCTGACCAGCAGTACAATTTCTTTGACTTCCCTGGAATCTGATATCATGTTCAGAAACCTGTCAGTCAGCGCGCCCGCAACAAAAACAGCTTTGCAATCTTTTGTAAGACTACCCTGTATTTTGTCTATGGTAAGGGAAGATGCAACTTTAAAATCTATCAGCTTCCCCTGGCGGCTCAATCCCCACACACCTTTTTCAATCTCCAGAAAAGTCTCTCTCAGAGACTCTTCCGCTTTTTTAATCCCTACAAGTTCTACAATGAATTTTGTTTTCCGCACAAGCCTATCCATATTAACGGAATAAGCAGCTCCCGTTGTTAAAACCAGACTCTCGCTCACAGCCGGAGATGCGCTGCTTAGCCTGGATAACGCTCCATCTATTATTGTAAGATTTACGTTAAACTTATTAACCCCTGCAACCCAGCGTCTTAATGACGCAGCTGATGAAGGTCCGCTAAGCAAAATCTTCCCCCCTATCAAAACTTTTGCGGTAACAATTCTTCCCAAAGAACTTCTCTCATTTGTAATCTCCACTAGTTCACTTAATAGCTGTCGTGACCTGTAAAATACCTCAGCAGTAGAGAAATACATCCCCTCTCTCAATGCTATCTCAGGCTTGGCCGTTCCGGTCACCTGATCCTTGCTCTCCCCATCTATCCCAATTGAGGTTACCGCCACCTTACATTGCGGCGGCAACCTTTTCAGGATAAAATTCAAACATTCTGTCTTCCCGGTATTCTTCTCCAGCCCCACAATAGAGAGGCTTTTGTATTTTGTTATTTCACCTATGAAAGACATAATGCGGTACAATTACTTTTTTACGGCTCCGCGTCTCTTTGCCCTCTCAACTCTCTCTAGATGAGCTGGTTCAATAGACATACCTTTGCCTTCCAGAAGACCTACGACGCCCTCGCACTCGTGCTTCTCCTTGCAATACTTGCAATTGCACTTCTCGTCTTTGTAGTCTGTCGGTTCTGTATAGGTTGTAATAACGCCCTCATAATTTCTAAGGACAACCTTTCCGGGAGCCATGGAAATTATATAGTTAGGCATGATTGGAGTTTTTCCTCCGCCGCCCGGCGCATCAATTACAAAAGTAGGAACTGCAAATCCGCTGGTGTGTCCTCTTAGACCTTCCATTATCTCAATGCCCTTGCTTACAGGAGTTCTGAAGTGTTCAAGACCCATGGACAAATCGCACTGATAAATGTAATATGGTCTAACTCTCATCTTTACAAGCTCATGCACAAGTTTCATCATGATGTTTACGCAATCATTGATGCCCCTTAGGAGAACAGACTGGTTTCCTAATGGAACACCGGCATCTGCAAGTCTTGCGCAAGCAGCAGCTGACTCAGCTGTAACTTCCTGAGGATGATTAAAGTGCGTATTCAACCAAATTGGATGATATTTCTTAAGCATGTTGCAAAGCTCAGGAGTAATTCTCTGAGGGCAAACAACCGGAGTTCTGGTTCCGATTCTGATAATCTCAACGTGGTCAATTGTACGAAGCTCTTTGATGATAGACTCAAGTCTCTCATCAGAAACCATCAAAGCATCTCCGCCGGAAAGAAGAACGTCTCTAACCTGAGGAGTATTTCTGATATATTCAATAGCCTTCTGCACATTGTCCATAGAGTTTGCCTTATCTGTCTGACCCGTAAATCTTCTGCGGGTGCAGTGACGGCAATACATTGAGCACATGTCAGTTATAAGAAGAAGAACTCTATCCGGATAACGGTGTGTTAATCCAGGAACAGGAGAATCTATATCTTCATGCAGCGGATCAAGCAGGTCGCCGACAGATTTATGAGTCTCATAAATTGTTGGTATGCACTGCTTTCTAACAGGATCTTCTGGATTGTTAGGGTCAATCAAACTTAAATAGTAAGGAGTGATGGCCATTCTCAAAGTCTTCAAAGACTCTTTGATACCCTCTTGCTCCTCTTTAGAAAGCTTAATGTATTTCTTAAGATCTTCTAAAGTTTCTATTCTGTTTTTGACCTGCCAGTGCCAGTCATTCCACTCGGCATCTGTAACCTTTGGGAACAACTCTTTTCTTCTGGAAACGTTTGAATATTTAGCTGCCATAACCAGTTAAAAATTAAGCATATAGTTCAGTGAAAACTTTTCTCAACTTAGGGCACTCTCTAAGTTCCTGCAAAGTAATCTCCGCATGGCCCTTAGTGTAACCGTTGCCGATAATCATAGTAACATCTTTGCCAACGCCCTCTGCGCCAAGAGCTGCTTTTGTAAAGCTTGTAGCCATAGAGAAGAAATATACAACGCCGTCATCCTTTGTGCAAAGAACGCTGGTCATCTCTGTGTCATTGATGTTTACGTTATTGATAGTAACATCGCAAAGCTTACCGTTGGTAAGTTTTTCAATCTTCTCCAATACCGGAACAGGCTGAGTTGCATTAGCTGTGAATACAACGTCGCAGAAGCCAAGATCCTCTAGTCTCTTAGCACTCTTCTCGCTGTGGCATAGTCCAATAACTTTACCTGTAACGCCTGCTCTCTTCTTAGCCTCATAGCAGCAAAGCATTCCGCTCTTTCCGCCAGCGCCAATGATAAGAACTGTATCGCCCGGTTTAACCAGCTTAGCTGTCTGTGCAGGAGCACCTGCAACGTCAAGAGCAGAAAGAGCCAGTTTCTCAGGAAGATCTGTCGGGATTTTAGCATAAATTCCGCTCTCAAATAGAATTGCTTTTCCTTCAATATCTACTTGGTCAACGTCAGCGCGAATCTCTTTAATCTTGTCAATTCTAAGAGGGGTAAGAGAAAGAGAAACCAATGTCGCAATCTTATCTCCAACCTTAAGATCAATTTTGCCTTTAAGAGCATCACCAATCTTCTCAACTTTGCCAAGAAGCATTCCACCTGAACCAGTCCAAGGATTGCGGTGTTTGCCTTGTTTAGCTACGATGTCCATCATAATCTCGGCAATCTTCTTCTTGTCGCCGCCTGCTCTTGTGGAAATATCTGTAAATGAAGCAGAATCAATATTTAATGTTTGAACGTTGATAAGGATTTCATTATCATAGATTTCATCCATGTTGTTGTCAATCTTATCAGCTGGCTGTGGAAGCACACCCTTTGGTGAGATAACTCTGTGTGTTCCGTACTTGTTACCTTTCTTTTGCATAAAACTTAATGTTTTAAATGTTATTATTTGTTTAATTGTTATTTGATTTCAAAAAAATATGGGGCTTCTCCGTTATTTCTTTAGCGGTGCAAGTCCCAGTATCTGACGTGCTTCTGCAGGTGTTGCAATCTCTCTTCCAAACTCTTTTGCAAGACGTACAACTTTAGCCACAAGCTCTCCGTTGCTCTTTGCAAGTACTCCTTTGGATAGATAAACATTATCCTCAAAGCCAACTCTTACATGGCCTCCGTGAATAATTGCCATTGCTGCAAGAGGAAATTCATAACGTCCTACTCCGGCTACGGTATAAGTGGAACCTGCTGGTATTGAGCCTGCAAGGAATGTGAAGTCTCTAATATCTCCTCCAATTCCTCCGTTAACTCCCATAACAAAATCCCAATGAATAGGAGATTTTACATATCCCTTCTTTGCAAGGCGGATGCACATCTCAATCATGCTCTTGTCAAAAACTTCGCACTCAGGTTTGATGCCTCTTTCAATCATCTTCTGACCAAAATATTTAATGGTGTTTTCTGTATTTTCAAAAACATCATCGCCTCCAAAATTCATTGTGCCACAGTCAAGTGTAGCCATTTCCGGATTAAGTTCAGTTGGCTGAAGACGCTCGTCGTTTGTCATGCCGACGGCACCGCCCGTAGAAGGTTGAATGATAACATCAGGGCAAGCCTTTCTGATAGCATCCATAATTACCTTAAACCTGGCCTTATCCTGAGTCGGCTTTCCGTCATCATACCTTACATGAAGGTGAATGATGCTGGCTCCGGCCTCGTAAGCGCTCTTGGCTTCTCTTACGTATTCATCTACTGTATAAGGCACTGCAGGGTTATTCTCTTTTGTAACTTCTGCACCGCTCACACAATTTGTTATAATTAATTTTTCCATTTTCTTAAAAATTACCGTCGTGATAATAAAGGTCCCGACAGATTATTTATTGTTTTTTCTCTGGCACTTTGCAGGAACAACGCAAGTTCCGCTAGCCTTGCAAACTAAAATTGGCTCTGCCAAAACATCTGCTGCTGAGTCAGATACATCGGGACGAGGAGCAATTACCTTCTTTGCCTCAAACACCATTTTACGTGATGTGTTGCCGACATGTGTAATTTCACCTGTAGCCTCAATATAATCGCCTGCATGAACCGGAGCTATAAACTCCACATTATCATAAGCTTTGAAAAGTCCCTCATCACCGTCATTAATAATTAACAGTTCTGTAGCAACGTCTCCAAATAGCTTAAGCATGTGTGCTCCGTCTACAAGTCCGCCGCCGTAATGAGCATCCTCTCCGCCCATTCTCAATCTTATAAGTGATTTCTTTACCATTGTATTTCTTTTATTTATAGCCTCTTATGTAAGAATTACTCTCTTACTTTCTGAAGCTTGTTGCTAGATTGATATAGATAAGTTACATAAAGAGAAGGAGTTATAATCTCTTCTGGTTTGAAAGTTCCGGCAGGAACAATCTTCTCAGCCTCAACGATAACTACATCAGCTGCAGTTGCCATTAGAGGGTTGAAGTTTTGGGAAGTACCTACGTATGAGCAGTTTCCAAGTTCATCAGCAACTGTTGCTCCAATAAGAGCTACATCTGCGTGAAGTGGTCTCTCCAAAATATAAGTCTTTCCGTCAACAGTAACTTTCTGCTTAGGAGTCTTGCCATCCTGCTCAAACTCCATAACAGTTCCAAGACCTGTTGTTGTAAGAACACCGCCAAGTCCGCAGCCGCCGCAGCGAATTCTCTCTGCAAGAGTGCCTTGAGGGCAGAATTCAACTTTAAGTTCACCTGCATTCATCTGAGCTGCAGTATCAGGATTTGTTCCGATGTGAGTAGCAAGAAGATGAGAAACCTTGTGATTACCAATTAGATTACCATTTCCAATTCCCTGATATGCAGTATCATTGGAAATGATTGTAAGATCTTTAACTCCTGTCTTTGAGAGAGCCTCAAGGATATCTAGAGGAGAACCGGCAGATAGGAATCCGCCAACCATAACTGTCATACCGTCCTTAATCTTAGAAACGGCATCCTGTAATGAAATTCTTTTGTTCATATACAAAAAGTTTAAATTATTAATTATTTCTTTTAGACTCTATTATTCAATCTTTTTTTCCGCCGCACAGTATCTGCAGAATCGTCTGCCCATACCTTAGGCGGCTTGCAAATATAACAAAAAATGTGATACAAAATATAACAACCTTGTTATATTTTATAAACATTTGAATGTGAATAATATTTTGCGCTTTAAAGGGGGCAAAAAGGGCTTTTTTTTGGTAAATTTGCAAACGCAGTTGTTAGAGAGAGTCCAAACTGCCATTTTGGGAGAAAGTATAACTAATTTGAGTATATGATTACACTTTTCAATTATCTGATAGCTTTTCTTGGGACCGATGTTGCGGAAGACGCGCAAAAGCTTGCTGCTCAAGCACAACAAACAACACAGGCAGCCGCAGCAAAGGCAGATTCCCTTCTGCCTAACGCGATGGGCATAAAATCCACCGTCGACAGCGTCTCCCACATGAATACCAGCCAGATTTTTTCCTTCATTACTGACAAAGGACTAAACCTTGGCACTAAGATACTTGCAGCCATTGCAATATATTTGATAGGAGCATGGCTGATTAAGAAAATCAAAAATATCACCCGCAGAATCTTCACAAAGAAAAACGTTGACCCGTCGCTGTCCTCTTTTGTGCTAAGCACCGTAAGTATCTTGCTTACACTGATTTTAATAATAGTCACGATAGATACTCTTGGCGTTGACACAACATCTTTTGTTGCCTTGCTGGGAGGTGCCGGACTTGCAATAGGCATGGCCCTGTCTGGAACTTTACAGAACTTTGCAGGAGGCGTCATGATTTTGATATTCAAGCCATTCAAGGTTGGCGACATGATTGAGGCGGAAGGATTTATAGGAACAGTTTCTGCTATTGAAATTATATCAACGCACATGACTACGCCTGACAATAAGAAAATAATTCTTCCTAACGGCGCGCTTTTCAACGGAATAATAAATAACTATTCTGAGATGGGCACAAGAAGATGCGACTGGATAATTGGAATAACCTACGGAGATGATGCTGATAAAGCTAAAGAGTTGTTAATCAACATTATAAAGAGCTGTCCTCAAATCATGAAGGAGGATGCGCCGGAAGCTCCTTCCGCATTCATAAACAACCTTAGCGCGAGTTCAGTGGATATTGCCGGAAGAGGCTGGGTAAAGACAGATGATTATTATACAGCCATGGCTTACGTCACGGAAAAAGTTTACGCAGAATTTCCAAAAGCAGGATTAAGCTTTCCTTATCCGCACATGGATGTTACAATGAACAATGCCACTAAAAATCAAGAAGATAAAAAGAATTAAATTATACTATCATGAACTACACAAAACTAATAGTAGAAGTAAAGGATAAAATCTGCACGGTAAAGATTAATAATCCGGAGGCCATGAATGCCCTAAATTCAACCATTCTATCAGAGCTGGACGCAGCATTCACGGAAATTGCTGCAAATGACGGAGTTTCAGTTGTTGTCATTACCGGTGAGGGACGAGCTTTTGTGGCCGGAGCGGACATTTCACAAATGAGCACCATGAACGCTACTGAGGGCAAAGCC
Organism: Bacteroidales bacterium; assembly: GCA_022647615.1. NCBI lineage: Bacteria > Pseudomonadati > Bacteroidota > Bacteroidia > Bacteroidales > Bacteroidales bacterium. The sequence goes on from JALCKZ010000001.1 coordinate 1,970,172, forward strand.
TTTGGAGTTCAAGGTTCTGCAGTATTCAGAAAAATAGAAAATCTGGATAAGCCTGTTATTGCCGCAATTAACGGTTTCGCACTTGGCGGAGGCTGCGAACTTGCAATGGCCTGCGACATTAGGATTGCATCTAACAAAGCTAAGATTGGGCAGCCTGAAACCGGACTTGGAATAACTCCAGGATTCTCTGGAACTCAGAGACTTCCAAGAATAGTAGGTCTTGGCAAGGCAAAAGAAATTATCTATACCGCAAAACCTATTACCGCAGATGAAGCATACCGCATTGGCTTGGTTAACAAAGTAGTAGAGCCGGAAGCTCTTATGAACGAGGCATATGCCATGGCAGCCCAAATTGCAAAGAACGCCCCTATTGCATTGAAATACAGCAAAGAAGCTATAAACAAAGGAATGCAGACAGATATAGATTCAGCTATTGCTTTGGAGAATGATTTGTTTGCTCTTTGCTTCTCCACTGAGGACCAGAAAGAGGGAATGAAGGCATTTTTTGAGAAGAGGCCTGCAGAGTGGAAAAAGAAATAACTGTCGGGATAAAAATATAACATGTTTGTTTTATGCCTAACTTTGCGTAGAACAAGCAAGAAAATTTACATATAGTTTAACTTTAAATACTTATAAATATGAAAGTTGCAGTAGTTGGTAACGGTACAATGGGACATGGCATTGCTCAGGCATTTGCCACCGCCGGCCATGACGTTTTACTAAAAGGGCGCAGTGAAGCTTCACTGGGCAGGGCTCATAAAGCCATTGAAAAATTCCTTACAAGAAGCGTAGAAAAAGGAAAGATGGAAGCTGCCGTAAAAGACAGCATCCTTGCTAAGATTACCGATACTATGAAGTATGAGGATCTTAAAGACGCAGATCTTGTAATTGAGGTAGTTGCAGAGGATATGGCAACAAAGAAAGAGATTTGGCAGACACTTGATAAGGTTTGCAAACCAGAAGCTATTCTTGCTACAAATACTTCCTCTTTGTCAATCACAGAAATTGCATCATTCACAACTCGTCCTCAAAATGTAGTTGGAATGCACTTCTTCAATCCGGTTCCGCTTATGAAACTAGTTGAAGTTATCAGCGGCCAGCTAACTTCCAAAGAAGTTCATGATAAGGCAATTGAGATTGCAAAGGCTGTTGGAAAGACTCCTGTAAGCGTTAACGAGGCTCCGGGATTTGTTGTAAACAGAATCCTTATTCCTCTTGTAAATGAGGGAGTTGGAATCCTTGCAGACGGAGTTGCATCACGCGATGAGATTGATGCGGCTATGAAGCTTGGAGCTAACCATCCAATGGGACCTCTAGAGTTAGGTGACTTGATTGGCTTGGATGTTTGCCTTGCAATCATGGAGGTTCTTTACAATGAATACGGAGACAGCAAGTATCGTCCACATCCACTTCTTAAGAAGATGGTACGTGCAGGTCTTCTTGGTAGAAAGACTGGAAAGGGCTTTTATGATTATAGTAAGTAACAGCCTAATTGTCAATATAAAAGCCGCTTTTTCAAGCGGCTTTTTTTTATGTCTTTTTTGCAAGTCATTCATGGAATAAAATAACTCTGAGCAAGGTTACTTCTCCTGTGATTTGACAGGATTGGCGTAAATGCCCAGGAAGATTTCCCTCAGCTCTGCTGCATCTCCCTCCAGCGTACTTAGCTGTTTGGCTGCATATTCTTCAAAATGAGCCTTTTGTTCAGGAGTGTAATGAGAGGAATATTTGCCTGCGGCTGAATTGCCAGCCTGCGAACTGCCTGCTTCTGCAGCCAGCAAATCTGCGGCAATGTAGTTGTTGGGCCACAGCCTGTATGTGCGATGAATCTGTTTGTCAATAATTTTTGCAAGCTCTTGGAAGCGCTCATTTTTAGTAAATTGAGCACAATACTCAACTTCTTTTGGAAGAACCGGCTCTGTAAATTCAAAATGAATATTCCCCTTCCACTGAGTAAGCCCGGTTAGGATGCTATTATAATCTTCATCTTCTCCTTTCACATATTTCTGCCTGCGTGAGACATAAAGCTCATGCGTTTTGAATGCATCACAAGGCTCATACTCATAGGAAATTGCAACGGGCAAAATGTCAAGAGCTTCCATATCTTTTACAAAATCTCCGCTTCCGCTCATATCCAGCATCTTAAGCAGCCCCTGCTCCGTTAAGTCAATTCCGTCTTTTGTGCGGCCGTTGCGCTGTGCAATCCAAATAGAACTCCTTTGGCCTGCCACCTTATACCTAATGTATTCAGAAAGAATCTTGGATGTATTGTAAACCTCTCTGGGAGAAGTAGTTCTGATGACTTTTATCATCTTGTTGGAACGGGCGATATCCTCAATGAACTGGGATGAAATAAGATTATCACCCACGGCCATTTCCGTAGTCTTAATCTTATGATTGTGCAGAATCAGCTGAATTATAGCGGAATCCAGTACAATATCGCGATGGTTTGTTATGATTACATGCGTACGGTTTGCGTCAAAATAATGCAATCCGTTGAAAGTCAGCTTATCCGCTGTCCCTTTCAAGATAAGAGAAACAACCATGGCCATTATTCTGTCCTGAAAATCATCTACAGAATAACATGACAGGAGAACCTTTCTAAGTTCCTCTTTATTAGCAATTTTAAGAAACTCCGCAATATCTTTTATAAAAGGGTTGGCCGCAATTCTCTCCACCGCCGGGTGGACCTCAGAATCATTATATGGCCTTATGCCGTCAAACTTGCTTAAATCCATTTCATTAGGAGTGTCCGCCTGCTGGCGGGACGCTGTTTTGTTTTGCAGAGCAAAGGTAATAATTTAAACCTCAATCGCTCTTTAATTTACAAATTCAGAAAAACCATCAGTTTCTAAAGAGCAGGCAGCTATCACCATAGCTCAAAAAACGATAACCATTCTCCAGCGCATGTTTGTATGCATCTTTCCATCCGTCTCCTATTATTGCTGCAATCAGCAGAAGAAGAGTACTTTGAGGCTGGTGAAAATTTGTAATTTGAATATCAATTACATGAAATTTGTACCCCGGTACTATAATAATAGAAGTACCCGCAACCAGACGCTGCAGGTTGTTTGCATCTAAGTATCTGATAATAGCCCCTATAGACTCTTTTAACGTATATCCATACTCTCTATCATAAGGTGTCCATTGCCCCACAACTTCCGGAGAAAAGCCTTTTAAGGGTTTTAACCCTCCGTTTAGGCCTGAAACAGCTATTTCAGCTTCAATACACTGAACACCAATAAAATACAATGATTCAAGTGTTCTGGTTGTTGTAGTCCCGACAGATATCACCTTCTCTTCCGGCCGCAGAGCGGCAAGGTCAGCAAGGAACTGTCGGGATACAGAAAATGGCTCAGTATGCATATTGTGGTCAGCTATAAACTCGCTCTTTACGGGAATAAATGTGCCGGCGCCAACATGAAGACATACATTATCCCTCTTAATTCCCTTATTATCAAGAGATTTAAGCACTCTGTCCGTAAAATGGAGTCCGGCGGTAGGAGCCGCTACAGAACCCTCAATCTTAGCATAGATAGTTTGATAGCGGGTTTTGTCTATAGATTCTGTCTTCCTATTTAAATAAGGAGGGATAGGCACCTGCCCGCACATATCCAAAACCTCTGAAAATGTGTCATTTGTATCCCATTTAAACTTAACAACAGAGCCTTTTTCATCCCCTTTCTTAACAAGTTCAGCCCTCAAATTGACTCCCCCGACATCAGCAATAAACTGGATATCTCCATCTTTCCAACGCTTTGCATTACCAAGAACAACATTCCATTCACAGCTTCCAACGCTTGCAAAAGACATCACATAGTCTTTCGGAGAGGTTGGATTCAGGCATAAGATCTCAATGACGGCGCCCGTAGGTTTGCGAAAATGGAGCCTGGCCGGGACAACTTTTGTGTTATTAAAAACCATAAAAGAGTTATCCGGAAGGTATCTATCTAGATTAAAAAAGTTATCATCTTTGATTTTATCTTTTCTAAATACCAACAGCTTGGAACTGTCACGTTCTGCCAGCGGATACTTGGCAATTCTCTCCTCAGGGAGAGAGTAGGTGAAATCTGCTATTTTAATTTTTGGCCTCAATTCTCAAATTTTCTTGCAAAGGTAATGAAATGTTAGGTTAAGATGAAATCGTTGAAAATACGCAATTTTCGTATTTAAATATTTTGCAAGTTTGAACAGCCTAAGTTCACAAAAATGTACACAAAAATGAACTTTTGCGCAGTTCTCATCACGTAAACAATTGCGGAGTATAACTTTTTTTTATTTTAAATTTTATAAATTTATAACATACTGATATTATGTAATTTAATGTAATTTACCTAAAGTTTAATTTAAAATAATTTTGTCTTATTTTTTTGAAAAAATGCGTAATTAAATGATTTTAGCTCAAAAATAATTACATAAAATGCTGATTAATAATAATATAAATAATTTAACTTAAATTACATCTTTAAATTTGGATGCATTTGCGTAATAAGCTTTACAGATATCTGCAAAAGGGATTTGGAAAGAGGTACGCAAGGTGTTCACAAATGTGTACACAAGAATGAACAGCAATAATATTTTACAATTCACAAAATATTGTTTAAATTTGTAGTAATTAAAGTTTACAAAGATGAAAGAGCGTTTTCAAACCATTCTCAACCTGGAAAAATTATCAGCGGCTCAGCTTGCCGCTATACTGGGAATTCAACGTTCCACCCTATCTAATATTCTTGGCGGACGCAACAATCCAAGCTATGAAGTAATCCACGGACTACTGACAAAATTGCCGAATTTGAATATAGATTGGTTGCTTACCGGAGAGGGTCAACCCTACCGGAATCTGCAAAAAAATTTCAGAGGCGACGTGATTTCAAAGGATAAAGACGGGGAGCAAAATTCATCGGAAAATTCAGAAAGCGGAGAGCCGGAAAATTTTGACGGCAACAAATCAGACCTTTTTGGATTTGAAAAAGCAGATGACGATTTCCCTGTTGACTCAGATTTTACTCAGCCGCAAAACCAACAGCAGCCGGCTCCCCATTCTCAACAAGCACAGCCGCAGCAAGCAGCCCAACCTGCAAGGACAGCTCCTGTTTCAGCTCAACCTGCTGCAAATCAATCAAATAAGCTGTCGGGAGCTACAAATGATAACATAATAGCCAGGCAGGAAGCTCAAAAAAAGGAGAGAGAAAAGCAAGAAATGCAGGCAAAGATGAAAATGCTGCAACAAATTGTAAATGAGAAAGCTGCAGCTGAAAAGCATGCATCACAACCCTCTGAGAATCGCGTAAACGGGGCCACCTTGACTCCCGCAGGGGAAACAAAAGAGCTAAAAAAAGTAATTTTGCTCTACTCCGATAATTCATTTGATGAGTACGAGAAGAATTGAGTAAATTTGTCACCGCACAAATTTTAAATTGAAATGTATAAACTTATAAGGCCGCTGCTGTTTACAATGCAGCCGGAGAGGATACATGACCTTGTCGTTGACGGTCTTAAAATGCTAAGGGACATACCACTGGCCAGAGCATGCGTGCGGATGCTGTTTAATTATAAAAACCCCAAGCTGGAAAAAGAGGTATTTGGAGTCACTTTTAAGAACCCAATAGGACTTGCCGCCGGCTTTGACAAAAACGGCGATGTCTATAATGATATGGCGGATTTTGGATTTGGGTTTATAGAAATTGGGTCCTTAACGCCAAAAGCACAGCCCGGAAATCCACAGCCAAGATGCTTTAGAATCCCTAAGGATGAGGCCATTATAAACAGGATGGGTATAAACAACAAGGGGGTCAAACATGCGGTTTCATTCATCAAAAAGCATCATCCAAATTGCATAATAGGAGGAAGCATCACAAAAGGGAAAGATACTCCGGTAGAGGAAGCGTCCAAAGATTATGAAATTTGCTTTGAATACCTTTACGATATAGTGGACTACATTGCGCTAAACGTCTCATGTCCAAATGTTAAGGACCTTTACAAGTTGCAGGATGCAACAAATTTGTCGGAGATTATAGACAGACTTCTGGAGCTGCGCAGAATGTACGATGAGTACCGCCCTATCCTTCTTAAAGTTTCTCCCGATATTCCTTATACTCAGCTGGATGAGATAATTGATACAATTCTTGTTTCAGGTCTCGACGGTGTAATTGCCACAAACACAACAATTAGCAGAGACGGGCTTAAGACGGAAAATAAAACATTGGATGACATAGGAAATGGCGGACTAAGCGGAGCTCCCCTATTTAAAAAGAGCCTGGCATTTGTTGAATACATTGCGCGCAAAACACAAGGAACGCTCCCTATTATTGCAAGCGGAGGTGTCATGACGCCTAAGCAGGCAAAGCAGATGCTGGATGCCGGAGCCTCTCTGGTTCAAGTATATAGCGGCTTTATTTACAACGGACCAAGCTTTGTAAAAAAAATTAACAAGTACCTTGTTAAGAATATGAAGTAAATGAGCTGCAGGAAAAATCTTGCAGGACAAATAATATATAAAATGGTTACAGCATCTATATGTACAATTGGAGATGAGCTTTTAATTGGCCAGGTTGTGGACACAAACTCATCAATGATTGCAGTGCAATTAAATAAAATAGGAGTAAAAGTAAACTCCATGGTCACCTGCGGAGATAACCGCAAAGACATCCTCACATTCATAGAAAAATGCCTTAAAACTACTGAAGTTGTGATAGTTACAGGAGGACTTGGACCGACCAAGGATGACATCACAAAAAAAATTTTAGGTGAGTTAAGCGGAAGCAAGAAAGATGTCCGCAATAAGGAGCAATTTGATATTATTGAAAGAATTCTTACTGCGCGCGGAGTGCAGATGCTGGAAATCAACAAGCTCCAGGCTTCTGTTCCTGAGACCTGTACGGTAATTCCAAACAGAGTGGGCACCGCTCCGATTATGCAATTTGCTTTCCCTAAAAGCAAGTACGGAAGAAAAAATCTTCTGTTCTCCATGCCTGGCGTACCATTTGAAACGGAGCATGCGTTGCCAAATATAATTGCCTCTATAAAAGAGCATTACAAGCTTGATGATATATTTCACAAGACAATCAGCACAATGGGAATTCCGGAGTCTTCCCTGGCTATGAAAATAGAAAAATGGGAGGATGCGCTTCCAAAAAATCTTCATCTTGCATACTTGCCTGACCCTATTCTTGGAGTTAGACTAAGGCTCTCAATTTATGGAACAACCCAGAAAGAGGGAGAGAAAGAGTTGAAAAAATACTCCGCCTCTCTGTCTAAAATTCTTGGTGATGCTATTTACAGTTTTGATGGAGAAGCCCCTTATGAAGTAATAGGAAAAATGTTGTTGAAGAAGAAGGCAACTATCTCAACTGCAGAATCTTGTACAGGAGGTTTCCTTGCGCACTTAATTACCTCAGTTCCAGGAGCCAGCAGATATTTTTACGGCAGCGTTATTTCTTATGATAACAGCATAAAGATGGGAGTTCTTGGCGTGAGCAAAAAAATTCTTGATACATACGGAGCGGTTAGCGAACAGTGTGTCAGAGAGATGGCGGAGGGGGTAAGAAAGAGATTGAACACTACGTACTCAATTGCAACATCAGGAATTGCCGGACCTGGCGGAGCAACAAAAGAGAAACCACTTGGTACTCTGTGGATTGCAGCATCAGGTCCAAAAGGTACAGTTACAATGACAAAGGCTTTCAGAAATACTCGTGCTGTAAATATTAAAAGATTTGCATCCGGCGCTCTGGACTTTTTCAGATTATGTATGCAGAGAGAATTGATCTAAAACTGTCGGGACCTAAAAAGAAAATAAACAAAACATATATTATGAACAACAAGAAACCTTTTTACGCACTGTATAAATGCTTGTATTTTAGTTCATTAACTCTATTAACATTATTAGTTATGGTCTCCTGCGGAAAGAAAGCAAATAAAGACAAAGTTGCCGTAGCAATGGATGAAGTTGATTCTCTGTTTACTGCGCACTATTCAGTTGACGGAAATGAAAATCCGAAGTTTACAAATCCGGGAGGAGCCGTACTTATTATGAAGGGTGATTCCATCATATTTGATAAAGGATACGGAATCGCAAATTATGAGGATTCATCTAAAATTGACGGTAATACATTTTTTAATATAGCATCTTGCTCAAAACAATTTTCAGCAGTAGCAATACTAAAAATGGATGACCAGAAACTACTTGATATTCACAAGAGTATCTATGATGTTACACCAAAGGCGCTGCCATATCTTCCTCCGAAAAGAGCTCCATTTACTGCAATTACAATTGCAAATTTAATGTCTCACTCTTCCGGAATTCCTGATGCGCGTCCGCGTGATGATAGAGAGTTTGTGCTTAAGGCAACCGATATGCAGTCCATTGAATACATGAAGAACCTGGATAGTCTGCATTTTACGCCGGGCACTCAGTATGAGTATATTAACCCAACCTTCCAGCTGCTTTACCTTTTTATAGAGAAGATAAGCGGAGAACCGTTTGAGCAATATATGCATGATAATATCTTTGTCCCGGCCGGGATGGACAGCACTGTTTATTTTGAACCGGACAGAAAAATTCCTCACATGGCTCACGGCTATGTAACTGATACTCCGGAGGCTAAAGAGGCAGCTAAGAAGTTCCATGAATATGATTACGGAGAAGAATCTTTCTTTGCAACCAAAGCCGACGGCGGAATTTACACCTCTACGCATCAGTTTGTAAATTGGATAAAAGCCCTAAGAGATAACAAGATTATTTCTCCAAAAATTAAAGCAGAGGCACAATCTCCTGTAACCAAAATTTCCGGGAGCAAATACTGCGATTATCAAAACAGGCCAAACACATATTATGGTTACGGATGGTTCATAGAGCAGCAACCTGGATTTCCCTTAAAAGTCTATCATACAGGAGATAACGGAGGCTTCCAAATTTATGAAGCATTCTTCCCTAGTGCAAATCTTACGGTCCTTGTGTTTGAAAACCGCAATGACCATGACCGCTGGGATATGGTTACCGCGTTGGATAAAATTTTGAAAAAGGCCGGTTTGATGGAGCCAGAAAATAAGCTAAAAAAATAGGACTTCAAGGAAGTTTAAGCAAATAAAAAGAGCCGGAAAAATCCGGCTCTTTTTTATTTAATAACATTTGGCCCGCAGACTAAAACGTATATGCCAAATCTTCTACCTGAGTTAAAACTCTTAGCAAGTTTTCACCAAGGATATTCTTAACATCAGTTTCTGTGTAGCCTCTGGCAACCAGCTCTTTGGTGATATTCTCCATCTTAGAGATATCCTCCAGTCCAACAGGTGTTGTCTCTATTCCGTCAAAGTCTGAACCAAGTCCCACATGGTCTGTTCCAACTAAATCTACAACGTGATCTATATGGTCTACCAAATCTTTAACTGTAGGTCTCTTTATTTTTAAAATGTTCTTCTCTGCAAGACGGAAAGCTGCAACTTCTTTCTTTCCTTTTTTGCCGCTCTTCCAATATGCCTTCTGCGCATCCTCGTAAATATCAGCTAAATCCCAGAACTGGTCTGCATACTCTTTGCTGATAAATGCAGGATAAAAATTAATTTGTATAACGCCTCCGGCATGAGCAAGGTCTTTAATCATCTTATCTGTCATGTTTCTTGGATGATTGGAAAGTGCTCTGCAGCAGGAGTGTGTAGCAACAAACGGAGCTTTGGAATACTTCAGGCAATCATAGAATGACTCATCAGAAATATGTGAGCAGTCAACCATAATACCAAGCTGGTTCATCTCTGCAACAACCTTTTTTCCAAATGGACTCAGACCGTGCCATGTCTTCTCTTTTGGAGCACATGAATCACAAATCTGATTATTGTATGCGTGGCTCAAAGTTATATACCTGATACCCAGGCGATAAAATTCATGCAGCAAAGACATGTCGTTTTGAATTGGAGAACCATTCTCCATTCCAAACATGATAGCTCCCCTGCCCTGAGCCTTTAACTCTCTGGCCCTGCGAACGGTAGTTGCAAATCCGACTTTATCCGGATTGGCATCAATTGCATCTCTTGTAAGAGCAATCAGCTGCAAAGCTCTGCGTGTAGATTCATCCGGAGTTAATTTTCCGGAAGTGTAAATAGCATAGAATGAGACGTCTACGCCGCCTTCTTTCATCCTCACAAAGTCATTATGTCCCTCTGTTCCTCTAACGCCAAGGTCTGCGTGCTCGTCAGCAAGACGGAGCGGAGTGTCACAATGAGTGTCAACAACCATTGCCTCTTTGTGAAGTTGATGTACTGATTTTGTCATAATATTTTTAGAATTAGAATCCTCTTTAAAATATCTGTCGCGACAGATATTAAATTGTTCCCTTCCAATTTGTAGGAGGAACTAAAACCTCCTTAATTGAACGAACGGTAACCCATCTTAGAAGGTTAAGCATGCTGCCGGCCTTATCATTTGTACCGGATGCTCTTGAACCTCCAAATGGCTGATAGCCAACAACTGCACCAGTTGTCTTATCATTGATGTAGAAGTTGCCGGCGCAATATCTAAGCTTGCGGCAAATCTCATCACAAGCAAGACGGTCATTTCCAAATACTGAACCTGTAAGACCGTAAGGAGAAGTGCTCTCGCAAAGTGCAAGTGTCTGGTCAAGCTTGTTATCATCATAAACATAAACTGTAAGAACAGGACCGAACAGCTCCTCTTCCATAGTCTTGAAATGAGGGTTAGAAGTCTCAATTACAGTAGGATAAATAAAGTATCCAACGCTCTTGTCATGCTTTCCTCCTGCAACAATCTTTGCATCTTTTGCCTTCTTTACAAATTCAATTGCGGCTGCAATTTTATCAAATGAAGCCTCATCAATAACTGCATTTACTGCATTGTTGTGATCCATGATGCCTCCGACTTTTGCTTCTCCGATGCGTTTCTTAATTCCTTTCAAAACGGTATCCCACAATGATTTAGGGCAATACATTCTGCTGCATGCAGAGCATTTTTGTCCGGCATATCCAAATGAAGCGCAGAACGCAGCATTTGCAACTGCGTCAGCATCAGCACTCTTATGAACAAAGATGAAATCTTTTCCGCCTGTCTCTCCAACAAGTCTAGGGAAAGTCTTATAATGATCTATGTTCATTCCTACGCTCTTCCAAAGTCCGTTAAACGTTGAGCTTGAACCTGTAAAGTGAATACCTCCAAGGTCCTCAGATGCAACTGCAACGCCGCCAATGACGGAACCCTTGCCAGGCAGGAAGTTTACAACTCCCGCAGGAAGACCGGCCTCCATAAATACCTGCATAATATAATAGTTGGACAAATATGCGGTAGAAGATGGTTTCCAAAGAGTTGTGTTGCCCATCATAACCGGGGACATATTCAAATTTGAATCAATTGAGCTAAAGTTAAAAGGAGTAACTGCAAGTACAAATCCTTCCAATGGTCTGTATTCCAAAGTATTTATCATGCCTGCATCTGGTTTTGGCTGCATGGCGTAAATCTGTCCTGCAAAAGCGGCATTGTATCTTAGAAAATCTACAAGCTCGCAAAGATCTATCTCTGACTGGAATATATCCTTGCTCTGCCCAAGCATAATTGATGCATTGATTTTCTCTCTGTATTTGCCTGCAATTAATTCCCCTGCCTTCAGCAGAATAGAGGCTCTAACTCTCCAATCTGTCTCACCCCAAGCCTCATGCGCCTTCATTGCTGCTTTAATGGCCATTTTAACCTCTTTTTCACCGGCTTTATGATACTTAGCTATCACATGCTTGTGATCATTAGGTTCAACCACTTTACCCATATCTCCGGTCTTAACTTCTTTGCCATCAATAATCAGGGGTATTTCTACAATTTGTTTGCTTTGTCTCTTTAGTTCAGCGTCAAGTTCTTTAAGAGCTTGAGTTCCTGGTGCGTAATTCTTTACCGGTTCATTCTGGGGAACAGGAAAAGTTGCAATTGAATTATTCATAGTTTTATCTTTTAATTTTTTATTATTTTTATGGTGATTTTCAGACGTTTCTATTGCTTACTCTACAAATTTAGCAATTTTTTGCACACAATCTGCAACAAAACGTCTGCTTCTGCGACATACATGTGAAGCACGATGAGATGAGCAACACCGCCGACATAGAGAAGATTTACAACAGTCATTCCAGACGCCTGTATTTTACAAGCTTAAGAATACTTGGAAACTCATTTGACGCAGAGGACGTTATGCAGGACACTGTGATTGAATACTATAAGCATCCGCGCAAAGAAGAAATCAGCAATATTGGCGGCTGGCTGCAGAGCGTATGTGTGAGAAAATCAGTGGATTTGCTCAGAAAAAAGGAGAAGGAGAATAAGTATCGCGATAGTGTAAAGGAAGATATAAAAACTGATGAAAGGCTGCAGGAGAGTGAAAAAGATGTAAGCCTGCATCTGCCGGAAGGAGAAGAGGATGGAGATGGAAAAGTCTCAAAACTTGTTGGAAAAATAAAAAAGATATTGCTCTCTTTGCCCGGCAGTTCCAGAATGGTTGTATCGCTTCACCTATTTGAAGGATATGATTATGAAGAGATTGCACAAATAACAGGATTAACGGAGAGCGGAATCAGGAGCCAGTTTATGAGGGGCAGAAATAAGATTGCAGAAGAGTTAAATAAGGATATTAATATTAAACAATTATAAGGAGGGCAAGAATATGAAAGAGAATAATGAATTAGAGAATTTTGTAGAAAAAAACAGGGAACAATTCAACAATGGAGAACTCCCTGCAGGACACCAGGAGAGATTCCTTAAAAAGCTGGAAGCTGCGCGTGCGGAAAAAGCAGCTAGCGAGCAAGTTACAGGAGCTGTCAAGAACAGAAATTGGTTGCATGCTGCATTAGTCTCTACAGGAGAATGGTTTGCAGAGACCGCCAGAAGATTCACTACAAAAAAAGCTCTTTTGTATTTTGCCACGCCGGCTGTTGCAATTACAGCAATTTGCCTGGTATTCATCCTAAAAGAGGATAAAATTGGCAGTGTAAAACTGGTTTCACCTCAGGGAATTACAGATGTTACGGCAATGGAGAATAATTACATGCAGCAGGTAAAGAATTATGGTAACACCCTCATTAATTCCAGCAGCAATGCTGGCAATGAAACGCAAGCTCAAGTAAAAAGTGTTGTATCTGCCCTTACGGAGGATGCAATTCCGATGTCAGAACAAATTCCATCTGAACTATCAAAGGATGAGCAGCTTAAAATACTTAAAGACTATTACAATCAGAAGATGGAGGGGCTGCAAAATGTAAAAGTTTTCATTGCGCAGAACTCGCCTGATGACTCAAAATTAATTACATGGAAATAACAAGAAAACAATTGGGTAATTGGAGTATAACTAAGTGGTAACTAGAAGATTACATACAAAAGAAAAAATAAGAGAATAATAAATATTTAAATCATTACAGCATGAAAAAGATTTTATTGGCAGCGTGCGCCGTGCTATTAACAGTGTCCTCAGTATTTGGACAAAATTACATGAAACGTTATAAAGTTTCTGATTTACACGGAGTTAGAGCATGCTCTATTTTTGAAGTCACAGTTGAAGAAGGTAACACTGACCTTGTTCAGGTCATCACAGAAAAAGATTCAAAGGAGTGGTTAAATTATGTTACTGTCAGAGATGACGGCGGTATCCTGACGCTGGACATAGATGAGAGAGGTGCCAGAAAAGCGGGACTAATCAACAGATTTGGACAGTGGAAAGATAAAAGCGTTAAGCTGATGGTTAATGCCAAAATGAAAAAGCTTGATGCCGTGATTCTTTCCGGTGCTTCAAAATTAAGAACAAAGGGAACGTTTAAAGGCGGAAAGGTTACATGCAAGATTAGCGGTGCTGCATTTATGGATAACACAACTCTTGCAGTTGAATCATTGAACGCTGATATAAGCGGAGCAGGTAAAATGCTTGTAAACGGAAGTTTTAAAATGGTAAACCTAGAGCTTTCAGGAGCCTCTATGACAAATCTGAATGGTACAATGGTTGACATGACAGGTTCACTGTCAGGAGCTTCCAGACTTCGCACAGATGTAACATCAAACTCCCTGAATGTAGAACTTTCCGGAGCATCAGATGCAGATCTTAACGGAAGCGCACAACTAATTAAAGTTGAATGCTCAGGGGCAAGCAAATGTGATGCAAGCGGTCTGAACGCCAGAAATGCTGCAGTAGATTTGAGCGGAGTAAGCAAAGCCTCAGTAAAGGCCATGAGTACTGTAACCGGAGAAGTTAATACTATGGCGCACCTGACATGCTACGGCAATGCAGAAGTGAAGATTGACAGCAAAAATGTAACAATTAAATAGATATAAGATATCTAAAGTTTAATTTTCATAAGATTTTTTTACTGTCTAGGCGGCCGCTTTTGCGGCCGCCATTTTTTTACCCGCATCTTTTGTTACCTTTGCCGCTCCAAAGATTTTGCATAGTTGAACCTGAAAAAGTTAAACTTAAAAACTGAACCAACACAGTTAACAGCAGAATGAATTTATGACAAGGAAAACAGTCTCATATTTAGCACTTTGCGTATTGCTGCTGTATTATGCAGTGTTGCTGTTCTTGTGTCTTTATCACTTTAAGGATACCGGCATCAGCAACTATTTTCTGGGTATCCCTACAGACAAGTGCGTACATTTTTGCATGTTCTTCCCCTTCCCTTTTGTAGCCTGGCTTTTTATTAAATTCAATTATAAATTTCATATTCCCGACGGCTGGATGTATCTGATTATCATTGTCGCCGGTATTTGCACGGCAATCATCACGGAATTTTTGCAGGGCCTTACCACATACAGAAGTGAAGACCCAACCGATGCCCTTGCAGATACTATCGGGATAATTGCAGGATGCCTGCTGCTATTTGCCACCCGCAAATGGTTGCTGCGCAGGGTGATGAAGCTGCTTAACTCATAGGAGAATTTTGAGCTAAATCACCAGCAAAACACCTGTACTTTTGTCATTTTGTCAGCATTTTCCGCTGGTACATAGTTTGATTAAATTCCGGAAAGAAAATAATCAAAAATTAAGATATTATGGCAAAAGGTAAAATTGGAGTAACTACAGAGAACATATTCCCTGTCATTAAAAAGTTCTTGTATTCTGACCATGAAATTTTTCTTAGAGAGCTGGTAGCCAATGCAGTAGATGCATCTCAGAAAATGAAGGCAATTGCAGGCAAAGGAGATTTTAAAGGAGAGCTTGGAGATTTGACAATAAAAATTGCCAATGACGATAAAGCTAACATACTGACTATCACGGATCGTGGAATAGGAATGACTTCAGAAGAAGTTGATAAATACATTAATCAAATAGCATTTTCCAGCGCCGGTGAATTTTTGGAGAAATATAAAGACCAACTGGACAGCATCATAGGACACTTTGGTCTGGGATTTTATTCCGCATTCATGGTCTCTAAAAAAGTGGAAATTGACTCATTGTCATGGACTGAAGGGGCAAAAGGCGTTAAGTGGAGTTGTGACGGTTCCCCGGAGTACACCATGGAAGAGAGCAGCAGAACAGAGAGAGGTACAACCATAACTCTTTATCTTGATGATGATTCCAAAGGTTTTGCAAAGAAGGAAAAAGTTGAAGAGCTGCTTACAAAATATTGCAAGTTCATGCCCGTCTCAATTGCTTTTGGGAAGGAGACAGAGTGGAAAGACGGCAAAAATGTTGAAACAGATAAAGACCATATAATCAATGATGTAACTCCGCTTTGGTCAAAGACTCCTACTGAAATTAAAGATGAAGATTATCTGAATTTCTACAGGAAACTTTATCCCATGAAAGAGGATCCTCTTTTCTGGATTCACCTTAACGTAGACTTTCCTTTCCATCTGACCGGAATTCTGTATTTTCCTAAGATTAAAGACAGAATGGACATTACAAAGAACCGCATACAACTATTTTGCAATCAGATGTTTGTAACGGACCAGGTAGAGAACATAGTGCCGGATTTTCTGACTTTGCTTTATGGCGTAATTGACTCTCCGGATATTCCTTTGAATGTTTCCAGAAGTTATCTTCAGGCAGATGAAAATGTAAAGAAGATTTCTACCTATATAACAAGAAAGGTCGCCGACAGATTGGAAGACATTGCAAAGAACAACAAGAAAGAGTTTGAGGAGAAATGGGATAACTTAAAGATATTCATTGAGTACGGAATGCTTACAGATGAAAAGTTCTGCGAGCGCGCACTTAAGTTTGCAATGTTTAAGGTTTATGATGAGAAGGCTGCGGAGGGCAAAGCAGAGGAGAAAAAAGAGGGAGAAAAACTGTCGGGAGCTTCAAATTGCAAATACATGAATTATGAGGATTACAGGAAATTGATTGAGCCGGCGCAAACGGATAAGGATAAGAAAGTTGTCTATCTGTATGCTACTGACCCTGTTGCGCAATACACATACATTCAGGCGGCGGAAAACAAAGGATATCAGGTTGCAATTTTTGATACGCAGCTGGATGCGCACTTTGTTAATCTGCTGGAATCCAAACTAAAAGATTGTCGCTTTGCACGCGTGGATGCAGACAGCGTTGATGAATTGATTCCTAAGAAAGATGTGGAGAAACCTAAATTGAAAGAGGGAGAAGAGATGGATTTGGAGAACGCATTCTCCGCGGTGCTTCCTGCAGGACCGCGCTATAACCTTAATGTTGAGAACCTTGGAGAGAACGCAGCCCCTATTCTTATCACTCAAAGCGAGTTCATGAGACGTTACAAAGAGATGGCTTCCGTGGGTGGCGGAATTAATTTCTACGGAGATATGCCGGACTCATATACCATTAAGCTGAATGCCCAGAATCCGCTGGTTAAGAGCATTATGGAGGCAAAGGATAAAGAGACTGGAACGCAGGTTGCAGACCTTGCTCAGAAGGGCGCTAACATTCATGATGCAATCCATGTACTTGAGGATAAGACAAAAGGGAAGAAAGATGAGGAGATTTCTACTGAGGACAAGGATAAGAAAGAGAAACTGAATAAGGAACTTACAGCCGTTCAGGAGGAGCGCCGCAACGTAATGATAAAATTTGCGCAAGGCAATACCCTAATGAGACAGCTGACTGACCTTGCGCTTCTTGCAAACGGACTGTTAAAAGGCAAAGACCTTAACGCCTTTGTAGCCAGGAGCTTGGAACTGCTGAAAAAATAGAGAAAATCTATATGAAGAGCGGCAAAGCCGCGAGTCCCGGCACGGAGTGCCGGTGCCTCCATGCGCACGGAGTGCGCTAAACCACAAGGCAATGCGGCGCACTCGTGCCGCATTGCTTATTTTATAGGGATTTAATATGAATATACTTTTTGTATATTTACGAACAACGGTAAAAATCAAATCATCATGATACTCGGCGCATACATAATGCCGCATCCCCCTATCATAATCCCTCAGATTGGGAAGGGAGAGGAGCGGAAGATTCAGAAGACAATTGATGCTTGCAAAGAGGTTGCAAAGCGTATTGCAGCCCTTAAGCCCCAGACGATTGTGCTTACGTCTCCGCACTCAGTTTTGTACGCAGATTACTTTCATATCTCCTCCGGCAGCGGAGCAAAGGGAAGTTTCTCCCAGTTTAGTGCGCCGCAAGTGAAGATGGAAGTTTCTTATGATGAGGAGTTTGTAAAGCATCTCTGCAATCTTGCAGAGAGGTCTGTTTCTGAAAATTCTGCTGATAATCACGATAGATATTCCTCTTTTCCTGCGGGAACTCTGGGAGAGCGCGCGGAATATAAAGCACTGGACCACGGAGTAATGGTTCCCCTATCATTTGTAAATGAGCAATATACAGACTACAAACTGGTAAGGATTGGACTATCGGGATTATCGCCGCTAGAACATTACAAGCTTGGCAAGATGATAACTGAGGTCTCTAATAAGCTGAACCGCAGGGTTGTATTTCTGGCCAGCGGGGATTTATCACACAAGCTGACAGATGACGGCCCCTATGGTTTTTCTCCCGACGGGCCAATCTTTGATAAGCAAGTAACTGAGGCAATGGCAAATGCGGACTTTTTAAAGTTCCTGACATTTGAGCCGGAGTTCTGTGATTCTGCGGCAGAGTGCGGTTTGCGTTCATTTATGATAATGGCGGGAGCGCTTGACTGCAAGGATGTTAAAGCTGAGCTGCTCTCTCATGAAGGGCCTTTTGGAGTTGGCTACGGAGTTGCCGCTTTTGAGGTTGGAGGGGATAACCCGGCACGCAATTTTGACGTGCAGCTGCAAGAATATGAGAAGAAGAAAATGGCTGATATTAAGAGCAATGAGGATATTTATGTGCGGCTTGCAAGATTCTCTCTGGAGACTTATGTAAGGAGCGGCAAGACCGCAAAACTCTCAACAGATCCTGGCGCTTCAAAATCTGACAGCGTAAACGGATATTTCTCTGCTAATGAATTGCCTGCAGAGATGCTGCATGAACGGGCTGGAGTGTTTGTTTCCATACACAAGGATGGCCAGCTAAGAGGTTGCATTGGGACAATTGGTCCCGTAACGGAATCTATTGCGCGTGAAATTATCCGCAACGCTGTCTCTGCAGGAACAGAAGACCCGCGTTTTGATGCGGTAAGAGTCAATGAGTTAGATAAGCTGGTGTACAGCGTGGATGTGCTTGGTCCTGTTGAAGATATTAAGGATAAAAGTCAGCTGGACGTTAAACGGTACGGCGTGATTGTTTCATGCGGCGGACGCAGAGGGCTTCTGCTTCCAAATCTTGAGGGCGTTGATACCGTTGATTACCAGATTGATATTGCAAGACAGAAAGGCGGAATAGGCAAGAACGAAAAGTACACATTGCAAAGATTTGAGGTTGTGAGACACAAATAACAGAGTGCTGGAAAAAGTAAAAGCAGATGGCCGAAAACAAAATCATATGTGAAATTTGCCCTCATCATTGCGCTCTAACAGAGGGAATGACAGGTATTTGCAAGGGACGCTCCTGCAAAGAAGGTAAAATAGTTTGCTCAAATTACGGCATGCTTACGTCCATTGCGCTGGACCCTATTGAGAAAAAACCGCTAAAACACTTTTTCCCCAGAAGCAAAATATTATCTGTCGGGAGCTATGGGTGCAATTTGCATTGCCCTTTCTGCCAGAACAGTGAAATTTCTATGATGAGCTTCAGCGATGGACCTAATGCAGGGAAGAGTTTGGAGAGTTGCAATGAGGAGCTGCCGTGCTATAAGTTTACGCCGGAAGTTCTTGTTGCAAAGGCTAAAGAGCTTGAGAAACAGGATAATATAGGGATTGCATATACGTACAATGAGCCGCTTATCAGCTATGAATTTGTCTTGGATTGCTCAAAACTTGCAAAGGCAAATGGGCTTAAAAATGTTCTTGTGACAAACGGGATGATATGCAATGAGCCGCTGCAAAAGCTTCTGCCCTATATAGATGCATTTAACATAGATTTAAAGGGGTTTAATCAAAAAACGTATGATTTACTTGGCGGAGACCTGGAATGCGTAAAAAACACCATAAAAGAGGCGGCAAAAGTCTCTCATGTAGAAGTTACTACGCTGGTTGTTCCCGGAATGAATGATTCAGAAGAAGAGATTGATTCCATTGCACGCTGGCTATCTGGATTAGACCATCTTATACCTTATCACTTGAGCCGCTTCTTCCCGCGCTTCAAAATGACTGATACCCAGGCAACTCCTGTTAAAAAAATTTACGCGCTCGCAGAACGGGCGCGCAAATATCTAAGATTTGTTTATACAGGAAACTGCTAAACAGCTAATTTAAAGTTACTTCCTTACCACGTCCACATTGCTCTGCCTTTGGGCTATAATTACGCCCACAATGGCCAGCAATATGCCGATAACTTTCATAATTGTAAATTCTTCTTGTCCAATAAGATGCGCCGCTATAGCTGCAACTGCCGGAATCAGCGCGGCAAAAATATTTGCACGGGTTATGCCAATGCGGGAGATAATGAATACCCACAGCGCAAAGCAAATGCAGGAGCAAAATGCTGCAAGCGCAACCAAGGTACCTTGTACGGGCCATGAAAAATAATCAGGTGTAAGTCCCTTTAGGCCAAACAGTAAGAATGTTGGAAGAAATAGGACCGCTCCAATAATAAACTGCCATGTTGTGATTGTTATTGCATTATACTTTACAGCCATTTTACTCACAAAAAACGAGTAGCATACTGACCCCACAACAGACATAAACAGCAGCAAGATACCATAAGAGTTCTGCACGCTCAATCCACCTGGTTTTAATACAACCATAAAGATACCTCCAATGGAAAGGATAGTGCCAACAACTTTAAAAACAGAGAATGGCACACCCATAAATGCAGTCTCAACAATAATGCAAAAGACAGGTATTGTGGAAATTACAACGGGAGGCACAACAGGTGAGCCGGTATATTTAATACCAAAATTTTCACCAATAAAATAGATAAACGGTTCAGAAAAAGCCAGCAACAAAAACCATTTAAAATCTCCCTTCTCTATTTTCTGAAACTTCTTTGTGAGCTTTGCAAAAGCAAACATCATAATGGCCGCAATAACCATCCTTTCAAAAATAAAAGTAAAGATTGGTATATCCCTGGTAATCAGAAAATTCTCCCCTATGTAGGAGAATCCCCATACAATTACCGCAATCATTGCGGCGGCGTAAACCGCCCCTTTATTATTTCCTGTACCCATACTACCTAAATGTAATTAAACAGATAAGAAGCTACCTGTCAAATTCTAGCCTCATAACATCACGTTCTCCGGTGAGCTTGCCATTGCTAACCATCTGGACGCCATTGACAAACACCTCTTCTATGGAGGAACTGAATGCTAATGTTGATTCTTCTTTTGTGACCGCCAAATTCCGTAAAGTCTTTTACGCTATACGGACTCCAGCCACACATAGAAACGGGATGCGATGGGACTATAACTATCTTCTTTGGAAAGGTTTACAAGTACAATGTCTGCATAGTAACCCTCTCTCAAAAAACCTCTTTTTGACACATTAAAACATTTTGCAGGCCCGTGGCTCATCTTCTCAACTACCTGAGCAAGAGTGAATACGCCACGCTTATAAAGTTCCAGCATCATTTGCAAACTGTACTGCACAAGAGGAATTCCCCCCGGCGCATGCATATATGATTTCTTCTTATCTTCCAATAAATGAGGCGCATGATCAGTTGCCACAACATTCACCACGCCATCTCTGACTCCATCCCTTATCGCCTCCATATCCTCTTCATCCTTAAGGGCAGGATTGCATCTGATTAAGCTGCCGTATTTTGCATAGTCCTTGTTGCAGAACCACAAATAATGAACGCAAACTTCCCGCTTATTTTTTCATTCTCCCTGCTCTTGCCTAAGCATTGCAATCTCCTGTGCTGTAGAAATATGCAAAATATGTAAACGCGCGTCATTCTTTTTTGCAAGTGCAATTGCAATCTTGCTGCTGGCAATGCAAGCCTCTCTGTTTCTTATTGCAGAATGAAATCTTACGGGAATATCGTCTCCGTATTTTGCCTTGTAAAATTTTAAATTTTCATCTATGATTTCTTGTTTCTCACAGTGAGTTGCAATCAGGACGGGAGAAAATTCAAAAATTTCCTGCAGCGCCAAAGGACTGTCAACCAGCATATTTCCCGTAGAAGAGCCCATGAAAACCTTTACTCCGCAAACCTTGCGCGGCTCAACTTTCTTAACCTCTTCTATGTTATCATTCGTAGTGCCCATGTAGAAAGAGTAATTGGCAAATGCGCGCTCCTTTCCCTATCTCATATTTCTTCTCCAGCTGCTCAATTGTAATTGCCGGAGGATTGTTGTTGGGCATATCCATAAAACTTGTAACTCCCCCAAGAACAGCCGCTTTGCTCTCGCTCTCTATAGTTCCCCTCTTGCCGTCTCCTGGCTCTCTAAAGTGCACCTGGTCATCAATAACTCCGGGCAAAATATGGAGTCCCTCCGCATTAATAACTTTATCACATGTACTCGCGACAGTTTCTATCTCCTTCTCATATTCTGTGGCAGATGCAAAAGCAGATTCTTTGAATACCCTTGATATCAGGGAATTCTGAATCAAAAGGCTACCCTTAAAAGATAGCCCTTCGTTTATTACTGTTCCGTTTTTAATAAGAATCTTCAAAAAAACCTCCGGTATTAAATTTATGCTTTTGCTCTTATCTTTCTGAATTTAAGCTTAATAACGCCCCAAAACGCTTCTCCGAAAATGCCAGAACTCATCTTGGATGTTCCCTCTTTTCTATCTACAAATATAATTGGAACCTCCGCAATCTTAAATCCAAGTTTGCTGGCGGTATATTTCATCTCTATCTGGAACCCGTAGCCGTGCATCTTAACCCTATCAAAATCAATGGTCTCCAGCACTTTCTTGCTATAGCAAACAAAACCTGCAGTACAATCAAAGATATGGATGTGCAACATTCTTCTTACATAAGTAGATGCAAAATAGGACATTACCACTCTCCCGATTGGCCAGTTGATTACACTCACTCCGTTACAATAGCGGGAACCGATAGACATGTCAGCTCCGTTTTTGCACGCGTCGTAAAGTTTTGGAAGATCGTCCGGATTGTGAGAAAAATCGGCATCCATCTCAATCATATACTGATAGTTATGCTCTATTCCCCACTTAAATGCCGTGATATAAGCTGTTCCAAGTCCCAGCTTTCCTTTCCTCTCAATTAAAAATAATCTGTCGGGAAACTCCTGCTGAAGTCTTTTTATAATATCCGCAGTTCCGTCAGGCGAATTGTCATCCACTGCAAGGATATGGAATTCACCGGGTAACGCAAATATCACCCTTGTAATTTTTTCTATGTTTTCCTTCTCGTTGTAGGTTGGAATTATGACTAATTTCTCCGGCATAGCAACCATGTTTAACGGAGGCCAAAGGTAATATATTTTGCCTCAGTTACAAAATGGTGCGGTGTGCGCGGCAAATGATTTCATCAACATCATCTTGAGTGATGTAATCCGTTCTGGCTTTGCTGGTTGCAAGACGAGTCATTATCCCAAAGAATTTATGCTGCTTGATGCCCAGCGTGTGCCCAACCTCATGCCATCCTGTGTCTGCGCCTCCGCGCTGCGGACGGATAATGATTTCAAAATTCTTGTTAGTCACCCCGTTGCGCATCTCATTTTTGTGTTTGGTCTCGCCGGGATTGCCCAGAATATACGTGCATCCTATTGGGTCTTTTGATGCAGAGTCCAGCAGCCCATCCGGCGTTGCCGAGCCGCCATGCGTATTATCCACGTTATCAATGACATAATACCTCAAATCAAACATCACTCTAAATTCTCTGCGCTTACCAAAATGCAAAAACCCATCCCTGAAAGAGTAAATCTTATCGGAACAGCCATTCCAGAACATCAGCGCACGGCTCAAAGAATCAGCACTCTGCGCATTTGTATAATAATTTGCGCAGACCGTCAGCGTTTCCGCCCCCTCATCCACAATGACTTTGTATTTCCTCATTTGTGCAAAGATAAGATTTTAATGCCCGGAGAAGCGGATGATAAAGTATCAATCATGGTTTCAATTATCTTGCGAGCTTCTTTGGAACTGATATCGGCTGATTCTGCAACTGTGAGAATATCAGATAATTTAGGATTACCGTTCCCATTAACAGTAGTTGTATGAAATCCGTTAAACCCTTTCTCTGGCAGCATATCATACGCGGGAGAAAGGTGCCAGCCATCTTCTTTACGTTGAAATGAGAAATTTTTCGCATGGTCATCCCTATTTGAAATCAGCACGTTAAAAACCATTCTCTTAAACATTTGAACAACTTCCCTTTTATCTTTTGTCAAACTCATTGTTAATCTCAAAAGAGTAATGTAATCAAGACTGGGAATACGATAATCCGCATGAAGCAAACCTGCGGCACTTACAGTGTGAATCTTGCCTTCCAAATTCCTGTCAAAACGTTCAGCTCCAAAAAACTTTTTATTAAACAATTTAGTTTCAGGCATTTGAATACCGCATTTCTTTGCAAGGAGAGAATATTTATACTCTACTTCACCAACATTTTTTGGGTCACCTGTAGCTTGAAATTTAACTATCCACTCTCTGTTTCCGTCTTGCACAAAAACCTTTGGACGGGCACCGCCAGATGAACCTCCGGCCTGATACATCTTATCAAGTTCATCTGCACTGCAAGTGCTGTTTAATATTTTCCGGGAATCTGCATATAACTTTTCCAAATCTGTTTTTTTCTCAATGGTTATATTGCCAGGATTAATATGAGCATCTCTATTATAAAATTTATCGCATTGATATTCAAGCGCTCCGCGGCCTGATGAACCAACAATGGAGAGTCTGTCTATAATTGAAAGACTGTCGGGATTAATACCATTGTTGCGCAAATACCTATCCAACAAAAGGCTACCCCATCCATCAGGTAGAGAATCATCAAAGACTCCAAAAT
The DNA here is from genome assembly GCA_022647615.1 of Bacteroidales bacterium. Classification (NCBI taxonomy): domain Bacteria; kingdom Pseudomonadati; phylum Bacteroidota; class Bacteroidia; order Bacteroidales; species Bacteroidales bacterium. The sequence continues at coordinate 1,994,558 of JALCKZ010000001.1, forward strand.
TACCCTCAAACGGAGTGCTGCCCGCAACAATCAGCCCGCTCCTTAACGGCATAAAAAAAGGAGAAATGGAATATCCGTTCTCTAGCCATTCCGCATCATATTCAAAAGCACATAAACCATTTGTATCCAGAGCAATACGGCCTATTCTCCTTTTATTAATGACAACATTTATTATCTTATTACCGACAGATTTTTTCATAGCAAGTCATTTTATTTCTTACGGCCACGCTGCCTTTCATAAGACGCATTAGAATCCATAAGCTCATCAATGCTTTGATACTCAGGCTTTGAGAAAAGATTTGACAAGTTCTCAGTTTCATCTAAAATAATAGACAACATTGCAAGACTGCGCAAGGATATTTCTCCTTTTGATTCAAAAAGTCTGTAAGTAGAGAGCGGCATTCCGGCCTTTGCGGCCAACAGTTTCTGTGTCCAATTGCGGCCAAGCCTTCTGCTGCGCACATTAGCTGCAACAGCTTTCATCAGCGAGCTTGGAGTATTATCTATAAGAGATAATATATTAGCGTTTTTATTGATTTTTGGCATGTAAATACTATTATATTAGCTCTACAAAGATAACATTTTTCTGCATTACGGATAACAGTTGACGTCTAAAAATTTCCAGGCATATAATCTTTCTTGTAGAAATATTTATACAATTCCCTACCATAAATATATGCGGATTTATACCTATCAATAATCTGCTGTAAATCAAAGTGAGGATTACCAGATAAATCACTGGCCGGAGCTGATTTCAAAAGTTTGATATAATCATTACTGCGTTCTACGGTCTGTACGGAGAAGGGGACTTTTGAAGCACCTAAGTCTCTATAAATATCCTTATAATCTTGCAGTTTTCTTAGTTCATCCTCCCAAAATGCTGAATTAACAGCTTTCTCATCTACATAATAATTAACATCGTCAGCCATAGTAAATCTACGTTTACCGGCATTCGCTAAAACAGGATTTTCAAAATATACATACGTTTCTGTTCTCAATTTATTTGCAAATGGTTTGGCATATGAATTAGGCTCAAGGCAATAACATGATGAACTATCAGAAGTGTTATCCGGTTTAATCCAAGACAACTTTTGTGAGACAGATTGAGTATAAATCTTATCACCTACTTTATCATAGTTAACTTCCAAAGTATATGGTGTCACTAATACCCATGGTTTTCCTGTGTCATGAACATATGTTGAAAAACGGTCTTCTACATTTCTCAAGACCACTTTCAAAGGCATTCCCTCATCACTCATGTAAATTTCTCCGGCGCCATTTAATTTAGTCTTTTTAGGAAAGGTTCCAAACTTATTGATAAACCCAATAACATAAATTTTTCTCCCGTTTTTTTCCTCTATCTGTTTAATACTATAATTAAAATTATCCAACTGAGATTTATTGAGTGGTGAATATAATTCAATTGAACGTTTTCTGTTAAGAAGGGAAATATCAAACAGATTTGCGTAAGAATTTTCTAAATTTTTTAGTACATGGCCTGACTTAAGATGCTTTGGTCTAATATTCTCACTTTGAATGCGATTTGTATTAGGATCATAGCTATAGCTAACATAAGAATCCATGGCGTAAAATCCGCCCATTCCGTTCTCATCATCCCAAACCAGTTTTGGAGCCCTATCAGTGAAATGTAAAAATTCCCATATACCAGCACTACAGTACATTTGCCTATATGTATTTCCACTCAGAACAAATCTGAATATTTTTGCAAAGGCCACATAATTCTCTGCATAATTTGCGGCAAAATAATATTCACACTTCTTAACTAACTCTTTAATACTGGCTTGCGGCATCACTACAATCCCCTGGAGATCTATTGTTTTAGGAGTTACAGTTAATATTTTAGACCTCTTTAACTCCCCAAATGTAATACGCAGTGGTTCAAAAAAATAAGAATTTAAAGTCAGAAGAGTACTGTCTGGCATTGTTACACTATTAATGTCAATGTTGCCATCGGAATCGCTAGATAGATATTTGGTTGCAGACCCGTTTACAAATGCAATATAGGGCAAATTTTCACCAGTAGTCACTCGCACGGCAACGGTCTGAGCTATTGTGCATTGACATAATAAAACAATAAGCGATAAGACAATTATCCTTTTCATAATTATAAATTTAAAAAATATTTATTAGAATCATTTATTTCTATAAACTAAATTTCACAAATACATATTGCTTTGTGGCAACATCCGTCTCCACATAACCATAGTAGCAATTATTATATTTGCCAATGATTTCCAATGGTTTATCCATGAGTACATCTCCTATCATGTTTTCATTTTCATAGATCTGCAACTTCCATTTGCCGTTATCTAAATGGCAAGTTCTAAATATCATACTTCCGTCTGCATATAATCTATCGTAATAACCATATTTTTCTCTCTGGGCATCAAAACCAACTTCATATTCTTCAAATGTTTTTGTTTCCGGATAAAGACATTTAATATTATCGTCACCGTATCCAATATTGTATAATAATCTGCCACTCTTGTTCATAACATATATGAGAGGATCTGCGGCAAAAGAAACATAAACTTTATTCCCTACAACAGCAAAGTCGTAAGTTGAAAAAATTGGAATATTAGAATTTTGATACACGGGAGGATAGTGCCCAAATATGCGTCTTGTTTCACCTATATTGCTCATTTTAAATGAAATAAAGATATAGGAATCTTTCCAAAATTTCTTGGCATCATCATCAATGTTATATCCATTGTAAGCAAAATGTTCAGTTATTGCAGGTATGAACAAAGTATCATTTACACACTTCATGTCTTTAACCGCGAAATTATACTCGTACATTTCCGGTGCCTCCGGATTGGGAGTTATCAGCAATTTGTTAATAGATTCAACGACATCCGAAGATTCTGTCTCTAACAATAAAAACCATGGGTATTGATATTGGTATTTAATGTGAAAATTAGAATCGTACAAGAAAAAGAATGCGCTTTGCGTCATCACCGCGATATCACCATTTTTATTGACCGCTGAAATAATCGCCGGTTCAGGAATATTATCAGGGCTATTGCCATCTTTTATTACTACACCCACATACCTGCCGTCGCAATTGTATGCTCTTACAGGCGTCAAATACTTGTCAAACAATAAAATAGAAGAGCCATCCATTTGCCAGCTTCCATCAAATGACGTTCCGCTGCCATCCAAAACTAATTTCTTAAAATTAATAGAGTTAATCACGACAGATTTAGTTCCTTTGTGACTTAATGAATCCAGATTATATTTTCCAGCCATAAATGATGGGGAAAACAAAATGACACAAATCACTAATAATATTTTTTTCATACAAAATATATTTACGTTTAACGGATTGGACACTAATGCTTTTTCATTAGAATTTTTCACAAAATTATTTTAAGGTATAGTAAAGTATCATCAATTAATCCTCAATTCATCTTATTGAAAATTAAATGCTTTCATAAGATTTTTTTTAAATACATTTGTTACAGAATAACTCTAAAAAAAATGAAAGGTTACTTTAAAATAACGTTCATACTCGCTGCTCTCCTAATCATATTTCTTCAAGTGATTCTATTGCTGAATATTTGCAGGTCTATAGAAAGCCAACTATATACCAGCGTAGATGAGAGTTTTAGCGCGGCTGTAAAAGATGAGTTGGTTCACAGAGTGGAAACTATTCATATTCCATCCGGGACTATATTGGCTGTATCCCCGGAAAACACTATGATGCAGGATGAAGTCTACCTGGGATATAACGATTTTGCGGATAAAAACAACAGTCAAATTAATTTGGATTCATTAAAATATTTCTTTAGTACACAATTGAAAAACAGAGAGATTCGCAATTTGTCTTTTAAGATAATAGCTGTAAACACAGATACCATATACTATAAATCAGTACTTGCATTTAAAGAGGATGAAAGCTTCCAAAAGATTAGCTATCGTGAGCTAAAGACACATATTATTCCAACTAAATCAAATTTTACTCAAGGAATACAAGCCATTATATCAAACCCTTACAAAGCCGTACTTGAAAAAATGTGGATGCTGCTGATAGCATCATTTGTAATAATTGTTTTTGTAATTTATTGTCTTGCGAGGTTGTCATACCTGCTTAACAGAATGAAAGCGATATCTGATATGAGGCAGGACTACACACATGGGATGATTCATGATATGAGGAATCCACTCTCCTCTATTGGTTTTGCAGGAGAAGACCTTAATAACATTCAGGAAATCAAGAACAATCCGGATGCTCAAGATGATGTGCGGATTATAAATAAAGAGAGTTCCATTCTTTCCGAGATGTGCAAAAAGATTTTAGTAATTTCAAAATTGGAGAGAAGGAAATTGCAATTCAAAATGGCCAATATTGACTTGGAAAAATTGTTTGGGGCCATTACAGACAAATACATGGCCATGTCACTGAAAAAAGTTGATTTTGAGATAGATGCTCAATGCAAATCATTGCTTGCGGATGAATCTTTTGTGAATGAAATGCTATGCAATCTTGTAGATAATTCCATTAAATATTCCGGCAATACCGTTAACATAAAACTCTCATCTGTTTTAAAGGGGGATATTACAGAAATCACAGTATTAGACAATGGAAATGGAATTGACGAGAAAAACAAAAAGGGTTTGTTTGATAAGTTTGAGCGGGGCAAAAACGCAAGCAGTGCAGACGGTTACGGGATTGGGCTAAATTATGTATACCAGCTGATGAAGGCCATGAACGGTTATACAGAAATAAAAAGCAAACCGGGAGACTGGACTGAAGTTACACTAGGTTTTCCAAATAACAGATAATAAGATGATTAAACTATTATTTATTGATGATGACAAGGACCTTTGCGCACTTATTAAAAGAGTCATGGGGAAAAGCGGAGAGTACGAAATTGAGTGCGCTTTCAACGGAGCAGAGGGCATTAACGCATTACGCAATTATCGTCCAGACATAGTAGTTACAGATGTGGAGATGGAGAAGATGGATGGAATTTCTATGGTAAGAAAAATCAGGGAGAATGGCAGCACAATCCCTATTATTGTCCTGACAGGCAGGATGGATGAGACAGAACTTTGCGGCGCGGACGTTTATTTAGAGAAGCCTTTCACAAGGGAAAAACTTGATATCAATATTAAAAATCTTTTACAAAGCAAAGGATTCGGAGTAGCAGAACACATTTACAAACTGGGCAAATACACGTTCAACAGCGGCAAATATCTGATTAGCAGCACTGACGGAGATATTGATTTACAGCAAATGGAGAGCAGGCTTCTGGAAATGCTATGCAAAGAGGCAGGAAATTATGTTTTAAAAAATGAGATTCTGGGTACATTGTGGCCATGCTGTGAAAAAGAAAATGCAGCGCATAACCTTGATGTTCAGATGGGTAAAATAAAGGAACTGTTTTCCAAAGAGGATAGAATTCAATTCATCACAAAAAAGGGCGTTGGGATAATGCTTAAAATCAAATGAAGCTGCAAAGATTGCATGCTCGCTCTGCTCGCATGCAGAGCATTCCGCCACAAAGCGGCGTAATGCCTTGTGGTTCACGCGGCTATCGCCGCGGAGATGCACGCTCCCTCCGGTCGCGGGCCTGCGGCCTAAGGTACAATCTAGCACGACTTTCTGGGTGGTGGTATTATATAGCTCTCATATTCAACATATTGCAAGATAAGGGGTCCGAAATTCGAGACCCCTACCTGTGTAATTAATTGGATTACTGGTATTTAACTATATACCACCTTTCACCATCTAGTCGCGGGCCTGCGGACTGGGGATGGTGTGGCTTGAGTTTGCGAGCGGATTACTGCAGCAGTTTCAGCTGGATGCGGCCGCGCTGCAAATCTACGCCAATGACGCGGACTTTTACATTCTGGTGTAGCTTAAGGACTTCCGTTGGAGATTTGATAAAATGATCCGCCATATTGGAGATATGGATAAGACCGTTTTGTTTGATGCCTATGTCCACAAATGCTCCAAAGTTTGTGATATTGGTAACAATTCCCGGCAGCTCCATTCCCTCTTTAACATCCTCAATTGTAGATATTTCCTGAGAGAACTCAAATTCTTTTGCACTCTCGCGCGGGTCACGTCCCGGCTTCAAAAGTTCCTGAATAATATCCTTAAGAGTTGGAAGACCAACCGCATCGCTAACGTATTTATTTATGTCAATGGCATTTACCTTTGCAGGATTAGAAATCAGTTCTTGCAAAGGAACGTTCATATCGCCGGCCATCTGCGCAACAAGAGCATATCTCTCCGGGTGTACCGCCGTATTATCCAGCTCATTAGAAGCTCCCGGAATACGCAGGAATCCGGCCGCCTGCTCAAACACTTTAGCGCCAAGACGCTTAACTTTAAGAAGCTGCCGTCGGGAGCTAAAAGGACCATTCTCATTTCTGTAATCCACTATATTCTGGGCAATTGCAGGGCCTACGCCGGAAACATAAGAGAGCAGATGTTTGCTGGCGGTATTAAGATTTACCCCGACGCTGTTCACGCAGCTCTCTACTACATCATCCAGCTTTTCCTTCAAAAGAGTCTGGTCCACATCATGCTGATACTGACCTATTCCCAAAGATTTTGGATCTATCTTTACAAGTTCCGCAAGAGGGTCCATAAGCCGCCTCCCGATAGATACTGCACCACGTACCGTAACATCATACTCAGGAAATTCCTCACGGGCGGTAGCTGATGCTGAATAAATTGAAGCGCCGTCTTCGCTGACAGAGAAGACTTTAACGGGATGAGAAAAACTCAGCCGCTTAATGAAAGCTTCCGTCTCACGCGCCGCAGTTCCATTGCCAATTGCAATAACTTCAATTTTATATTTATCTACAAGTTCCGTCACTTTCTTCATTGCATCTATCTTCTGATTCACAGGAGGATGCGGGAAAATTACATCATGGGCAAGCAACCTGCCCTGAGCATCCAGACATACAACTTTGCAACCGGTTCTAAAACCCGGGTCAAGAGCCAATGTTGCCTTCTGGCCAACAGGAGGAGCAAGCAGCAGCTGACGCAAATTCTCCCCAAAAACTTTTACAGAATCCAAATCTGCCTTCTCTTTTGCAATATGCAGCGCCTCATTTTCAATTGACGGATGGAGCAATCTTTTATAGGCGTCATCCTCCGCAATCTCAAATTGTTCATACAGCTGATGGGAAGTACAACGCTTTCCGTTAAACAAATGATGTGAAATTATTTTCTTGGAAAGGTTCTCATCCACAAGCACTTTTGCAGAGAGCACGCCCTCATCTGCGGCACGCAAAATTGCAAGCACCCTGTGAGAAGGCATGCGGGCAATATCCCCGCTAAAGTCAAAATAATTCTCATAATTAGCCCCCTCTTCCTCTTTGCCCTTTACAACTTTAGCTTTTATAATTCCGCTCTTGCAATAATATTTTCTTAGCTCCTGACGGATATCCTTTGACTCTGAAATATTCTCAGCTATAATGTCTCTTGCACCCTGCAAAGCAGCCTCCGCATCAGGCACCTTATCATTCACAAAACCTTCTGCAAATTTCTGAGGTTCAGACAAATCAAAAGACATCATTTTTACAGCAAGAGGCTCCAGCCCATTCTCTTTTGCAACACTAGCGCGGGTCTTCCTCTTTGGTCTGAAGGGCAAATAAATGTCCTCCAATTCCTGAGGGTCTATGCAATTTTCTATCTGCTTCTGCAGCTCCGGAGTCATCTTCTCCTGCTCCGTAATGCTCTTGATTACCGCCTCTTTGCGCTTGTCCAGATCATTAAATTTTTCCCAGTCAAACTTCACCTCCGCAACCTGCACATCATCCAAAGAACCTGTCTTCTCTTTCCTATATCTGCTGATAAAAGGAACCGTTGCGCCCTCCTCCAAAAGTTCTACACAATTCTCTATTTGCCAAGGTTTTACAGCAAGCTTGCCTGCGATACTTTCTACGTACAGTTTATTCATTTGAAAAAAATTTGATAAGAATCTTTAAACTTTATTACTTAAAAGTTGTAGCAAGATAATAAAAAAAACGCCCCCTTAAAAAGAGAGCATAAATGACAAAAAACATCATTACGATAATGATTCCTTAATCGTGCGATACTTGCTGCAGCTGATTTCTGTAAGCCGAGAAAATATTTGATTTTGAGACAAATCCAAGATAGCGGTCCTCTTTGTCCAACACAGGAAGATTCCATGCTCCGGTGATTTCAAACTTTTTCATGACGGAGTCCATGCGGTCATCTTCATAGACATAATCCTGAGCCGGTTTCATGTAAGTATAGACATGCTCTGTTGGATATTTGTTTTTATCAAACATATCAGCCTTTACATCATCCAGAGAGACAATGCCTTGCAACACACCAAGACGGTCAACCACTGGGAAAAGATTTCTCTTGGAATCTGCTATGACCTCCACAAATTCTCCAAGACTCTCATTCATATTCACTACTGAAAAATCTTTCTCAATCAGCTCGCTCGTCTTAAGAAGAGTTAGTACTGCCTGATCACTATCGTGAGTCAAAAGATATCCCTGCTTTGCAATACGCTTTGTATATATTGAATAAGGCTCAAATAGTCTAATTGTTGCATAAGACATTGCAGCTGTAATAATCAGCGGCATCAGCAATGTATAACCACCTGTAATTTCGGCAATTAGAACAATCGCCGTCATTGGCGCCTGCATAACTCCAGCCATAAGCCCCGCCATTCCCACCAGCACAAAATTTGTCTCAGGAATAGAGAGCCCGCTAAGATTGCAAAACCTTGCAACTGCAAATCCAAGAATACCGCCCATAAACAGGGTTGGTCCAAAAGTTCCTCCCACTCCGCCACCTGCATTTGTGAAAGTCATGGAGAAAACTTTAAGGAAAAATACTGCCATAAAAAATGCCGGAACAATCCACGGCTTTACAAAAAAGCCGCTGAAGTAGGTAGTCCCGATAGCTGCTAAATCCTTATCATTCAGAAGCGCAGAAAGACAGCCGTAACCCTCTCCGTAAAGCGGAGGCAAGAAAAAGATTAATACTCCAAGACCCAGGGAACATACAAACCATCTTCCAAAAGGATGGACAATTTTATGAATTTTATCCTCCATGAACAGAGTAATTCTCGTAAAATACAAAGATGCAAATCCACAAAGAATTCCAAATAAAACATAAAATGGAATATTTGCCATGCGGAAAGCTGAGAGCGTTGTCGCAAAAGTAACATCGCTGCCGTTCAAGACATAAGCAACCGTAGTAGCTGTAATTGAGGACATTACCAATGGCAGGATGGATGTCATGGACATATTGAAAAGCAATATTTCCAATGTAAACAGCACACCCGCCATAGGCGCCTTAAAAATTCCGGCAATTGCACCGGCAGCACCGCACCCTAAAAGGAGCGTTATGTTTTTATATGAAAGTCCTATTTTTCTTCCAACATTAGAACCAATGGCGGCACCGGTATAAACAATTGGAGCCTCAGCTCCTACAGAACCTCCAAAACCAATTGTCAGTGCGCTGGTTACGATAGAAGACCATGTATTGTGAGGTTTAATTTTAGATTCATTTCTGGAAATTGCAAGCAACACCTTTGTAACTCCGTGGCTGATATTGTCCTTAATTACGTAGTGCACAATCAGATACGCAAGCAACATTCCAATTCCGGGGTACAAGAAAAACAAAATGCCGGAAGAAGGGTTCTTAAACCATCCAACCAGCAAATGTTGTACTAACTTTATTAACTCCTTAAGAATAACTGCCGCAAGTCCGCTTCCCAATCCAACTACAAAAGCCAGCAAAAGAATCTCCCTTTGCTCCGGCATCCTGTTGAGCCACAGGATTATCCGGCTAGAAATTTTATGGGTTAAACGGTTGAGCATTACATCTCTCAAAAGTTTTTATTCATCGGCATCTGCGTCATCATCCGCATCGCCCATATTCTCAGTATCATTATCAGGGAAAGTCTCTCCCTCAGCCGGTCCGTCAGACTCTGCGCCTGCGGCATCAGGAAACAAACCATTCTGAGCATCATCATAATCATCAATCTTCACCACCATTTTAATCAGATACACAGCATCTTGAGTCTCCATTGAAATTGCGTAGAATGATGAGCCGTCAGGTTTGTCAACCTTAAATAAATCGGCCATATAATCTGCATAGCCTTTTGGATATTTCTCCCTGAATGCCTCCTGAAGATCCGCATTCATATTGGAATAACTAACAACCAGCCTCTTCTTTTTACTAATGGATGCAGGAACTCCCACATTCTTAGGTCTTTCCGTAGTCATCATAACAGGGCTCGCCTGCTGCTTATCAACGGAAACAGGTCTGATTTTTATTGTTGTTCTCTTTGCAATATCTTGTTTTGCAGAAGATTGTGCCACATTCTTAACCTCTTTCTTTATCTCCTTTTTAATCCCGACAGGTTTGGGTGCGGCAACCTTATTCTCAATTTTTTTAGGCTGCGCTTTCTCCGCTTTTTTAGGTTGAACCTTTACAACTTTCTGTGGCTGAGACTTAACAGCTTTTTTAGACTGGACTTTTTTTGCTTTTTTAGGCTGAACTTTGGCCACCTTTTTGGGTTGTGCTTTTACAACTTTCTTAGGCTGAACTTTCACCGCCTTCTTGGGTTGAGTCTTAGCCGTCTTTTTGGGCTGAACTTTTGCCGCTTTTTTTGGCTGAGCCTTTACCACTTTCTTAGGCTGTTTTTTGACCGCCTTTTTTGGCTGAACTTTTGCAACCTTTTTCTTAACAACCACTTTTGTCTTTGGTGTAACCTTCTTCTTATTAACTGATTTAGTCATTGCTAAAAACGTGTTTTCTATTTCTCATGCAATTATACAGCAAATTTTCTAATAACAAAAAAAATTAAGTTATTTCTTAAAAAAATAGGATTTCTGTTCCTTTTTCCGCTGTGGATTTTTCTCCACGGGTATTGGTCTGAAAGTCCTTGTATCCAGACCTGTATAATATGAAACAGAACTGCGCGTCATGGGGGTAGGAGTGAAGTCCTGCACCTGGTCCATATAGACTCCGCGCAAACATTTATTATGTGCAAGTGCCTGCATATCAGCCATTGTACAACCCGGATGAGATGAAATAAAATAAGGTACAAGCTGCAAATGCATATCTCTCTTGCGGTTATGGAGGTCAAACTCCTCCCTTAATCTCTCAAATAATTTAAATGAAGGTTTCCCCATTTGCTTAAGCACCTCATCTTCCGTATGTTCAGGAGCAACCTTTAATCTGCCGCTGGTATGTTTTTCCATCAGCTCATAGAAATAATCACGACAGGTATTATCATAGAATCCTTTTTCTGAAAGGAATAAATCATATCGTATTCCGCTCCCGATGTATGAATGTTTAATTCCCGGCAAAGCATCAATCTTATGATAAAGTTCCAAAAGACTCTTATGGGAATTATTTAGATTTGAGCATATTACAGGGAAAAGGCAAGATTTTCTGCGGCACTTTTCACATAATGTTTTATCCTTGCCGCCCATCCTGTACATATTTGCAGTTGGCCCCCCTACATCTGAAATATTCCCAGCAAAACCTGGCAACGCTTTAACTTTTTCAATCTCTCTCAAGATAGAATCACAACTTCTGCTCTGTATAAATTTCCCCTGGTGCGCAGCAATAGTGCAAAAGCTGCAACCGCCAAAACATCCTCTATGTATGTTAATTGAGAACTTAATCATCTCATACGCCGGAATCATTTTCCCCTTATAGCGCGGATGCGGAAGCCGCGTATATGGCAAATCGTGATAAGAATCCAGCTCCTCCTCCGCCGGCATATCAAAAGGAACATTTACATAAACATATCCTCCGCCGCATGGTTCGGCAATTCTCCTTGGATTCTTTATATTAGCCTGAAGCTCAATCTCATTGAAGTTTTCTATAAAAGCCCTTTTGCTCTTAACACACTCATCAAAAGAGTGCAGCAAAACTACGTCATCAGATTTTTTGGGCGCCTCCTTGCTAAAATATGCAATCTGCTTAAGGCTCTCTCTGTCATCAGAAAAATTCTCTTTTTCTCCCGACAGACTATCTTCCTTTTTCTTGTGATTTTTATTTCTCAGGTAATCAGCAATTTCCACAATCGCCTTCTCCCCCATTCCATAAATCAGAAAATCAGCTTTGCTGTCCAGCAAGATAGAAGGCATGAGTTTATCCTGCCAGTAATCATAGTGCGCAAGACGCCTTAAAGAGGCCTCAATTCCGCCTATAACTACGGGGACATCCGGATACAATTTTTTAAGAATAAGGGAATATGTCTTAACTGCGTAATCTGGTCTGAATGAAGCAGCTCCGTTGGGAGTATAAGCATCATTGCTGCGCAATCTTTTTGCCGCAGTATAGTGATTCACCATAGAATCCATCGCCCCGGAAGTAATTGCAAAAAAGAGGCGCGGAACCCCCATCTTTTTAAAATCCCGCAAATCATCTCTCCAGTTTGGTTGCGGAACTACGGCAACTCTGTAGCCGTTATGCTCTAACACTCTTGCGATTACAGCTGCTCCAAAAGCAGGATGATCTACATAGGCATCACCTGAAAACAGAACAATATCTACATTCTGCCACCCAAGTTTGAGCATTTCATCCTTTGTAGTTGGAAGAAATGGTGAAACATGATTTCTTTTAATGTATTGTTGATTATTGTCCATTAAAAAAGAGATTCAAGTTACATCCTCTCCGGAAGTTCAATTCCTAAAATGCCCATCCCCTTTACAAGCACTTTTGCAATCACAGATGCAATTGCCAGTCTTTCCGCTCTAACGCTCTGATTCTCTTCCTTTAAAATAGAGTAATCATGATAGTATTGATTGAACTCTTTGGCTAAATCATAGCAGTAATTTGCAACAACCGCAGGAGATTTCTGGTCTCCGGCCTCTTTGATTTTCTCAGGGAAAGAGTTTAAAAGTTTTATCAGCTCTATCTCTTTTGGAAGCAAAGATTCGGCTTTTATATCAGGAGCGTATTGCATCTCCTCAGCCTTGCGCAAAATTGATTTTATTCTTGCATGAGTATACTGAATGAAAGGGCCTGTATTACCATTAAAATCAATGGATTCCTTAGGATTGAACAGCATTGTCTTTCGCGGATCCACTTTTATTATAAAGTACTTAAGAGCGCCCAGGCCAAGCATCTCAAATAATTTATTCTGCTCCTCTTTTGACAGTCCCTCCAGCTTGCCCAGTTCCTGTGAATTTTCCTTTGCAGTATTAAACATCTCATCTATCAAATCATCTGCATCCACAACCGTCCCCTCCCTGGATTTCATCTTCCCCTCAGGCAGCTCAACCATTCCATAAGACATGTGATAAATAGAGTCCGCCCAGCCAAATCCAAGCTTTTTAAGAATAAGCTTAAGAACCTGGAAATGATAGTTTTGCTCATCGCCGACAACATATATCATCTGGTCAAAATGATACTTGTCAAATCTCTCTTCCGCAGTACCTAAATCCTGTGTCATATAGACGGAAGTTCCATCTCCCCTTAGCAAAAGTTTCTGGTCCAGTCCGTCCTTTTCCAAGTTGCACCAAACGGAACCATCGGGATGTTTCTCAAAAATTCCTTTCTCCAAACCTCCCATCACAAGCTTTTTACCAAGTTTGTAAGTATCTGATTCATAATAAATGATATCAAAACTAATCCCCATCCTCTTGTAGGTTTCATCAAATCCTTTGTAAACCCAGCCGTTCATTGTCCTCCACAAATCCACAACTTCTTTATCTCCGGCCTCCCATTTGCGCAGCATTGCCTGAGCCTCATGCTGTATAGGAGCCTCTCTCTCAGCCTCTTTCTGACGCTCTTTCTCTTTGTCCGGATCACTGCACGGAGTCCCTTTTGCTAAAATCTCCTCCGCCTGTTTCTTAAGAATATTGTTAAATGCGACATAATAATTCCCCACAAAATGGTCTCCCTTAATCCCTGTAGAGGAAGGAGTTGCGCCATTCGCCTCTCTCTTCCATGCAATCATGGATTTGCAAATATGAATGCCTCTGTCATTTACAATATTTGTCTTAACAACTTTATTCCCATTAGCTTCCATCAATTTAGAAACTGACCAGCCAAGAAGATTGTTTCTGATATGTCCAAGATGCAAAGGCTTGTTCGTATTTGGAGAGGAGAACTCAACCATAACTGTCTTTCCTGTTGGAGGCAGCTGCCCAAAATCTTTTGCGCCATAAATTTCCGCAAACTCTTTCAGCCAGAATTCATCTGAGAATTTTAGGTTTAAAAATCCTTTTACAACGTTGTAAGATTTTATCTCAGGACAATTGGTTTTCAGCCAATTGCCAATTTCCTCAGCAGTTGCCTCGGGAGATTTTTTGCTCACCCTTAATAGAGGAAAAGTTACAAGCGTAAGGTCACCTTCAAACTCTTTTTTTGTCGCCTGAGGCTGTAATAATTTACTGTCGGGAACTGCATTGTACAAAGCCTTCACCGCCCCGGCCGCCTTCTGTGAAATAAAAATATCTGGATTCATGCGCACTTCTATATTTATGTAATTTTCTATCAATCAATGTATTTATTCAAATATTCGCGTTGCAGGAATATTCTTCTGTTATGCCTGCTCATGCAAAATATCATTTTTGCTCCGCCTTCTCCTTTGCAAAATAGACCTTCATTGCCGCCTTCACTTTTGGAGATAGATAGAACAGCGTAAACATTGTAGCAAAGGCCATTAGAGCATAGCAAAGGTCAACGATAGATACTGCAAGCTTCAAAGGAATGACTGCTGCAACAATTAGCATTGCAAGGAAAAAGTAATTATAATATTTGCCGTATTTAGCTCCAAATAAGAAACTTGTGCATTTGCATCCATAATATGAATAAGAGAACATTGTGGAGAATGCAAAGAACAGCACCATAAGCATAAGCAGGTAACCTCCTAAGTGTCCGTTAAATACAGGCATCGGAATGGATGCATTAAAAGAGTTGATTGCAATTTCCAATCCTTTAACCTGGCTGCCTGCCGCAGGAAGAACGTAATTTCCGCTTGCAGTTGCAATCAAAATTGCAAGTGCTGTCAAAGTGCATACAAGCCCGGAATCTATTGACGGACCAATCATTGCAACAAGACCCTCTCTTACGGGTTCCGTATTTTTGGAAGCACCGTGCATCATGCTGGCCGTTCCAACTCCGGCCTCATTAACAAGCGCCGCCCTTCTTGCACCAATAACCGCAACCATAATCAGAGACCCTGCCGCTCCGCCAACTCCGGCGCGCACCGTAAATGCTCCGCGGAATATCTCCCCAAATACTGCGGGTACAACGGATATGTTAGCACAAATTATGTAAAGTACTATAAGAAAATACATTGCAACCATCAATGGAACAATCTTGGAAGAAATTTTGGCAATCCTCTGGATACCTCCAAGCACAACTACGGAAACTATGCCGCAGATTATTACACCCATAACAAATCTCAGCATTGGCGTAGTCTCTATTCCGGCAGGTGCTGTAAAAGTAGTTATAACAGCCTCAGTCAGCTGATTAGACTGCATAATGCACAAAGTACCAATCAAACCGAATACACAGAAAAATATAGCAAGCGGTTTCCACTTCTTCCCTATTCCCTGAGTTATCATATACATAGGGCCTCCCTGAACTTCCCCGTTAGAATCCTTCCCTTTATACATTATTGTCAAAGTCCCTTCAAAGAATTTTGTTGCCATACCTACAACCGCGCTCACCCACATCCAAAATATGGCGCCGGGTCCTCCCATGGTCAGCGCAATTGCAACTCCGGCAATATTTCCCATCCCCACGGTTGCAGCAATTGCACTCATAAGTGCCTCAAAAGAAGATATTTGGCCCGGAGCATTCTCTTTTTTTGATAGAGATTTTATAGCCTTGCCGTAATAGCGGAACGGGACAAAACCGGAATAAACAAGAAAGAAAAGCCCGCCGCCAATAAGCAGTAAAAACTCGGGATAATTGCAAACGGCATCGCTGATTTTAATAATCCAATCAGAAATACCTGCCAAAAAAAGAATTGCGTTCATTTTAAATCAATGTTCAAATGTAGAAGGACGGTCGTAAAAAAATTACCCTTGTCCAAACGGGGCAAAGGTAATAATTTTTAATAGCAGAATCCGTATTAATATCTGTCGCGACAGATATCAATAGAAAATATTTTATCCCAGATAGTTTTTAAGAAGCTTGCTCCTTGCACTATTGCGCAATCTTCTGATAGCCTTCTCTTTTATCTGCCTTACTCTCTCTCTTGTAAGATTGAAAGTTTCTCCAATTTCCTCCAGTGTTTTTTCCTGGCATCCTATTCCAAAGAAATACTTTACAATATTTCTCTCTCTCTCCGTAAGAGTGGAAAGCGCCCTTTCAATCTCTTTGTTAAGAGATTCATTTACAAGGCCTTTATCAGCTGATGGAGAATCATTATTAGGAAGAACATCCAGCAAGCTGTTATCCTCTCCATCAACAAACGGAGCATCAACAGAAACATGACGGCCGGAAACTCTAAGGGTATCTGCTATCTTCTCTTTTGGAATATTTAGTATGTCAGATAACTCCTCAGCAGATGGCATCCTTTGGTGGTCCTGCTCAAATTTATTTAGCGCCTTATTGATTTTATTAAGAGAACCAACCTGGTTAAGCGGAAGTCTTACAATTCTTGATTGCTCCGCAAGAGCCTGAAGGATTGATTGCCTAATCCACCACACTGCATAAGAGATAAATTTAAAACCTCTTGTTTCATCAAATTTTTCAGCCGCTTTAATAAGTCCAAGGTTGCCCTCGTTTATCAAGTCCGGCAAGCTAAGTCCTTGATTCTGATACTGTTTTGCAACAGATACCACAAATCTAAGATTTGCTCTTGTCAATTTTTCCAGCGCAGCCTGGTCACCTTTCTTAATGCGTTGCGCCAGTTCTACCTCATCCTCTATTGTGATGCGCTCCTCTCTTCCTATCTCCTGAAGGTACTTATCCAAAGAGGCACTTTCCCTGTTGGTGATAGACTTTGTAATCTTTAACTGTCTCATAAAATATAACTCCTGTGAATTGCCGTCTATTTAGACTTGCGACTTTTATACGAAGAACCCGCCATAATTGTTACAATAAAATGGACAATTTTTTATTGGGACTTCAATCCTATATACGTCAAATAATTATTATATTTGCCTGATTTTGATGCTTTATCGCTCAAATGGGATGCCAAGATTAATAATATCTCAACATGGAAGATAAAAAAGAGCCTCGCAACTCCGAAAGGTCGGATATAGACAGGTATAGAGACATGTCTGCATATTGGCAGACTGGCTGGTGGGAGTCAAATCTGAAAACCAAACAATATTTAATCTCAGATAATCTTAAGAATTTAATTGGGGCAAAGAGCAATGTGCTGCCATTTGAAGAGTTTATCAAGTGTTTCAGAGAGGATTACAGAGATGTTGTAATTAAAGAGTTCAAGGAATTCTCAACTATTAGAAGGGATTTCTATGATAGAAAATTCCCCGTGATAACTCCAACGGGAGAAGCATGGATAAGAACGCATTTGTGCTACGATATGAAGGAAGAGGATGGCGGAGGAAGTTTTGGAGTTGTGCAGGTAGTGCCGCCGGATGAATACATAGAAAAAGCCTCTTTACAAGAGAACAATTATAGATTCATTGAGCATCTGGATAAGATATCTAATTATCTCTCAGAGTTTTTAACAGATGAAAAAGAGGATGTCATTATTACAAAGATTCTTGAAAGTCTTCTGGATTTTCATGGCGCATGCAATGCGTGGATGTTTGAATTTGGCGATAACGGCAAGACACAAACTTGCATAAGCGAGGTAAAAATAGAGGGAGCTCCGGATTTAAAATCGCAATTTAACAATATTGATTTTTCTCAATTTTCCTGGTTATCCTCTATGATTCTTTCTAAAAAGCCTGTTATCCTTAACATGGCCTCCGATCTTCCGGAAAATGCTAAAAATGAGAAACATATATTTGACAAAATAGGAATTAAATCCATAATGTTCATCCCACTTGTAAATTCAAAAAGAGTTTGGGGGTATTTTGGAGTGGACTGCATTGCCCACTCTCATTATTGGAACAATGAGGATTATTTGTGGATGCGTTCCGTCGGGAGCATACTAAGCTTAAACATTGAACTTAACAGAGTTAGAGCTCACAACAAGAGAGGAGAACTTTATAAAGAGGAACTGGTAAGGCGCATGCCGGTCGGATACGGGAGGCTTACCCCTATCTTTAATGCGGATGGCAAAATAGTTGATTATCTGATAAAAGAGGGCAACAGGGCTGGATTTATATTGATGGGATGTGAGGGCTCGGGACCTGGTTCCCTTGGTTCCGCAAATCACGACAAAGAATTTGTTAAACAGAGGGCTGCCATAATGCAGCATGTCTATGATACGGGGGAGCTATATGAGTATGATAATATAGAACCGTCCGGAAAGTTTTGCCACTCAGTAATGTACAAAACAGAAAGCGGAGAACTTGTTGAGTTTCACGTTGATACGTCAGAGAAAGAGAAGGCTATGGAGGATGCTGTGCGTGCGAATAAGCTTTTCAAGGATATATTTTTAAACATACCTATCGGAGAGGCCATATATGACGCTGATGGCAACATGAAAGATATGAATAAATCATTCATGGCAACATTTGGTCTTACATCTATAAATGATGTAAGAAGAAGCGGATATTGCTTCCTAAACGACAGGAATTTGAGCGAAAGCAACAAGGCGGCAATTTTGGCTGCGGAAAATGTAGATTTTAATGTTGATTATGATTTCGACAAAGTTGATGACTACAAAACATTAAGACACGGCATTGTAAACATGCACTGCAGGCTGATTAAACTTTATGATGAAAAGGCCGTGCATGCCGGTTATCTGTTTATATGTCTGGAAGATTCTGACCATCTTGTAGCAGTTGACAAAGTTCATGACTTTGAAAATTTCTTCTCTTTGATTTCCGATTATGCAAAAATAGGTTACGCCAAAATGGATTTGTACACCCACCAGGGATATGCTGTAAAACAGTGGTTCAGGAACATGGGTGAAGATGAGAATACCCCTTTAAATCAAATAGTTGGAGTATATAATCACATGCATCCGGAGGACAGGGAGAAGATTTTGGATTTCTTTGAAAAAGCAAAAGCGGGAAAAGTAAACAGTTTCTCAGGAGAAATAAGAATTAAACGGCCTGGATACCAAGACAAGTGGAACTGGATATATAAGAATCTTCTAGTAAGTAAATATCTAGATAACGAACGCCTAGAGGTTACCGGCGTAAATTACGATATTACAGCGTTTAAGGAGAATCAGCAGGAACTTACCGCGGCAAAGGAGAAAGCGGAGGCAATGGATAAACTTAAGAGCTCATTCCTTGCCAACATGAGCCATGAAATCAGGACTCCTCTGAATGCCATTGTGGGGTTCTCTGATCTTATCACAACAAGCGACGATGCGGAGGAGAAAACTCAATACATGCAAATCATACATGAAAACAATGATTTGCTGCTGAACCTTATTAACGATATCCTGGATTTGTCCAAGATGGAGGCCGGCATGGTAGATTTACATTATGAGGATGTTGACGTTAACGGACTGTGCCTGAGCATAATAAAATCAGAAAAGCTAAAGATTAAAAACAACGTTGAGGCGATATTTGATGAACAGCTGCCGGAGTGCGTTATAAATACAGACAGAAGCCGGCTTATGCAGCTGATAACTAACATGTTTAATAATGCAATAAAATATACCAGAAGCGGCAATATTAAACTTGGCTATAAATGGATTGACAAAGAGCATATACGGTTCCATATCACTGATACCGGAGTTGGCATAAGCAAAGAGAATTTGAAGAAAATTTTTGACCGTTTTGTAAAACTTAATAGATTTGTACAGGGAACTGGATTGGGATTGGCCATTTGCAGCACTATTATTGAGAAGATGGGGGGAGAAATTGGCGTAGAATCAGAAGAAGGAAAGGGTTCTTCTTTCTGGTTTATCCTGCCTGCAGTAAACAAATCAGCAAATAATACTAATATCATAAAACAGGAGAGCAATATTATGGAGACAGAGAAAAATCAGAGCGGATGCGCTGCTAATGAGAGTCTTAATGCACTGGTACTCATAGCAGAAGACACAGACAGCAATTTCATTTTGGAAAATTCCATGCTAAAGAAACTCTACAGAATTGAGAGGGCATTAGACGGAATAGAGGCTGTAGAAAAATGCAAATCTCTTAATCCAGATTTGATTTTGATGGATATGCAGATGCCTCGCATGGACGGACTTGAGGCTACAAGAAAAATCAGGGAGTTTAACAAAGAAGTCCCTATTGTTGCCGTTACTGCGTTTGCATTTGAGCAGGACAAAATAAATGCAATAAACGCCGGATGCAACACGTATGTTAGCAAGCCTATCTCCATTCCTGATTTCAGACGCACAGTGGCAGAAGAGCTTGCCAAACGGGGAAAATAGGCCAATTATTACTATATTTGTTAACTAAAATTTAAAAGAAAATATCATGAGGTTTACAACTACAAGCACAGATTTTTTACAGGCATTATTGTCAGTGTCAAGAGTTATTCTTCCAAAGCCGCCTATTCCGATTCTAGAAGATTTCCTTTTGGAATTAGATGAAAACAATAATCTAACAATTACGGCTTCTGACCAGGAGACTACTCTTAAGACCATGTTGACAATAGAGGATGTTAAGGAGGGAGGTAGAATTGCGGTTCCTGCAGTCTTGTTAACTAACTCATTCAAAGAGCTTCCGACACAGCCGGTTGAATTCATTACTAATGAAGATAAGAACAATGTAACTATAACATGGGCAAACGGTACGGCCAATATTCCTTACGTTCAGCCTGACGATTATCCTGAACTTCCGGCGCTTGCAGATGCCAAGAAGATTGAAGTTTCCGCAAATGTTCTTGCAGATGGCATTAACAGCACTATCTATGCTACTGCAGAGGAGGAACTTAGACCAATAATGAACGGAATTTTCTTTGATATCACTTCCAAATCCACAACCCTAGTTGCATCTAACGCCCACAAGCTGGTTTGCTATAAGAGAAATGATGTTAAATGCAGCGAGAGCTGTTCATTTGTCCTGCCTAAAAAACCTGCAAATATTTTAAAGAACAACCTTGCCAGACTATCTGATGAGCAAGTAGTTATAACATTTGATAAAAAGAATGCGTTCTTCAAATTTGAACA
This sequence comes from Bacteroidales bacterium, assembly GCA_022647615.1. Classification (NCBI taxonomy): domain Bacteria; kingdom Pseudomonadati; phylum Bacteroidota; class Bacteroidia; order Bacteroidales; species Bacteroidales bacterium. The sequence goes on from JALCKZ010000001.1 coordinate 2,015,728, forward strand.
GCAGCTTGTTGTTTGCCGTCTTGTAGAAGGCACCTACCCTGCATACAAAACAGTCATTCCAAAGAATAACACCAACATTATAACTGTCTCAAGAGCAGATATTTTGAATGCCACAAGACGTGTTGCCGTTTGTGCAAACCAGGCAACAGGACAAATAGTTTTTAATGTTGCAGAGAATAAGTTGAATATTACTGCGCAAGACTTGGATTTCTCAATGAGCGCAAACGAGACCATAGGTTGCGAATACAGCGGAGATACAATGGCCATAGGATTTAAATCTCAGTTCCTAATTGAGATTCTAAGCAATCTTCCTTATGACCAAATTTGCATTAAGCTTGCTGACCCTACAAAGGCTGCTCTAATTCAGCCGGCCGTTCAAACAGAGCCGGAGGAAGAGATATGCGCTTTGCTTATGCCTATGAGAATCAACAGCTAACATGGAATTAAATTTAAAAAATCCTCTCCTTTTTTTTGACATAGAGAGCACAGGCCTTGACGTTGCCAAGGATCGTATTGTTGAAATTTCTTGCGTCAAGGTTATGCCTGACGGAAGCAAAGACATTAAAACAAGAAGGATAAATCCTGAGATTCCTATATCTCCGGAAGCTCAAAAAATCCACGGCATTTCAAATGAAGATGTAAAGGATTGTCCTAAGTTTAAAGAGGTTGCAAAATCTCTGGCTCAGTGGATGAGCGGCTGCGATATTGCCGGATACAACTCCATGAAGTTTGATATCCCTTTGCTGGAGGAGGAGTTCCTGCGCGCCGGAGTGGATTTTGATTTTCACAAAAGACACTTGGTTGATGTGCAAAACATCTTCCATAAAATGGAGCAGAGAACGCTTTCCGCTGCGTACAAGTTTTATTGTCACAAAGATTTGGAGAAGGCGCATTCAGCGGAGGCGGATACTGTAGCAACTTATGAAGTACTTAAAGCTCAGCTAGATAAATACCCTGATACTTTAAAGAATGATGTAGAAATGCTTGCAGATTTTTCTACGCGTTCAAAATTTTTGGATTATGCAGGACGCATCATCGTGAATGAAAACGGCCAGGCCATATTCAATTTTGGAAAGCACAAGGGAAAACTTGTAGTTGATGTTTTATCACATGAGCCAAGCTATTTTGCATGGATGGAACAGGGAGATTTTACGCTGGACACTAAAAAAGTGCTGACAGACATCAAATTACATCCGGACAAATATCGCTAGCAATATCATTGTAATTTATCAATGAATATTTTCACTTTCCCGTTGGGATTAAAGCAGTTTTACGTAAGACCGGATACATCTGTGTCTGAGGGTGATAGCTTTTATGCTCCCGACGGAATTTTGAATTTTTCCGTAGTGCCGCTTGCCTATCTTAAGATAGAAAGAGCCGGAAAATCCATTGGACAAAAATTTGCAGGCCGCCACTACTCCTGCTTAGGATATGGAATACACATCTGCGGAGAAAATCCTGCCTCATTAAATTCTCACGGAGGCCGGATTGTCTGAACAATATAAATCCCTGATGTATAATTCTTTAGACAATAGCACTTTTTTATCAAAATGCACAGGCAGAGGACAATTTGATTTTAATAAATACGCAAATGGCCTCAGCTCAAATGATTTTGATGAAATGGTAGAGAGAGCATCACAATATCTGTCGCTGAGGACAGGAGATATTATTTCAGTAGAAATGCCTGAAATCAAGCATATTGACACAAGCACCCATAAGAGCGGAGAAAAAATCAGCTACGGAGAAATTGCAATTTCTTTTATTTGCTAGAATCGCCTTTTTTTCGCAAATCCGTTAAGACAATTTTGCATTGCCAACGCACCGGTGGAGAAAGCGGTCTGCAAGTTATATCCTCCGGTATCTCCATCTAAATCAAGCACTTCTCCGGCAAAATACAATCCTTTAACAAGTTTTGATTCCATTGTTTTGTGAGAAACTTCTTTCAATGAAATTCCGCCTGCAGTAACAACACATCTGTCATACCCCACAAAAGAGACAATCTCAAATTTCAGCTCTTTTAGCCTCTCCGGCAGAGTTTTAACTGATAAATCTTTTGACATGTCCATGAAGGGTTTTATCAGCTGCTTTGGAAGCATTCTGTTAAGGAGATACCTTAAAGTGTTTGGATTTGAACTATTTATACTGTTCTTTGCCTGATACCGTCCGTAAACCACAGATGAAAGAGAACCCATTTCTCTCTCAATTCTTGCATTAAGCTGCTGCAAAGAGAGAGCAGGCTTGAGGTCTAAAACAACCTGGACTTTCTGTCCGTTAATTATGTTCTCCACCGCTCTGCGGCTTATCCTAAAAATAATCGGCCCCTCTATACCTCCATCTGTAAAATTCACATCTCCAAACTCTTCCTGGGCAACAGCTCCGTTAACAATAAGCTTTGCGGAGACATTTTTAAGCTCAAGACCATTAAGAGATTTTCCTGTCTGAGAAAATATTCTGTCAGATGAGACGCTGTAATCTGCCTCCGTTTTTAAATCTTGAAAATAATTTTTTGGAACAAGAGCAGTAAGTGAAGGAAAGCATTTTTCAACTGAATGCCCAAAAGATTCTGCAAATTTGTAACCATCTCCGGTTGAGCCTGTTAGAGGATAAGAGAGACCGCCTGTCGTGATGATAATATTATCCGCATTTATTTTGCCGCACTTAGCTGAAATAACAAAAGCACCCTCATCTTTCTCTATTTTTTCCACAGGACATCTTGTAAATACTTTAACAAAATCTACTGATATATAGTTCATTAAAGCGTCAGTCACATCTGCCGCACGCATGCTTTTTGGATATACTCTTTGTCCGCGTTCAACCACAAGAGGAAGTCCGATGCCCTCAAAAAAACTCATTGTATCAGCAGTGCTCATGCTATAGAAAGCGCTCCTTAAAAAGTTTGACTGAGGATGTATATGAGGGGCGAATTCATCCCACATTCTTGTATTTGTAATGTTGCAACGCCCTTTGCCTGTGATATTTATCTTGCGTCCGCAACGTTCTTCCTTTTCCAGCAGAACAATTCTGCGGAGACTTCCGGAGGGTAAAAATTCAGGATGCTCTTTAATGTACTTCACCGCATAAGCGGCAGCAAAAAGTCCGGCAGCTCCTCCGCCGATAATTGCTATTTGATATTTTTCCATCTGGAACAAAGTTAAACATTATGAATAAAATCATGCAGGATGCCAAACAAGATTGCAACAAGACAATTATTTAAGCCGTATATAATACTTAAGGTCCCTCCCCTTTTGCGCAATTTCCGGATGCATAATCTGAATTAAATCTTTCAGAATCTCCTGAGGCTCAACAGCTCCATCCTCCCAAAAATCACTTCCTCCGCCTGGCGTGCTGCGCTTTGTGTTATTGTAAACTTGCTTTTTTGCAAAGGCGGGAATGTTTTTATACAGCGGGTTATCTGCCGCAAGAGCAGCAAAAGTAGAGACGGTATTTGGGTGAAGCCAAATATCGGCATGAGCCGCAAGGGCATAAATTTTCTCAAAGCCAAGCTGAGCGGAACTGCTCCCTTCAGGGTCTGTTCCAAGAATATCGCCCCCCGCATCTTTTATCAAATTAGAGGTATAATTCTTTCCTCCGGGGACATACCATATTCCTTTAAAAGGCATGTTAAGCAAAACTCTTGTCCTTTTTATATGTTTATCGCTCAATGCTTTAGCGCATTCATTCTTTATCTTTAAATACTCTCCGGCCCTGGCTTCAAAAACAGAATCCGCAAATTGCGCGCTGCCAGTAAGAAGTCCAAAAAGTTTTAAATACTCCATTTTTGCAAGCGGAGTCCTCTCCAAATAATCATTAATAGGAATTACCCTTAAACCAAGATGACGAAGTTTTTCTATGTACGTGTTATCATTTCCGCTTATGCCGTATACAAAAATTACATCTGGCTTAAGAGACATTATTTTCTCATAATTTGGAGCAGTTTCTGCTCCGATATCTGCAATTTTACCCTCAGATATCAATTTTTTAACATTCTCATTATAAACAAATTGAGTACCGCTCAATGCCTTGACGCAATCTGCCTTTCCAAGAAGATTAAGTAAGCCAGATAGGAAGTTGACATGCAAACGCAGCTCCTGATTGGAACCGGGATAGCATTCTTATTTTCCGCAAGAATTTTTTCAGAATCTCTTGGCACCATTACAAAAGTCTCAGAGACAGACTTTTTTCCCTCCCATTCATTAATTGAGACAATGGTATCTCCCTCTATTTTCAGGTATTCCGAGTACTTTATTGTACTCCCGACAGATGCTCCGTCATTTTGCATATCCGATGCAACGCCTTGTTTATCAGACCTTGAAGAATTTTTACAACCTGAAGCAAATAAAAGCAAGGCCACCAAAAAAAATAATCCGCCCGTAGTTCTATAAGGAGCGCGGGCGGAGAAAATATAACTCATTTTAGATTAAGTAAACTGTCGGGATTATTAATAATTTTTAGCCTCTTCTTCTCCTGTCAAAACAGAATAGGCATTTTGCGCAAGGGCTCCCATCTCATCCTCTCCGGGATAAACAAAAACAGGGGCAATGAACTTCACACGCTCCGCCACCTTATCCGTAACAGCCTTATTATAAGCTATTCCGCCGGTTACAAGTATGGCATCAACCTTTCCATTTACAACAGTTGCAAGAGAACCTATCTCTTTAGAAAGCTGATATGCAAAGGCATCAATAATAAAAGCAGATTTTTTATCTCCCGCCTTTGCAGCATTGGAAACATCTAGAAATGAATTGGTTCCAAGGTATGACATTATACCACCCTTGCCGTTTATCATTTTCATCACTTCCCCCTTTGTATATTTCCCGCTAAAACAAATTTCGGCCAGCTGACCTGCAGGAAGTCCGCCGCTTCTCTCTGGAGAAAAAGGTCCCTCTCCATCTAGAGCATTGTTAACGTCAACAACCTTTCCATGCTTATGCATGCCAACGGAAACTCCCCCGCCAAGATGAGCAACTATCAAATTCAAATCTTCATATTTTTTTCCGTTCTCCTTTGCAAACCTCTTAGCAATAGCCTTTTGGTTAAGCGCATGAAAAATGGAAACTCTTGTAATCTCAGCGTTGCCGGAAACTTTTGCAATAGCATCCATTTCATCTACGACAACAGGATCTGCTATAAAGGCGGATACCTCCCTGCCGGTATTTTTGGAAACATCTTTTGCAATCTCATCCGCAATCAACCCGCCAAGATTGCTTGCATGCTCTCCGCCAAGCCCATTCCTAAGGTCTTCCAGCATTGCGGCATTAACCTTGTAAACTCCTGATGTAAGCGGCTTTACGAGTCCGCCTCTTGCTATAACAACAGAGAGTTCATTCGTATCAATTTTATTCTCTTTTAATGCAGAGATAATGGTTTTCTTTCTAAAATCAAATTGTGAGACGACATTTGAAAACCCTGCAAGCTCTTCTGCAGAATGTCTTAGCGTATTCGTAAACACCTGCTCTATACCATCATACACAGATATCTTTGTAGAAGTAGAACCAGGATTAATAACAAGTATCAGCATATTTAAATCTTTTTTTCTGTTTATATAAATGTAAAATTAAAAAAGTCCGCAGAAGAAACAAACTCCCCTGCAGACTTTTCTATAAAATCAACAAGCAAATTACTTAGCCTGAAGGCAAGCAAGAGCTATTGAATTAAGTTTAGTGTCAATGCTGTCTCCGCGGCTGGAAAGAACGCAAGGAGCGGCTGCTCCAACAACAACGGCTGCAGTCTTAACGCCTTTCATAAGCTGAGTATTAGTTTTGTAGAATACATTTGCGGACTCAATATTAGGGAACACAAGAGCATCGGCATCACCTGCAACCTCGCTCTTAAGTTTCTTAATCTTAGCGCACTCAGGAGATATTGCAACATCAAGAGCAAGAGGTCCGTCAACAATTCCCGGGACCTGTCCTCTCTCTGACATCTTAGCTATCTGAGCAGCCTCCGTACATGCAAGCATTGCAGGAAGCATCTGCTCCGTAGCAGCAATCATAGCAATCTTAGGCTGAGCAATTCCAAGTTCTTTGCAAACGCCGGCTGCATATTTAACAATTGCAACTTTCTGCTTGAACTCAGGAAGAGGAATAACGGCCATATCTCCGTAAACCAATAATTTAGGATAATTTGGATGCTCCATAAGTACCAGATGGCTAAGCACCGCCTTTGGAGGAAGAAGACCCCAATCCTTATTAAGAATTCCATGCATGTACTTATCAGTACTGCAAAGGCCCTTCATAAGAACGTCTGCCTTTTTCTCATGAACCATTGTTACTGCTTCCTGGATAGATTTGATCTCATTTTTGTTGTCAATGATTGTGAATTTCTTCATATCAATCTTACCATCGGCGCATATTTTTGCAATCATATCTGAATCGCCAACTAGGGTGGCGTCAACTATGCCTGCATCAATTGCTTTGCTTACTGCGGTAATTGAGTGAGCGTCAACGCCCCATGCAACTACCAATTTCTTTTTTGCCTTAGTTCTCAGCTGGTCAAACAGCTGGTCAAAAGTTTTAATCATTATTATATAATTTTATAATTTTTTATTTAGTAACTTAATATAACTTTCTATTTTACAGTAATTTATCTATCGCGACAGATATTACTTTTTTCCGCCCTTAACTGAGGATACAATTTCCATTGTATCTGTTGCAATCATAAGCTCCTCATCTGTAGGTACTACTGCAACAATAACTTTGGAATTTTTCTTGGAAATGATTGCAGGCTCCCCCCTCTTCATATTCTTATTTGCATCTGCGTCAAAATCAACGCCTATGAATTCAAACTGTTTTGCAACAGCCTCTCTTGTAACGGCATCATTCTCTCCAATTCCGCCGGTAAATATTATAAGGTCAACTCCCTGCATTGCAGCAGCATAAGCGCCAACATATTTAATAATTCCATAACGGAACATTTTCAAAGCAAGGATAGCGTGCTCATCACCCTTTGCAGCGGCAGCTTCAACATCCCTCATATCCGGAGAAACTCCTGATACTCCAAGAAAACCGCTCTTTTTATTTAGCATTGCATCCATGTCGGCAACGCTGGAATTGTACTTCTGCATCAGATAAATAGGAACACTCGGATCAATGGTTCCGCAGCGCGTACCCATCATGACACCGCCCATTGGGGTAAGACCCATAGTGGTATCAATTGATTTCCCGTCTTTTATGGCTGTGATGGAACATCCGTTACCAAGATGACAGGTAATAATTCTGGAGTTATTGTAATCCAGGCCGGCAAATTTTGCCCCTTTGGCAGATACATATCTGTGGCTTGTTCCGTGGAAGCCATACTTTCTGATTTTGTCCTCTTTATAATAGTGATAAGGAATTGCATACATATAGGCATAATCAGGAATTGTCTGATGGAATGAGGTATCAAAAACCCCAACCTGCGGAACGCCAGGAAGCGCCTCTGTAACAGCCTTTACGCCAAGCAAGCAAGCCGGATTGTGAAGCGGTGCAAGCGGATTGCAGGCCTCAACGCCCTTAATCACCTCTGAATCAATAAGACGGCTCTTATTAAAAATTTCTCCGCCGTGAACCATTCTGTGACCAACGGCATTAATATCTTTCAAAGACTTAAGTACTCCATGCTGCGGATCTGTCAGCAAATCAAGTACATATTGAATTCCTTTTGTATGATTCGGAATTACTCTGTTAACTTTAAACTTGTCTGTACCAGGAACTGAATGAGTTATAATACCCTCATCCAACCCTATTCTCTCTACAAGACCTTTTGCAAGCAATTTATGCTCCTCTTTGCTCTTCATGTCAAGCACCTGGTACTTTATAGAAGAACTTCCGCTGTTTAGTACTAAAATGATCATATAAAAAACGCTATTTTCTTAAAATTCTGCGCGAATTTAAGAAAAAACATCGTAATTTATAACTAAAAAAGCAGGAATTAAGGGACAATTATATTAACAGCCCCCTTAAGTACTGATACTGTGATATCTGCACCCATCATTCTGCTCTCGCCGTCAAATTGTACAAGTCCCTCCTTCTCCCGGATAATATGCAAGCTCTCAGTTCTATACATATCAACCAAATTTGAGTGCCTTAATGTCCCTAAAAAAAGCTCTGCGGCTAAAAAAGGGACTGTGGCAACAGGCGCGCTTTTCCATACTATGATATCCAGCAAACCATCAGAAATATTAGCTTCAGGGGCAATAAATGCATTATTTCCCCATTGCGCCGCATTGGCAAAAGTAATCAGAAAAGCTCTTGTTTTATATGAATTGCCGCCAATCTGAATGGTGTAATTTTCAGGACGATACGTGAAATATTCTTTGGCGCAAAAATTTACATAAGAAATTAAACCCCTATCTTTTCCGGCGTTAAAAGCATTCCCGATAACAGCCTCAAAACCAAGGCCTGCCGTGCAGAAAAACACTTGCCCGTTAATTTGCCCGGCATCCGCGGAGATGGTTTTCTCCTTCAAAATCAAGGATATCGCACGCTTATAATCCAACGGAATTTTAAGATGCCTTGCAAGTCCGTTGCCGCTTCCAACAGGAACTATCGCGAGCTTTGTCTTCTTATTCACCAAACCTTTAGCAACGCTGTTTACCGTACCGTCACCTCCAATGGCGGCTACAATATCAAAGCCGCTGTTGGAAAAATCGGAGGCAGCCTCACAAGCATCCCCTGGTCTGGACATTTTAAATAGCTCCATATGATAATCTGGATTATTCCCAAAAACATCATGAGCATAGGCTGCAATAATCGCCTTGCTCCCTGTTCCTGAACCAGGATTTACTATGAATGCTATTTTTTTCACTGTTGCAAAGATAGTTTAATTTGAATATCTTTGAGATACAAAATTTGAGGGGCATGAAAAGAGGGGGAGTTAAAATCACTGCCGCATTTCTGAGCGGCATTTTTGTTTCTGAAATGTTCATGAGGCCAGGCGGTTGGCTGGGAATTCACATTTTTGAAAATCACTTGTTTTATTTTTTAATCCCGACAGTTTTTCTTTTTGCCGCCGCAATTTTGTTGCTCCATTTTTTATGGCGTTCATATCTTAAGCCGTCACGATTCAATTTATATTTTAGCAGCTGCGTCATTGCCTTATTCTTTTTGCTTGGTGCAGAAAGATTCAGCGTATTCAATGGAGTGATTTCTCCTTTTAGCAATTCTTATATTTCCGGACAGCCTCAAAATGTTTCATCACCAGAAAAAACAATTGAAAAAATCAAAGATTTCTCTATTAAAGCAAGGACAAAGGCGGAAACAAAATTAAGGACATATATAATTGATAAAGAGGATTATGCAGTAATGTCTGCATTTACTCTCGGAGATAAAACGGAGATTCCAAAAACGCTAAAAGACTCATACAGAAATGCCGGGGTGATGCACACTCTGGCCCTATCAGGATTACATGTGGGAATAATTTGGACAATCATAACTACCCTGCTCTTTGCATTTAAAATAAACTATAGGGGCAAACTTGCCGGGCTTTCAATTACAATTATCATAATCATCTTATACTCAATTATCACAGGCTTCAGCCCATCTGTGCAAAGAGCCGGGATTATGCTGACCGTATGGAGGGTATCAGACATAACATTCAGACAAACAGATAAATGGAATATTCTATGCATATCCGCGCTAATCATCTGTTTAATAGACCCTTCCGCACTTTTCAAGGCAGGGTTCCAGCTCTCCTTTGCAGCCGTGGCAGGTATTGCTTTAATATATCCTGTTATAAATGAGAGTTTTAAACAAATTATAGGGATGGGAATAAAACCAAAAGAAGATAGCGCGGATGAAACGGGAGAAGATGAAGATCCTGAAATAAAGGCAAAGAAAAGAGCTGAACGTGAAGCTCAATATACTCCAAGAGCAAGAAGCATAAAAAAGATAAAAGGCTGCATAATATTCATTTGCAGCCTTATAGGGATTTCTCTATCTTGTCAGATAACAACTCTTCCGCTTACTCTTTACTACTTTGGAAGCGTGCCGGAGCATTTTCTTTTGGCCAATGTTGCAGTTATTCCTTTAGTCACGATAGTTCTATACCTGCTTGTAGCTGCTATTATAACATATCCGTTTCCTCTGATTGGCGCAGCTATAACAACAGCAGCCCGTTTTTCAATCGGGCTGCTAAATGCTATTGTTATGTTTCTTGGAACCTAATTACTTATATAAAGCATCAATCAAAACCTGAGGGGTTTCCTTATCCAGCAAATGTTTATACCAGAAGTTATAATCTGATATAGCTGAGAAAGTTGCCTGCTTTCCGCGGTATCCGTGAAGCTGCCCCGGATAAATCATCAGGTCAAACTGCTTGCCCATATTCTGCAAATCCTGCACAAGTCCAATGGTATTTTGAATATGCACATTATCATCTGCGGCTCCGTGTGTGAGCATCAAATAGTTAGAAGAATCTCCCTTATAGCCTGACTTTGCAATTCTGTCGGACATTTTTGTGCGTGCGTAACCCTCCGGGTTGCGCTGCGGAGTATCCATATATCTCTCCGTATAATGTGAATCATACAGCAAATAATCATAAACTCCCCCTCCTGCTATTCCATACTTAAAATACTTGCAACCTTCTGTTACGCAAAGAGTTGTCATGCTGCCTCCATAAGAGAAGCCGTTTATTCCAACTTTATCCGCATTTACATAAGGCTTTGAATCAAAGTATTGCATCCACTCTTCAAAGTCGCTCAGCTCTACTGACCAGAAATTTCTGTACAAGAAATTAAGTCCCTCTTTACCGCAGTGACCGGAAGCTCTGTTATCCATAGTAACCTGTATAACATCCTGATATGCCCACCATTGCGTTCTTCTTCCAACTCCCGCAAAAACATCATCTACCATCGGCGTATTAGGTCCTCCATAGATATAAATCAAGAGAGGATATTTTTTACTCTTGTCAAAGTTAACGGGGTATGTAACCTTTGCAGGTATTGTGTAACCGTCGTGAGTTTTAATATAAACCATCTCCGGCAGCGCAATGTTATAATTGTCAAATTCAGCACCTTTTGAATCTGCGATAATTGTAACTTTTCCTGAGCCGTCGCAAGGCATAAGTACCAGCTGATTAGGGGTTGAACAATTTGAACGAAACGCGATAAAATGCTTTGAATCAGGAGACAATGAGATGTTCTCATAATCATATTCCCCCTCTGAAAGTCTTGTAATCTTACCGCTCTTTATGTTTACTTTATAAAAATCAACGCGAGTGCTAATTTCTCTTTTTGCAGTAAAATAAAACTCGCCGTTCTTCTGGTCCAGGCGAACAAAATTAATACTCCAGTTTTTGCCGTCAGTAATCTGTTTAGAAACCTTGCCGTCAAAAGATTGATAATAAATTTCCTCCCACATGGAGAAATCTCTTACCATATAAAAGCCCTCTTTTGTAAACTCCATCTGCTCCGGCCACTCAATCCAGGTGTTCTGATGCTCTTTATAAATTGGCTCTTTAGCTCCCGACAGCGGATTGACTGAATAGAAAATCAAATCCTGCTGAACCCTTGGCATCCAAGGAACTATAAACCTGCTGCCATCTGCATTCCAGAAAGGAATTCCAAAATACTGGTCATCTTTCTCATTAAAATCGGCCCATGTAATTGCACCGCCCTCTGCCTTTACAATTCCAATTTTAACCTCAGGGTTTTTCTCTCCGGCCATTGGATAGTGCGTAGTGCGAATTTGATTCTTTGCCTTTGAAGGGTCATAAATCGGGAACATAGGAACCTGACTGTCATCTGAATGATAAAAAGCAATATGCTTGCTGTCCGGACTCCACCAATAAGCACAGTACTTAGAAGGTCGGCCTAAAATTTCTTCATAATAAACCCATGATGCATAACCGTTTAGAACAACTTCACTGCCATCAAAAGTCAGCTGTGTATTCTTCTTTGAGGCAACATCATACACATATAAATTGTTGCCGGAAACATATGCAATCTTTGAACTGTCGGGAGAATAATGGAACAACAGCCCCTTCTCCGCAAACTTCTCTTTTTGCAATTCAGCAATAAATTTTTCAGCTTTTCTTGAGCGTGCCGTAGGATTATATAATTTGTCTTTAATGGGCACATTTTTCTTGCTTTTAATATTGTAATAGCTGAACTCGTTCATGCTTGTGGAGAAATTGGCAAAAACAATATTGTCATTATCAGACCATTTCATCGGAAATGGCAAATTATTCAGAACTCCAGCCGGAATGTTGTTGGAGGCAATCTGCTCCAATGTAAAATTCTTTTTTGCAGATGAATAGCTATCTCCCCTTTCTGGTGAACTCCCCTTCTGGGCAAAAGATGCCCCAAAAGAGGCAAAAGTAATTGCACTGCATAATATGCCTGCAATCAAATAAATATGTTTCTTATTTCTCATAAGACAATAATCTTTAAATCGTATTTAAAATTCAGGACCCTATTTTTCTATGAACTTATCTGCGAAGTTAACCAAATAAACTTTCTCAACAGCACGCGTTATTGCTGTATACAGCCACTTTTTGTCATCAAGCGTAATATCATCTCTCCACAACACATTATCTATGAACACACAGCGCCATTGTCCGCCCTGGGACTTATGGCCTGTAATTGCGGTAGAATATTTTACTTGCAGCGCGTTAAAGAAAGGATCTTCTCTTACTGCGGAATTTCTTTTTCTTTTATTCTCGATAGATGAATAATCTTCATATACAGCGTGATACAGCTCTCTTTGCTGGTCAGGACCAAGAGCTGCGGAGGTAGATGTAAGCGTATCCAAAATTATTTTTGCGTTTACCTCAGCCTTGTTGTAGTCCGGGAACATTAAAGTCGCATTTGCAAAATGCAGATTGTAGCGCTCAGTATAATTGGAAATTTTTATAAGTTCAGCAACATCTCCATTTGCAATAAAATCCAAATCTTTAGACTGATTCTCAAACTGATAGCAATTCTTTACAATCATCAGCTTATCTCCCCTGGAGAGCTGCTCTTCTCTGTAAAGCACCTGTGCGCGAATACCCAAATTATACTTGTTTGCGCGCGCATTAGAACGGCACAGAACAACAACATCATCCATTCCGTACTTATCAATTGAATCTGAAATTTTCTCTATCAGACGGTCGCCGGTAATCTTCTCAATATCTGTAAATTTCTTAAGGCAAAATTTTGGAGCATCTAAATTCTCGCTCTCAATGTCATTTCTGAGCAAAGTTGCATTATATAAAATGCCGCTTTCATGCGCCTGTCTCACAACGCTTGTAAGATGGGCGGACCTAATATTATGCGTATATCTATAAAGATAATCTAAATCAAGGGCTGGACTTTTCTCCAGTCCCACAGGGGGAAGTTGCGCAGGATCTCCGGTGAGTACCAATCTATTGGAAGTATCATTTCGCACGTAAGTTATTAAATCAGACAATACATTTCCTGTACCAAATATGGAACCGTTTTCACTCTGTGCAGAAAGAAGAGATACTTCATCCACTATAAATACAGTCTCTTTATTTTTATTAAAGTCCAGGGAAAAAAGCCCCAGTCCATCTGCCAGAGACTTTTGTCTATATATCTGTTTATGAATAGTTTTAGCAACTTCTCCCGTAAAATTTGATAACACCTTTGCAGCCCTGCCGGTAGGGGCAAGAAGTACATATTTATATCCGTACTCCTTTAAAACGCCAATAAAGGAAGCAAGGGCAGATGTCTTACCGGTACCTGCATATCCGCTTATCACCATCATCCATTCCTTCTCAGGATCAGCTGAAAGAAACGCCGACATCTGATCAAACAAATTCTTCTGACATGCGGTAGGCTCAAGTTTGAACCTCTTAATCATCTTGCCTGTTAAATAATTATCAACAGCCATTATTTCCACTTGTAAACGCCGAATATCATCAAAAGAGGATATATCTCAAGACGACCCAGCAACATTTCAAATGTAAGAATGAATTTGCCGAATGCAGGAAATGCAGAATAATTACCAAAAGAACCAAACGTGGCAAGCGTAAGTCCGCAATTCCCCATACTGGTAACAGAGGCGGCAAATGAATCTTGAATATTTACGCCGCAGAATGCCAGAAGCACAGCCACGATAAAAACAATTACAATATAAAATATTATGAAGGCATTAACATCTAAGACAAAATCATCTTCCAACACTCTATTGCCCAATCTGGTTCTAGTCACAGCATTTGTATGAAATTGTTTTCTAAACTGTGCCTTCAAGGAACTTATGAAGACACAAATTCTATCAGCCTTTATACCACCTCCAGTTGAACCGCTGCAAGCCCCTTGAAAAGTAAAATAAAATAGGACAAGAATAGACAAAGCCGGCCATGCGGAAGCATTATCTGTAGCAAACCCGGTACATGATGCGATTGAGGTCAACTGAAAAGCCGCATTTCTTAGGGCGGTAGGAAAACTATGCGCACTTCCCCCTATAAGAAGATTTATTGCTATTATAAAAGAACACACAACCAGCCCAAGAGTATAAAACTTCACAACAGGATTGCGGAAAATTTTAATAGAATGATTTGCAAAAGAAGAATATATCAAACCAAAATGCAGTCCTGATATATACATAAAAATTATTATTATCACTTCAGCGGATGGAGAGTGGTAATAAGATATAGACCCGTTCCTAACGCTAAAACCACCTGTCGCGGCAGTAGACATCGAATTGTTTATCGCATCAAAAAAACTCATATGCGAAAAAAATACAAGACACAGAGTTTCAACTACAATTATCGCAAGATAAACAATCGTTATAACCCGCGCTGTTTTAAATAGTTTAAACTTGTAGTTTTCCTTCGACAAAGCGCTCATTTCAACTTTTGAAAGTTTTACGCTATACGCATCCTTTGCCGTAGGAAGTACTAGTAACATAAAGGCCACTACCCCCAATCCGCCTATAAAATGTGTTGCACTTCTCCAAAACAATAACCCGTGAGGTAAGGCCTCTACATTTACCAGGATAGAGGAACCAGTTGTAGTGTACCCGCTCACACTCTCAAACCACGCATTTATAAGGGAAAATTCGCCACCCCATAGAACATATGGCAACATCCCAAACAAACAAGAAAGAATCCACGCAAAAACCACAACCACAAACCCCTCTTTTATCCCTATATCACCCTGTCTCCTAACAAAAATCAGGGGAAACATTCCGGCAGCCAGCGTAATAACTCCGCTCAAAAAAAGCGGAGAAAATGATGTGTCAAATCCGTAGCACGCAGAGACAAACGCGCTGACGAACATCATCAATGAGTTGAATACCAAAGCAACCCCAATGTTTCTGGAAATAACGCCAAGCCTCATAAAATTGAATTATTCTTCTTATTCAATTGCTTATTCTCTATGATAATATCTTTTACGTTGTCATTCAACTCCTGCATTTCATCATCACTCTCCAAATTTACGGTATAACTTTTTCTAGTCTGCCTATAATGCATGATCCCCTTTGTTATTCTCTCAAGAGGATTTATAAAATAAAAGTTAAGATAATAATTGAAAAGCAACAGAAGGATTATCCCTATGGCAACTGCTACCACGCACGGCATGACACTCCTGTAAAAGCCCTCGCTAAGATTTTTGGAATTTTCAACAAGAGCTCTCTGGGAAAGCTTACTGAGATGCCCTATATAGATTCTCAGTTGCATGTAAACAGGATACAATTTGCCAAAGTACCAATTCCCTCTTTGTTGATAACCAGTATGCCAAACCTGAGGAGCCTCCCTAATTATATGAGCATAAGCAACATATGCATATTTTACTGAATCTGTCATCGCCTTCTCTTCCTTAGTTGTAAACTGACTTCTTATTTCTGACAAAAAACTTACAAATCTTTCATCTTTCTGTATATCAGGCATTTCCGGTAAAACAGCTAGGGAATCAGCCCCCATTTCTTCAAGCAGTTTAAAATTATATTCATCGGTGACCTCCAGCAGCATTCTGGAAGTGTTGATGCTGGCAATATTATCCGTCACCAGTTTGGAAACGGACTTTCTCATGGATACAAACTCAAATATCGCAATTACGCTGGACAGCAACAATATAAAACCCAGCACTACAAAACCAAGATATATTTTCCTCTTAACAAGCATTTCAATATGCGTCAAACGTCGCAAATGTACAAAAAAGGGGCTGACTTTCATCATGACCCCTTTGTTTATTAATAACCGACTAACGAAAAATTACTTGACCTTGCTCATAGCCTTGATAAGGTCCAGAACTTTGTTTGAATATCCCCACTCATTGTCATACCAAGAAACAACTTTCACAAATGTTGGGGCAATCTGAATGCCTGCTTTTGCATCAAAGATAGAAGTTCTTGCATCACCCAGGAAGTCAGAAGAAACAACTGCATCTTCCGTATATCCTAGAATACCTTTCAACTCTCCCTCTGAAGCATCCTTCATGGCCTTGCAAATCTCATCATAAGTGGTTGGCTTAGCCAAGTTTACTGTAAGATCAACAACAGAAACATCCAAGGTTGGAACTCTCATTGACATACCTGTAAGTTTGCCGTTAAGCTCAGGAATAACTTTTCCAACAGCCTTTGCAGCACCTGTAGATGAAGGGATTATGTTGCCGGCAGCAGCACGTCCGCCTCTCCAGTCTTTCTTAGAAGGACCATCAACAGTCTTCTGAGTTGCAGTGCTTGAGTGAACAGTTGTCATCAAACCGTTTACTACTCCAAACTTATCATTAAGAACCTTGGTAATAGGAGCAAGACAGTTTGTAGTACAAGAAGCATTGGATACAATTGGCTGACCTGCATATTTATCTGCGTTTACACCGCAAACAAACATTGGGGTATCATCCTTAGACGGAGCTGACATAACAACTCTCTTTGCACCGGCTTTGATATGAGCCTCTGCCTTCTCTTTAGTCAAGAAAAGACCTGTAGACTCAACAACATATTCAGCACCAACCTCATTCCATTTAAGGTTAGCAGGATCCATTTCTGAAGTAACTCTGATAGAATTTCCATTAACAATTAATTTGCCATCCTTAACCTCAACTGTTCCATTAAAATGGCCATGCATTGTATCATACTTAAGCATGTAAGCCATGTAATCTACATCCAGCAAATCATTGATACCTACAATCTGAATGTCATCTCTTTCCTGTGCGGCTCTGAACACCAAGCGACCAATACGTCCAAAACCGTTAATACCTACTTTAATTTTACTCATAAATATTTGTGTTTTAATTAAATAAATTTCTTTTAATTTCCCGATAGAATAACCTTCAGAACCATCGCCCCTACCCCCTCAAAAACCGTGCAAACTTACAACTTTTTTACACAATTTCACTACCTTTGGGAACTAAAAAGAACAAGGGAACAAAAATGAAGAGCAAAAAGCTTGAGATACTGATAACTAACGACGACGGATACCGTTCAAAGGGATTTAAAACCGCAATAGAAATTTTCTCAAAATATGGCAATGTGACAGCTATTGCACCACGTGACGTTCAGAGCGGAAAATCTGCCGCTTTGACAATGGACGTGCCTCTTTGGCTGAAAAAGATTGCAGAGAAAAAAGCTAGTAACGGAAACACAATACAAATCTACTCATTCACAGGTGCTCCGGTTGATTGCATTAAGATGGCGATGAACAGATTTTTTGATGTTAAACATCTGCCGGATATTTTGATTTCCGGCATAAATCACGGTTCTAATGCCTCCGTAGCAGCTGTTTATTCAGGTACACTGGGAGCGACAAAAGAGGGAACGATATACGGAATTCCATCAATAGGATTATCCATCAATACTCATAAAGCTGATGCCAATTTTGCACCGGTGAAAAAGTACATAGGCGTGATTATGAAGAATTTCTTTGCATGTCCGCCCAAACCTGGTATTTATCTGAACATCAACTTTCCTGACATACCTGTCGGGAAAATAAAGGGAATAAAATTTGCCGAGAGCGGAAACGGAATGTGGCTGGATGAATTGAATTCTTACAAGACACCGCAGGGAAAAGAGTATTTCTGGATTTCAGGGGAGTTCTTTGACAAAGACACTTCCAAAATTGGAGACCATACGATTGTGGAGGAGGGATACATTGCCATTGTGCCTCACAAGGTGAATGACACTGATTATGAGGAGAGAAAGAGATTAATGTCTAAATGGAAATTATAAAAGTTTCCGGCAAATCTAACCGGAATTGCTTAGAATAAACAGGATAGTCATAAACCATATATTGTGAAATATTACATCATAGCAGGAGAAGCATCAGGCGATTTGCACGGCTCAAATCTGATAAAAGGATTAAAGCAGGCGGAGCCGGATTGTGAAATCAGATGCTGGGGCGGAGACTTAATGCAAGCTGCAGGAGGTTCATTGGTAAGGCATTATAAGGATACTGCAATTATGGGATTCCTGGAAGTTTTGTTAAACCTGCGCAAAATTTTACGCAACATAGCCTTCTGCAAGGAGGACATTCTAAAATGGAATCCGGATGTTGTTATACTAATAGACTATCCCGGCTTTAATTTTAAAATCGCAAAATTTGCTCATAATCATGGTTTTACAGTCTTCTATTATATTGCTCCAAAGATATGGGCATGGAAAGAGAGTCGCGGGAAACACCTGCAGCGCTATGTAGATAAGCTTTTTATCATCTTCCCGTTTGAGATAGAATACTTTAAAAAGAGATGGAACATTGATGCCGTATACCGCGGCAATCCTCTGCTGGACAGCATTGATAATTACCGCTTCATAAATGAAAGCAAAGAGGATTTCTGCAAGCGCATAAACGATTCATCCATTGCGAAATCTGAAGCCATACGTAAAAATGCACAAACATACGATAATGAAGATATAACTGCACCTCTTTTGTTATCAGCATCTTGCAAGTACATTGCACTTTTGGCCGGCAGCCGCAAAATTGAGATTGCATACCTGCTTCCGAGAATGCTGGAAGTGATTGGGAGATACCCCTCCTGCAAATTTTTGCTTGCTGCGGCACCATCAACATCAATGGATTTTTACAATTCAATAATAGATAAATTTAATCTTAAGCATCCCGACAGGGCCGTTACAAAAGAGAGAATGATTATCCTATCAGGAGAAACATACTCCATACTCAAACATTCTGATGCCGCTATAATCAATTCAGGTACAGCAAGTTTGGAAACAGCAATAATTGGAACTCCCCAAGTTGTATGCTACGGGTCCAGCGAGATTACATATCAAATAGCAAAACATCTTGTTAAACTTCATTACATAAGTTTGGCAAATCTTATTTTGGACAAGCAAATTTTCAAAGAGCTAATTCAGCATACATGCACGCCTGAGCTGATTTCAAAAGAATTGGACAAGCTGCTGAATGATGCAAATTATATAGAACAAATGAAGAGAGACTATGCGGAAGTCCGCAGAGTTCTGGGAGGAGGAGGTGCCTCAAAGGCTGTTGCAGAGGCTATTATAGAGAATGCAAAACAGATTTTAAATAAAAATTAGAATGAAAATTGATGCATATAAATACCAGGGAGCTGGCAATGATTTTGTAATTTTAGATAACCGCTCCGGAAAATATAAGCTTACTGCCAGACAAATTAACCTATTGTGCGACAGACGTTTTGGAATAGGAGCAGATGGTCTGATGCTGCTTGGCAAAAGCAAAAAATATGATTTTTCCATGCGTTATTTTAATGCTGACGGCAAAGAGGGAACTATGTGCGGGAACGGCGGAAGATGCTTGAGCGCCTTTGCGGCTCAGGTTGGAGTGAAGGGCAAGATGGTAAAAAACACTGCGTGCATGGGAGAAAAGAATGTTTATGACCGCAATATTCAATCATTTGAGTTTGAGGCTATTGACGGATATCACAAATCTCAGATTTTAAAGAATGCGTTTGCACAAAAGAGAAAATCCGCTTCCGCAAAAAAAACAGAAAAGACTTCTAAAGAGTGCATTGTAAAACTTAAAATGAAAGACGTGGATGAATGCAAAAAATACTCATCATCCGCATATTTCCTGGATACTGGTTCCGCTCACTATGTAGAGTTTGTAAAAGATGTTAAAAACTACCCTGTCGCCGAGAAAGGAAAATATTGGAGGTGGCATAAAGATTTTAAGGGTGGCACAAATGCTAATTTTGTCTCAGGAACTGCAAGCGGATTGTTTGTAAGGACTTATGAAAGAGGCGTAGAGGCTGAGACATACGCGTGCGGTACAGGCATAACAGCCAGCTGCATAGCCGCTTACACAGACGGATGCAAAAGATATGTATTTTGCAAGAAGACTCCTTCCGGCAACAATGTTAAATTTAACGCAGAGGCTCTTGGCGGAAAATTATCCGTTGAATTTCTGGAGAAGAATGGA
The DNA here is from genome assembly GCA_022647615.1 of Bacteroidales bacterium. NCBI lineage: Bacteria > Pseudomonadati > Bacteroidota > Bacteroidia > Bacteroidales > Bacteroidales bacterium. The sequence continues at coordinate 2,036,005 of JALCKZ010000001.1, forward strand.
AAATTTACGGAAGTTTATCTGACAGGTCCAGCCACATTTGTATTTGAATGTGAAGTTGAGATATAATTGATATAAACATCTTTATACATCATTTGATATAAACATCTTTATACATCATTTTTAACAAGCATATTTTTTATCGTAATGGCAGACAATTATCTAGAGAAAAAATTTGAAGAGATGCAAAGCGGCAAAAAGAAAAAAAGCGCCGCAAAGAAAACGCATATCTCGTTAGATTCTTTGCTGCTAAAAAATCGCAGCTGCCGCGGATACGATTCCAGTTACAAAGTATCTGATAATGAGCTGCTAAACATAATTGATATTAACACAAAAATTCCATCCGCCCGTAATCAGCAGATACTAAGATTTAAAATTGCAACCAAGCTCAACGCACAGACATCAAATGATGTGGACTTCATTACAAACAACATAAAACTTGCAGGCGCACTTCCGGAACTCCATCTGCCATTTAAGGGGACTGAACCAAATGCCTACATTATAGTTTATTCCACTGTTCCTGAGGGCAAATGGGTATATGTAGATTTAGGAATTTCTGCGCAGAGCATGTTGCTAAAGGCAGTTGATATGGGACTTAATGGCATCTGCATCGGAGCATTTAATAAGGAGGCCATATCTGAACATTTTAAGGTCAAGGAAAACCTTACGCCTCTGATGGTTATAGCAATTGGCAAGAGCATTGAAAAATTTCAGCTGCTGCCAATATCAGAAGAAGAAAATCACAATTATTTCCGGGAGAATGGAGTACACTTTATCCCCAAAGTAAAGCTTTCAGATTTAATAGTATAGTATAATACTCCCTGATTTTAATACTCAAGTATTCTTTGATTAATACTCTCTGATTAATACTCTCTGGGACCAAAAATTTTGGTACCGATGCGGACGAGCGTGCTGCCGTTGGCAATTGCAATCTTGTAATCTTCCGTCATGCCCATTGATATCTCCCTGAAGTTTGGAGCAAGCTCAGGATGAGATTGTTGCATTTGATGAAAGAACGTTGAAAGGTGGGTAAATTCACGTTTGATTTCCTCCTGGTCATCAGTAAAAGTAGCCATTCCCATCACTCCGCAAATGATCGTGCTTTTCAATGGGGCAGCTTTTATTTTATCCAGCAAAGCGGAAACTTCCTCATCGGAAAAACCCTGCTTAGTCTGTTCTTTTGCAATAAATATTTCCAAGAGACAATTAGCAGCAAGATTATTGCGCTCAGCGTAACTGTCTATCTCATAAAGCAATTTCTCTGTATCCACAGAGTGGATAAGCTTTACGTACGGAACAACCATTTTGATTTTGTTGCTCTGCAGGTGCCCTATAAAATGCCATTCAATATCTGTCGGGAGCTCCTTTACTTTTTCAGCAAGTTCCTGCGGCCTGCTCTCTCCAAAAACTCTCTGGCCCGCATTATAGGCCTCCATAATTTTATCGGAAGTGTGGAATTTAGAAATTGCCACAAGCCTTGTTGCTTGCGGCAATTCTTTTCTTAATTCTAATATCTCTGATGCTATACTCATAAATCCTTCTCCGCGCTCCAACGCTACATTATTTTCTAACTGTTAAATCAACCGGCAATGCGCTCTATTTTCTCCTCTTAGCTTGTTCTCTCTGAGCTCTTTCCTGCTCTTTAATCATCTGGTCCAGACGCTCGCGGAACTTAGATTTCTTTTCCGGCTTAGAACTAGAAGATGCCGCCTTTGATTTTAACTGCTCGTAAAGTTTCTTCTCATCAACAAAATACTTGCGGATAATCCACGTTTGAAGTATTGTGATTAAGTTAGTTAACATGTAATAATAGCTCAATCCTGCAGAGAAATTATTACACAAAACCAACATGAAAACTGGCATAAAGTAAAGCTGCATTCCCTTCATTCCAGGCATCTGACTGCTGTCCGGCATTTGGTCCATGTTCATCTTTGAGTAGAAATACATGGAAACGGCCATCAAAAGCGCAAACAAACTTACATGGTTTCCGTACAAAGGAATTGTTGTCCCAAAGTTCCAAATTGAGTCATAACCGCTTAAGTCAGAGGCCCATAGGAATGAGTGCTGACGCAACTCAAATGATACGGGGAAGAAACGGAACATTGCAAACAAAATAGGAATCTGCAACAACATAGGAAGACATCCGCCCATCATGCTCACTCCCGTCTTATGGTAAAGAGCCATAGTCTCCTGCTGCTTCTTCATGGCATCCTCTTTCTTTGGATACTTCTTGTTAATCTTATCTATCTCCGGTTTAAGAACCCTCATCTTTGCAGAAGACATATAAGATTTAAAAGTAAGAGGATATAAAATCAGCTTCAATAAAATGGTCATTATCAAAATGATAATACCATAGCTGGAAATGAACCTCCTTAAGAAATCAAAGAAGTTAATGATTACCACCCTGTTAATCCATCCTATAATATTTTTGCCAAGGAAAATAACTTTCTCAAATCCATAGCCGTAGCTCTTAAGCTCTTTGTACAAGTTTGGACCAAAATAGATATGAAGAGGTATTGTAACATCCTCTCCTCCTGCGTACTCCATCTGCATGTGAGCGCTACAGTCAAACAGGTTTTTCTGAGGATCCTCCTTAGGGAAGAACTTGTATGCAAGGTTTCCTGAAGCAAAGCTGTTGTCCGCCATCATAATAGCGGAGAAGAACTGCTGATGAAATGCAATCCATTGAACTTTTGTAGGAATTTTCTTCTCGCTATCCCCTTTTCTCATTCCCAAATCCTCAACGGATTTATCATTTGGAAACTTGTAATTGACCGTAGAATAATTCTTTTCATTATCATATCCGCGCTCAAACCTGGACACTTTTAAATTCCAGTCCAGCTCCAGCTGGCTTTCATTGCGCGGTACAATTTTATTCATGCCGTGCGCAACAATCTTGTAACCAACAAGATAACTATCGTGAGGCAAAGAATAAACATAATCCAGATAGGCTCCGTCTCTAAAAGGCAGACGGAAAGTTACTGAAGTATCTGTTTGGGCAATCTTTGTGAAATTAAAATTCTCCGTGCTAATTCTCTGATCAGCAAAGAATACCAAAGACATGTGAGAATATTTCTCCTTTACAAGATAGAGCGCGGAACTGTCATAGGTAACATATTTCTTTACCAAAACCTTTTGGACCTGAGCACCCTTTGTTGTGAAGTCTATCTTTAACTTATTGTTTTCCAATGTATATACCTGCTCAACACCCTTTGATGCTCTCTCCAGCAAGGTATCCGTGTATGCAGGCCCTTCTGCAACTTTTGGTGCTACGCCTGCAGAATCTTTTGAAACAGAAGCAATTGCAGATGTATCTTTGGATGTCTGCGCATACATTGAATTTTTAAGAGAGTCCGCAACCCTCAAAGAATCAGCAATTCGGGGATTAGTGCGCGCCTCAATTCTTGCAAGAGAATCCTTCTGCGCAGCCTCTTTCACCTGCTTCTTGTATGTCCATGAATTATACCAGCTAAATCCTATAAGAATAGCTCCAATAAGAACAAAGCCGATTACTGTATTTTTTTGCATTTAGAATATTCTAGAATGGCTTATAAATAAAATTTCAGCGAGGGATTAAAAGTTTTTATCAATCATTTTAATCTTCTCCTCCAGCTGCTTAAGTTCCTCTTTGCCAGCAGCTATCTTCTTCTTAATGTCCTCTTTTATCAAGTCAGCATTTTTGGATTTGGCAAAAAATCCCATATTGTTTTCCAAAGTGGAAATATCAGATTCAACCTTGCGGAATTTAGCAAGAAGTTTCTCTCTCTCAAATCTAATTCCCCTATCACCCTTGCCGGAAGATTTAGCATCCGTAATAAGTCTCTTCAGACGGTTCATCTTTTTCTCCTCATCAGGATCTCTCAAATCTTTAAAATGCAGATTCAGAGCATCATCATATTCTTTTACAATCTCTTCTTTCTCTTTAAAAGGTACAAAGCCAATGCTATTCCATCTTTCCTGGAAACCCCTCAAAGCAGCTATGTTCTCATCTTTGGACTCCTTTGGAGCGTATGCTTTAATCTCCTCTATCAGAGCACGTTTAGCAGTTAAATTCTCCCCAAACTTTTCATCTTCCCCTCCAAAATGTTTTGCCTTTTTATCAAAAAATTCATCGCAAGCAGCCCTAAATCTTTTCCATACAACATCAGACTGTTTTCTTGCAACCGGTCCTACTGACTTCCAAACTTTTTGCAAATTAATAAGCTGGTCTGTAGTCTTCTTCCAATCCTCGCTCTCCATCAGCTTCTCCGCCTCTGCGCAAAGCTCCTCTTTCTTCTTCAGATTCTCCTGCATAACATCCTTAAACTTAGCATAATAATCACGCTTTGCATTGTAGAATTTATCGCATGCAGCTCTAAACCTGTCGTATATTTTCTGATTATCTTTCTTAGAAGCAAAACCTATTGTTTTCCACTTTGCCTGCAGCTCCTCCATTTTCTTGGAGAGCATATTCCACTGATTAGATTCTTCCGGTTTTTCTTCCGCAATCTTCTCAGCACTCTCGCAAAGCTCACTCTTGCCAGCCAGATTTTTCTTCTGCTGCTCTTTTAGATTTTCAAAGTACTCCTGATGCTTTTTGTTTATTTGAGATGTAGCAGCCTTAAATCTTTCCCATATCGGTTCCCTTTGATCTTTTGCAACTGGCCCAAGGTCTTTCCACTCTTCATGCAATTTTTGCAGTTCGTTAAAAGCATTAACTACGTTCTTTGCATTTACCAGATACTCAGCCTTTTTGCAAAGTTCAGTCTTGGCCTCAAGATTTTTCTTAAAGTCTATATCCCTGAACTCATTATTGATTTTAATATAATCATAGAACTTTTCTATTGTATGATTGTAGTTCTCCCACAAGTCTTTTGCTTTCTCCTGAGGAACAGCGCCAAGTGCCTTCCACTTTGCCTGCAAATCTCTGAAAGCAGGGAAAGTATGATTAACATCCTCCGCTTTCTCAAGCAACTTATTTATCTCATCAATAATACCAAGCTTCAATTTAAGATTCTCTTCTTTGCCTTTCTCCTGCTCCTTAGTATAACTTGCTCTCTCTAGTTTATATTTGGCATACAGTTCCTTAAACCCTCTCTCAACCTCTGCAAAAGGATTATTGGAAACAGTCTCTTCTCCTTCTTCAGTCTTTTTAACTTCTCCGGCAGTAGCAGCATCCTCGCTCCCTGGCTGCATAAACATGCCAGACGCAATCTTCTCTTTCTTAAGCACTTTGTAAAAAGAAGCCTTTATTATATCGGCATTCTTATAAAGCTCCTGCTGATCTCCTCTCTCAACCATCTCCTCAAAAAGACGCAATATTTCACTTAAACTTTTTGTTGAATAGTCAACAACTGATCCATCTAGAATCTCATGTGCATTAGCACTCGGTTTCTTCTCAGCATCGGCTTCTTTAACAGGCTGTACATCAGCTGTTTTAGTCTCTGCCTCCTTTACTCCCAAATTCTCCTGCGCATTTAAAGCGGTAGTTTTCTCTTCCATGAAATTGATTTTTTTATTAGTTCATTTATATCCTACAAATATAATTAAAAAAGAGTTATAAAAAGTTGTTTTTAATATCTTTGTAGAGGATTAAAAATTCACAAAAATGGCACTGAGAAAAACAACTGTCGGGAATAAAAAAAGTTCTCTTAGAATTGACATATTAACCGCTGTGCCAGAACTACTTGAAAGCCCATTAAATTTTTCAATAGTAGAGCGCGCAAAGAAAAAAGGATTGGTAAAAATCTTTATCCATAACATAAGAGACTATGCCAAAGGCAAATACAAAAAAGTAGATGACTATAGTTATGGCGGAGATGCCGGCATGGTAATGATGGTAGAGCCTATTTACACGCTTATCACAAAACTTAAGAAGCAGCGCAAATATGATGAAATAATTTATCTTACTCCCGACGGTGAAGTCTTTAATCAGCAGATAGCCAATAAGTTATCACTTGCAAAAAATATCATCCTGCTTTGCGGACACTATAAAGGCATAGATCATCGCATACGTGAGCATCTGATAACCAAAGAGATATCAATAGGAGACTACGTCCTTAGCGGAGGAGAAATTGCGGCGGCAGCAATTGCAGATACAATAATCAGACTGCTGCCAGGCGCTCTATCTGACGAGACATCAGCCCTTTCCGATAGTTTCCAGGATAATCTTTTATCAGCCCCAATCTATACAAGACCGGCAAATTTTAAAGGATGGAAAGTTCCCGATATTCTGTTGTCCGGAGATCATGACAAGATTGCGCAATGGAATGATGAACAGGCTCTTGCGCGTACCAAGAAGCTACGTCCGGATCTGTTGAAGTAATACCCTTCCTGCAAGCCCTCGCTTTATTTTGCGTCACAATCTTGTTTTGCAAGTCATTTGAAAAGTTTCGCTCTGCCTTACTTCTCGCTAATGATTTTCTGAAGAAAATCATTGCTCGTACGAAACGGACTCGCTCAACCTTTTTCAAATGACCTTGCAATAATCAAGGAATTAATAATCTGTCATGTAGTGATAATAAGGCCGTTAGGCCCACGCAGAGCGTGTGCATCTCCGCGGCGCAAGCCGCGTTAATTCCCAAGATTTTGCCGCGCCTTGTGCGGCAAGATAGTGCGTTGACACGAGGGGGGCTTTTTGTCCGCTTGCGGAGAACAAAAAAAAGACCGCCAGAATCGGATGATCCTGACGGTCTTAAAAATTGGCGGCTACCCACTTTCCCACTTGGTATAGCAGTATCATAGGCGCGCGCGGGCTTAACTTCTCTGTTCGGAATGGGAAGAGGTGGATCCCCGCTGCTATTGCCACCACAATATCTTCGCCCGGCCTTTGTCTCCGCCGGCAGGGCGTATGTTGCTGAGAGAGAAACTCCCTGGTAAAGTCTCGTTTCACTGTTTGTATTTGAAGCTCTCGGGCTATTAGTACCGCTCGGCTTTGGCATTGCTGCCTTTACACCTGCGGCCTATCAACGTGGTAGTCTCCCACGGCCCTGTTTGGAAATCTCATCTCGAAGCTAGCTTCGCACTTAGATGCTTTCAGTGCTTATCTAAACCGCACATAGCTACCCGGCAATGCAGCTGGCGCCACAACCGGTACACTGGAGGTGCGTCCATCCCGGTCCTCTCGTACTAAGGACAGGCCTCCTCAAATTTCCAACGCCCACAACAGATAGGGACCGAACTGTCTCACGACGTTCTGAACCCAGCTCGCGTGCCACTTTAATCGGCGAACAGCCGAACCCTTGGAACCTGCTCCAGCCCCAGGATGTGACGAGCCGACATCGAGGTGCCAAACCGCTCCGTCGATTTGAGCTCTTGGGAGCGATCAGCCTGTTATCCCCGGAGTACCTTTTATCCTTTGAGCGATGGCCCACCCACGCGGAACCACCGGATCACTTTGCCCTACTTTCGTACCTGTTCGACTTGTCGGTCTCACAGTCAAGCCCGCTTTTGCCACTGCACTCTGCGCACGGTTACCATTCGTGCTGAGCGGACCTTGGGAAGCCTCCGTTACTCTTTTGGAGGCGACCACCCCAGTCAAACTACCCACCAAACGGTGTCCCTGTCGCCAGGTTAGATCCCGGATAACCAAAGGGTGGTATTTCAACGGCGACTCCACGAATACTGGCGTACTCGTCTCACGGTCTCCCACCTATCCTACACATCGGTTATCCAAAATCAGCGTTAAGCTGCAGTAAAGGTTCACGGGGTCTTTCCGTCCCGTTGCGGGTAAGCGGCATCTTCACCGCTACTACAATTTCACCGAGCTCATGGCTGAGACAGTGTCCAGATCGTTACACCGTTCGTGCAGGTCGGAACTTACCCGACAAGGAATTTCGCTACCTTAGGACCGTTATAGTTACGGCCGCCGTTTACCGGGGCTTCAATTCAGCGCCTCGCACTTCCATTGCTTTCCGTGCTTACGCCCCCTCTTAACCTTCCGGCACCGGGCAGGTGTCAGGCCTTATGCTTCATCTTTAAATTTTGCAAAGCCATGTGTTTTTGGTAAACAGTCGCCTGGACCATTTCTCTGCGCCCTCTTACGAGGGTCCCCTTATCCCGAAGTTACGGGGTTAATTTGCCGAATTCCTTAGCCATGATTCACTCGAGCACCTGAGGATTCTCTCCTCTCCCACCTGTGTCGGTTTACGGTACGGGCTCTGACAGATTGTATCGCCGAAGATTTTCTCGGGAGTCTGATTACCGCTTCTGTCGGATCGTCCGAAGACTCTCCGTACTGTCGGCTTTCAGCGGCAGTAGCTCTTAACCTCTGCTGTGCCTACGGCCTTCAACCGGCTATTCCGTCAGCCGGCGAGCGTGTCACTACTCCGTCCCTCCTTTGTGTCTGTCACAGGTAATGGATTATTAACCATTTCTCCATCGGCGTCGCCTCTCGGCTTAGCCTTAGGTCCCGACTTACCCTGATCCGATTAACGTTGATCAGGAACCCTTGGGTTTTCGGTGTGCGGGGTTTGCGCCCGCATTATCGTTACTTATGCCTACATCTTCTTTTCCGGACGCTCCAGAAAGTCTCGCGGCTTTCCTTCACGGCCGACCGGAATGCTCCCCTACCGCTCCGCCATTGCTGGCGAAGCCCATAGTTTCGGCAGTGTGTTTGATACCCGATCATCATCCACGCACAGTCCCTCGACTAGTGAGCTGTTACGCACTCTTTAAATGATTAGCTGCTTCCAAGCTAACATCCTAGCTGTCTATGCGACCGCACTTCGTTCTATTAACTTAACACACGTTTGGGGGCCTTAACTGTTGGTCTGGGCTATTTCCCTTTTGCCGCCGGACATTAGCACCCGACGACTCATTCCCGCAGATCGTCTCCACGCATTCGGAGTTTGTCAGAACTTGACAGGCGTTGAAGCCCTCGCATCCTATCAGTGGCTCTACCTCATGCAGACTGCTGCAAGACTGTTCCTAAAAACATTTCGGGGAGTACGAGCTATCTCCCAGTTTGATTGGCCTTTCACTCCTACCCTCAACTCATCCGATCCCTTTTCAACGGAAATCAGTCCGGTCCTCCATCCCCTGTTACGGAAACTTCAACCTGGTCAAGGGTAGATCACAAGGTTTCGCGTCTGCTCCCGGCAACTCGCTCGCCATATGCTGACTCGCTTTCGCTTCGGCTCCGTACCTCACAGTACTTAACCTCGCTGCCGAGAAGCAACTCGTAGGCTCATTATCCAAAAGGCACGCCGTCACCACCTAAGTGGCTCCGACCGCTTGTAAGCGAACGGTTTCAGGTTCTCTTTCACCCCGCTGTTCGCGGTGCTTTTCACCTTTCCTTCGCAGTACTGGTTCCCTATCGGTCTGCCATCCATGTTTAGCCTTGCGGAGTGGTCCCCGCTGCTTCAGACAGGATTCCTCGTGTCCCGCCTTACTCAGGATTCCGCTGGACTCCGGCCTGGCTTCGAGTACGGGGCTGTCACCCGCTGCGGCGCGCCTTTCCAGACGCTTCCTCTCGCTCTGCCTTCGTCGTATCGCGGTCCTTCTACCCCCATGAACGCCTAGACGTCCTGGGTTTGGGCTCTTTCCTTTTCGCTCGCCACTACTCGGGAAATCGATGTTTCTTTCTTTTCCTGCGGATACTGAGATGTTTCAGTTCTCCGCGTGCGCCCACCCTCGCGGGTGTATGATGTCTTCAACATCATGGGTTGTCCCATTCGGAAGCCTGCGGATCAATTCCTGTTTGCAGATCCCCGCAGATTTTCGCAGCTTACCGCGTCCTTCTTCGCTGATGGTAGCCTAGGCATCCTCCATTCGCTCTTTGTAACTTCTTCTTACCTAGTGAATCATTCTCTGATTCTCTACTTGTGAAATCGTAGTCCCATATCAACGGACAGCGCCCATCCCTGGACGCCGACCCTGTACATATAACTCTTGGTCGTACATACTCTCTTAATTAATATCAGACTAATAAATTTCTTTACCTCTTTGTTTCTCTCTCATTACTTCAATGAACTTCCCGGGTCCCCCCGGTGGTCCGGATGTGTGCGGAGCGCGGGCCTCTTGCGGCGAGCGTCCCTCCGGATTATATCTAAAAACAAGCAGTCAAGCGCCTACAGCTACTTCTCAACTCCAAAAAGGAGGTGTTCCAGCCACACCTTCCGGTACGGCTACCTTGTTACGACTTAGCCCCAGTTACCGGTTTTGCCTTAGGTCGATCCTTGCGGTCTCGAACTTCAGGCACTCCCAGCTTCCATGGCTTGACGGGCGGTGTGTACAAGGCCCGGGAACGTATTCACCGCGCCATGGCTGATGCGCGATTACTAGCGAATCCAGCTTCGTGGAGTCGGGTTGCAGACTCCAGTCCGAACTGAGACAGGCTTTCGAGATTGGCTCGGCGTCGCCGCCTCGCTCCCCTCTGTACCTGCCATTGTAACACGTGTGTCGCCCCGGACGTAAGGGCCGTGCTGATTTGACGTCATCCCCCCCTTCCTCACACCTTACGGCGGCAGTCTCGCCAGAGTGCCCACCACTGCGTGATGGCAACTGACGACAAGGGTTGCGCTCGTTATGGCACTTAAGCCTACACCTCACGGCACGAGCTGACGACAACCATGCAGCACCTCGGTACAGACATATTGCTATGCTGCAGAATCTCTCCTGCATTCCTGCACCGTTCGAGCCCGGGTAAGGTTCCTCGCGTATCATCGAATTAAACCACATGTTCCTCCGCTTGTGCGGGCCCCCGTCAATTCCTTTGAGTTTCAACCTTGCGGTCGTACTCCCCAGGTGGACAACTTAACGCTTTCGCTTCGCTACCGATCGGTATATCGCCGACAGCCAGTTGTCATCGTTTACTGTGCGGACTACCAGGGTATCTAATCCTGTTCGATCCCCGCACTTTCGTGCCTCAGTGTCAATCGAGGGTTCGTCAGCTGCTTTCGCAATCGGTGTTCTGTGTAATATCTATGCATTTCACCGCTACACTTCACATTCCGCCAACGGCACCCCTATTCAAGGCCGCCAGTTTCCATGGCACGATCCGCGTTGAGCGCGAACTTTTCACCACGGACTTGACAGCCCACCTACGCACCCTTTAAACCCAATAAATCCGGATAACGCTTGCATCCTCCGTATTACCGCGGCTGCTGGCACGGAGTTAGCCGATGCTTATTCGTACGGTACACTCATCGGGCTACACGTAACCCTTATTGTTCCCGTACAAAAGCGGTTTACAATCCATAGGACCTTCTTCCCGCACGCGGCATGGCTGGATCAGATTTCCATCCATTGTCCAATATTCCTCACTGCTGCCTCCCGTAGGAGTCTGGACCGTGTCTCAGTTCCAGTGTGGGGGACCTCCCTCTCAGGACCCCTAAACATCGTGGTTATGGTGGGCCGTTACCTCACCATCTGACTAATGTTACGCGAACCAATCCGTCACCGCATCGCTGCTTTCTTGAAGATGGGATGTCCCACCCGCAATCTATGCGATATTAGACCACGTTTCCATGGATTATCTCCCTGTGACGGGAATGTTGTTCACGCGTTACGCACCCTTCCGCCGGTCGCCGACATCCGTATTGCTACAGACCGCTGCCCCTCGACTTGCATGTGTTAAGCCTGCCGCTAGCGTTCATCCTGAGCCAGGATCAAACTCTTCATTGTATATGTTTCTATTTTTCTAAGTTGATCTGTAGCTCCTTTCTTATTATAAGAAATTTGACGCTCGAAAATTAAGTGGATCTCGTCAAAGACTCCACCTACCAAACTGTTTAAAGTTTGCTGCTTGTTTCTATGTTTCAACGAACTTTTCCGATCCGCTTTCAGCGAAACGGGCTGCAAAGGTAAACATCTTTTCTTTTCCTGCAAATTTTTTTGGAAAAAAAGTTGATTTTTTTTCAGATCAGACCAAAATCTGGCAACAATCGATCCCAAGCACATCTAGAAGTCACATTATATACATCTAGTATACGTACGGCGGACACTAAAAAAGTTATTAATGTTAAGTTTTTAAACATTGCATGTACACGGTATTAAAAAATTAATACCTTTGTCGCGGATGAAAAATACGGAAAAACAATTACAATCTAACACTCCGGTCAGACGCGTCCGATCCTGAATGCCCTCGCAGCCGCTTTAAAGTAGCGGGGCGCAGACTGGCATTTTTCTATTCCTGATTATTTAATTTCAGGGTTATCACTTTAATAATCAAACAATTAAAAGTTCCATTGAGGGGAACTATTGTATCATAACTTATAGTTTGTAATTAAACTCAAAAAATGAAAATTAACATCTATGTTGCTAATGAGAGCCATCAGAAGTATGCAGAGGAAATTGTAAATCTGATGTTCATCTCCGCACAAGAACGCGGAACCGGAATAGCAAAAAGGTCTCCCGAATATGTAAAAGAGAAAATGAGAGACGGCAAGGCAGTTATTGCACTTACAGAAGACGGAACCTTTGCAGGTTTCTCATATATAGAGACTTGGAGCCATACAAAGTTTGTGGCGAATTCCGGTCTTATAGTAGCTCATCAGTTTAGAAAGACCGGTCTTGCAAAAAAAATCAAGAGTAAGATTTTTGAACTTTCAAGGACGATGTACCCATTTGCAAAAATCTTCAGCATCACAACCGGACTTGCTGTTATGAAGATAAACACCGAGATGGGATACCACCCGGTTCCGTTCTCTGAACTTACAGATGATAAGGAGTTTTGGATGGGCTGCCAGGGGTGCAGAAATTTTGATATTCTGCAACGCAACAACTTTAAAATGTGCTTATGCACAGCGCTCCTGTATGATCCTGTAAAACAGGAGAAAAAAGATGCCGCGCCTGCAGGATTTATGTCCAAGGTTGCACAAAAATTCAGAATAAGCAGCAATAAATAACTAGAAATAATTTAACAATAAATAATATCTGAAAAAAAATGAGCAAAAAAGTAGTTTTAGCATTTAGCGGAGGTTTGGATACTTCCTTCTGCGTTCCCTATTTAAAAGAGCAAGGATATGAAGTTCACACAGTAATGGTTAATACCGGAGGCTTTGACAGCAAGGAAGTTGCGAAGATTGAAAAGAGAGCAAAAGATTTAGGGGCGGCAAGCCATACAACCGTTGATGCTGTTGACACATACTACAAGAAGGGTATTAAGTATCTGATTTTTGGTAATGTACTTAAAAATGACACTTATCCTTTAAGTGTTAGTTCTGAGAGAATCTTTCAGGCTCTTGAAGTTCTTAAATTGGTAAAAAAGCTTAAAGCTGAATATGTAGCGCACGGCAGCACAGGTGCCGGCAATGACCAGGTAAGATTTGACGTCGTTTTTAATGTTCTTGCCCCTAACGTAAAAATCATCGCCCCTATCAGAGAGCATTCTTTCCAAAGGAAATATGAAATTGACTATCTTGTTAAGCATGGATTTGATTTTTCATGGTCAAAGAGCAAATACTCTATTAATCAGGGTATTTGGGGAAGCAGCATAGGAGGAGTGGAGACACTTTCTTCTGATGGCTATCTGCCTGAGGAGGCCTATCTTCATCATGTCACAAAGCAAGGTACGGAGAAACTTTCTATTGAATTTCTAAAAGGAGAAATTGTAGGAGTTAACGGGAAAAAGATGAACCCTGTTAGTGCGATAAGGGAAGTTGCAAAACGCGCAAATGCCTATGGCATAGGACGTGACATTCATATCGGCGACACTATTATTGGAATAAAAGGAAGAGTCGGATTTGAAGCCGCAGCACCGCTTGTCATTATAAAAGCACATCATCTTTTGGAAAAACATGTACTTGTAAAAGGTCAGCTGAATTGGAAAGACCATATCTCAATTTATTATGGACAGCTTATGCATGAGGCTCAGTATCTGGATCCTACGGCAAGAGACATGGAAGCTTTTCTAGAGAGCGCTCAAAGGAATGTTACAGGTACTGTTGAGGTTTTGCTAAGACCATATTGCTTCTTTGTGCTTGGATGCAAGAGCAAATATGATTTGATGAATTCTCATTTTGGCGCATACGGGGAACTTAATAAATCCTATACAGGCCAGGATGTTATCGGCTTTACAAAAGTCATGTCCAACCCGCTGAAGATTTATTACAGCCTACATAATGAAAAATAAAATGATAAGGGCTGCAATAGCCGGAGGAACAGGATACACCGCAGGAGAAACAATGAGAATATTGTTGTATCATCCTGATGTAAAGGTTGTTTCCGTCTTAAGCACGACAAGCGTCGGCGAGACCGTGACCTCCGTTCACAGAGACCTGCTTGGAGAAACAGATATAAAATTCACGGACCAATTAAATGATCCGGATGTGCTTTTTCTCTGCCTGGGTCATGGACTGTCAAGAGAATTCATTGATACTCATAATATTCCCGATAGTTGTAAAATCATTGATTTAGGCAATGATTTTAGAATTGACCCATCTTATAAGGGGAGAGATTTTATCTACGGATTAACAGACCAAAACAGGAATTTGATAAAAAAAGCAAATAATATTGCAAACCCCGGCTGTTTTGCAACTGCAATCCAGAATGCAATTGTGCCACTTGCTAAGGCGGGACTTTTGTGCGGAGAGGTGCACGCTACTGGCATAACCGGCTCTACGGGAGCAGGCAAAAAGCCCTCATCTACAAGTCATTTCAGCTGGAGAGACAATAATATTTCCATTTACAAATTATTTACTCATCAGCATCTTGGAGAGATAAAAAGTAATCTTGAAAGAATATTTGAAGAGAATGCTCATCAGAAAAAAATAGATGGAACTAAACAAAATTCTGAAGGCGCCGTACCTCAAATTAATTTTGTCCCGATGCGCGGAGATTTTACCCGCGGAATTTTTGCAAGCATATATACCAGGTGGAACGGAGCTGATGGCAAAGGAATGCCGGCAGATATTCCTGCAGAGCAAGCACTTGCAGAGGCCGTAAAAATTTACAAAGAGTTTTACAAAGAGTCGCCGTTCACATTTATAAGTGAAGAAGATATTTCACTTAAAGATGTTGTCAACACCAATAAAGCATTATTACACATTGAACTTCACAATGGATATATCCACATTGCATCGGTCATAGATAATCTTGTGAAAGGTGCTGCCGGACAAGCTGTTGAGAACATGAATCTGATGTTTGGGCTGCCTGAAACCGAAGGTTTGAAATTTAAGCCGAGCGCATTTTAGATTCATAAAAAAAGTATTGTGAAATTTGCGGAATAATTTTAACACAACTAAAACTAAAAGAGATGGCAAAAAATAAAATTGAAAAAATAGTTACAGTAAGTGATGTTGGTAATTTGAATAAGGCATTGAAAAAGGCCAAGAAAATGAAAAATCATCCATTTGATTATAAGATATTTGGAGAGGACAAGACTATACTTCTGGTGTTTTTTAATTCAAGTTTAAGGACTAGATTGAGCACGCAGAGGGCTGCGCTTAATCTTGGAATGAATGTTATGGTTTTGGATATTAATCAAGGGGCATGGAAGCTGGAGACGGAAAGAGGCGTTGTAATGGACGGAGATAAGAGCGAGCACATTTTGGAGGCAATTCCTGTAATGGGCTCATATTGTGATATTATCGGAGTCCGCTCTTTTGCAGGTTTGCAAAAAAGAGAGGATGACTATTCGGAGAAGATTCTTAATCAGTTTATTAAATACAGCGGACGTCCGGTGATTAGCATGGAATCTGCAACCCGCCACCCGATGCAGGCCTTTGCTGACTTGATAACAATCAATGAGTACAAAAAAACAGAACATCCTAAAATTGTAATGAGCTGGGCTCCCCATCCAAAGGCCCTGCCGCAGGCTGTTCCTAATTCTTTTGCAGAGTGGATTTTGGCCGCAGGTTATGAGCTTGTAATTACACAACCACGTGGTTATGAGCTAGATCCTGCAATAACAAAAGGTGCTAAAATAGAATACGACCAAGAGAAGGCTTTTAAAGGAGCTGATTTCATTTACGGTAAAAATTGGTCTGCATACGAAGAGCCAAATTATGGAAAAGTAATTTGCACGGACAGAGATTGGACTATAGATTCCCGGAAGATGGCTCTGACCAACAACGCGTATTTCATGCACTGTCTTCCGGTAAGAAGGAACATGATTGTGACAGATGACGTTATTGAAGGCAAAAACTCTCTTGTAATTCCGGAGGCGGCAAACAGAGTTGTATCTGCACAAACGGTTATAGAGCAAATACTTGAACAGTTAGATTATTAAAAAAACGGGCATTTTGCTTAATATATTACTATATCAATAGCTTAAGGAATTCTTAAAAAAAACACAAGCAGGTTAAAAGCTGTCGGGAGAAAAATGGAAAGTCTGAAAGTAATAAAGATTGGCGGCAACGTAATAGATAAGCAGGAAGCGCTGGAGAAATTTCTGGATAATTTTTGCTGCGTTGCCGGACCTAAAATTTTGGTTCACGGAGGAGGCGCTGTTGCAACTGAACTGGCAAAGAAGCTTGGCATAGAAGTTAAAATGATAGAGGGCAGAAGGGTCACCGGCAGTTCTATGCTCAAGCTGGTAACAATGGTCTATGCTGGCTTGATTAACAAGCAGTTAGTTGCATCTCTGCAAAAACGGGGATGTGATGCTATTGGCCTTTCCGGAGCAGATGGAAACGCAGTTCCTGCGTATAAGCGCAAAGACGATAAAATTGACTGGGGCTTTGTTGGAGATGTTGAATCTTCTGACATAAATACCAGACTAATAGACACTTTCATCGGGAGCAATATGGTCCCTGTATTTTGTGCAATTACTCACGATTGCGGTGGTTCTCTTCTCAATACTAATGCGGATACAATGGCAAGAGAAATTGCAGCCGCAATGTCATCAATCTATAATGTTGAACTTATATATTGTTTTGACAAACAAGGAGTTCTAAGCAATCCCAATGATGATGAAAGTGTTATTCCGCTAATAACAAAAGAGAGTTTTTCCAAGATGAAAGAGAGCGGACAAGTTTCCGGAGGCATGATTCCAAAACTAGATAATGCATTTAAAGCTCTGGAAAATGGCGTAAGGAGAGTTGTCATAAAACACGCGGATAATTTGCTTGAGGGAAAGAAAACAGATATAATCCTTAAGAATTTTGATGAATAACACACTAAATAGCACGCCGAATAACACATTGGAAATAAATGAATTATCAGACAAAGCCATTTGCCTGCTAAAGGAAATTATCAAGATTCCGGCATGCTCCTTTGATGAGAAGCAAAAGAGCGATTACCTGTTTAAGTACATATCAGAAGAGGCGAAAGCGATTAACAAAAATGCAAATGCAGTTACCGTAAAACGTATTGGCAAAAACATAATCGCATACAGAAATGATTTCTCCAAAGAGAAGAAGACGCTTATGTTATCGGCTCATATTGATACAGTTAAAGCGGCTGACAGCTATACTGTTGATCCTTACGGCGCAACAGAAAAAGGAGATAAAATAATAGGACTTGGGAGCAATGATGACGGAGCCGGTTTGGTCTCTCTAACGGAGACTTTTTTCTATTTCTGCAACCGCAATTCAAATGTGAATATTCTTCTTGCCCTTTCCACGGAAGAAGAGCGGAGCGGAAAAGGCGGCATGACCGCTATTATCAAGGAGTTACGTAAATCTGCAAATAAAAATATTAAACCCAATTTTGCAATTGTCGGTGAACCTACCCAAATGAATCCGGCAATAGCTGAAAGAGGCCTCCTGGTTCTTGACGGAAAGGCAACAGGCAAGAGCGGACATGCTGCAAGAAATGAAGGCATTAACGCTCTGTACATTGCTGCTGATGATATTCAAACTTTGCGCAACTACAAATTTAAGAGACATTCCGCGCTGATGGGAGATGTAAAATTAACTGTGACTCAGATAAATGCAGGAACGGCTCATAATGTAGTTCCCGACAGTTGCTCATTTGTAATTGATATCCGCCCTACTGAAAAATATGGGAATGAGGAGATATGGAAAATGTTGCAAAAAAGGGTGAAAAGCAAGCTGACTCCGCGCAGCCTGGAACACAAAGTATCATCAACTCCTGCAAATCACATATTACTTAAATGCATTAAGAAACAGGGACTTAAGCCATTTGTTTCCCCTACTTCATCAGATTGGACCAGAATGGATATTCCGGCAATTAAAATGGGCCCGGGAGATTCTGCAAGAAGTCACAGGGCAGATGAATTTATTTACAAGAGAGAGATAAAAGAAGGGGTAAAAAAATATATAGAATTTATTAGAGCATTGTAAAAAGCGTTTAATAAAATTATTTAGGATTTTTCAAATTTGATATATCATGGCAACACTCTGGAACAAAGGGATTAGCGCAACAAAAGCTGTAGAAGATTTTACCACAGGAAAAGATAGAGAACTGGACTTGCGCCTTGCAAAATTTGATGTGATTGGTTCAAAGGCCCACATAAAAATGTTGCAAAAAATAGGATTGCTAAAGGCAGAAGAAGAGAAAAAACTTCAAGGAGGGCTAGATGAAATTTTAAAAGAAATATCCTCCGGAAAGTTCAAACTTGCCCCAGATGTTGAGGACATACACTCACAAGTGGAACTGCTTCTTACCAAGAGACTTGGAACTATCGGGAAAAAAATACATTCCGGACGTTCACGCAATGACCAGGTGCTTGTTGACCTTAAACTTTTCTTTAAGGATGAGTGTGAAATTGTCAGGGATGAAGTGCTGGAACTTTTTAACACTTTGCAAAATCTTAGTGAAAAATATAAAAACGTTATACTCCCCGGATACACTCATTTTCAGATTGCTATGCCATCGTCATTCGGTCTTTGGTTTGGAGCATACGCAGAAACACTTGCAGATGACATGATTATGCTTAAGGCAGCATACTCAATAGCTAATCAGAATCCTCTAGGAAGTGCGGCAGGATATGGAAGTTCATTTCCTCTGGACAGAGAAATGACCACAAAACTTCTTGGCTTTAAAACGCTGAGTTATAATTCTATAGCGGCACAACTAGGAAGAGGTAAAACAGAAAAAGCGGTAGCCTCGGCGATAGGTCAGATTGCAGGGACAATAAATAAACTTGCAGAGGATTGCTGCATCTACATGTGCCCGAATTTTGGATTCATTAAATTTCCCGACGAGCTGACAACAGGCAGCAGCATAATGCCGCACAAAAAAAATCCTGACGTATGGGAGATTTTGCGCGGCAATTGCAACATGATACAAGCTGCTCAAAATGAGATCTCTATGATGACCACAAATCTTCCTCACGGATACCACAGGGACTACCAGCTGCTCAAAGAAGTAATATTTCCGTCACTGGAAAAAATGCATTCATGCCTAAAGATGACAAAATATATGCTTGACAATATCTCTGTAAATGAGGATATTCTGAAGGATAAAAAATATGAAGTAATGTTTACCGTAGAGGAAGTGAACCGCCTTGCCGCCTCCGGAATACCATTCAGAGATGCGTATAAAACTGTCGGGATAAAAGTGAATAAGGGCAATTATAAATTTGACGGCAAAAGAGATAAAGACGGCCGCATCACTGTAAGCTCTCTAAAACACTCGCACTCCGGAAGCATTGGAAATCTGTGCAATAAAGAGATAAAAAAGAAAATGCAGCAAGCTTTGTTTTAGCCGCTGCATTTTAAATTCTACGCTTTTTTCAGATATAAATCTGCAAAAAATCTTTACTCGTCGTAAATCATCTGGCCATTTTCTTTGTACCATTCAGATTGCAAAAGGGTGAAATCATTATCAATCTGCAGCTTTATGTTGCAGGAATATTTTTTGCACCAGTCTTTTACAATGCTATGGAACAGACCCTTACGCTTAGAAAGGTATGCCTCCAGGATTGGGTTAACTTTAAGAATAAAAGATTTGATTTTTCTCTCTTTAACGTAATATGCCAATTGTCTCTCCAGAGCTTCATCAACCAAAATGCTTGGCGCAATTTCTCCGGTTCCGTGACACATAGGACACTTCTCGTTAACGCTAATTTCAGTTGCCGGCCTTACACGCTGTCTTGTAATCTGCATTAGGCCAAACTTGGTCAGAGGCAGGACGTTATGCTTTGCTCTGTCACTCTGCATTAAGTCTTGCATGTGCTTGAACAGCTTCATTTTATTATTATTATCCTCCATATCTATGAAGTCAATAATAACAATGCCGCCCAAATCTCTAAGCCTCATTTGCCTGGCAATCTCATCGGCCGCGTGCATGTTGACCTCAAAAGTATTCTCCTCCTGGTCAATGCCCTTCTTAGCCCTGATACCGCTATTAACATCCACAACATTCAGAGCCTCAGTATGTTCTATAACAAGATATGCACCTTGCTTAATAGGAACAACTTTGCCGAACGCACCTTTGATTTGTCTTGTGACATCAAAAGCGTCCATTATTGGCTCATCTCCGGTATATAGCCTTACAATTTTATCCTGTTGCGGAGCAATTGTATCTACATAAGAGCGGACCTCATTGTAAACAGTCTCATCGTTAACCTCAACGCTTGAGAATGAGTCATTTAAAAGGTCTCTTAAAATTGTGGTGGTCTTGCTGTTCTCTGAAAACAGCAGCTTGGGAGGCTTAGCTCCCGACAGTTTTTTACAGCCGCTTTCCCATTTCTGAACTAGAGCATGAATCTCCGGATCAAGAATTGCCGATGTTTTACCTTCTGCGGCAGTTCTGATGATAACGCCATAATTCTTTGGAAGAATGCTCTTTACCAGACGCTCCAAGCGGTTCTTTTCCTCCTTGGAAGAAATTTTTTGGGATATGCTCACCTTTTGTCCAAAAGGGAACAGCACAATATTTCTCCCGGCAATTGAAATTTCCGCCGTAAGTCTGGAGCCTTTTGTAGAAATGGGCTCTTTAACTATCTGGACAATAACAGATTGCCCCGGCGTTAATACATCTTCTATCTTCCCCTCCTTCTCCAGGATGGGTCCTATTCTAACACTAGAGTAAAGGGATTTCAAATCCCTGTTGGGATTAACCTGTTTAGCAAAGTAATCAAAGGCTTTAAAATTCAACCCAAGATCCAGATAGTGAATAAAAGCATCCTTATTGTCACCTATATCTACAAAGGCGGCATTAAGAGCCGGCATCACCTTTTTAACTCTTCCCAGATAGACATCTCCAACCTGATAAGAAGAGCCGTTATTCTGCTCTTTATTGAGTTCTATTAGCCTATGATCCTCCAGCAGAGCAATGGTTATCTCCGCAGGGCTAACATCTATGATTAAATCCTTCTCCATACCAAAAAAATAATCTAAAGCAGAGCCAATCTGCTTTAGATTAAATTTCTATCTACAGACACATAAGATACCTGCTACTTACGCTTCTTATGTCTGTTCTTACGCAGACGCTTCTTGCGTTTGTGAGTGGCCATCTTATGCCCCTTTCTTTTCTTTCCGCTTGGCATATTACTTTCTTCCGCCTTTAACCTTGCTCATGAAAACTTTAGCAGGCTTGAAAGCAGGAATGTTGTGAGCAGGAATGATTAATGTAGTATTCTTTGAAATGTTTCTAGCAGTTTTCTTTGCGCGTTTCTTAACAACGAAAGAACCGAATCCGCGAAGATAAACTGGTTTTCCTTTTGCTAGGGAATCTTTAACGCTTCCCATAAATTCTTGAATTACACGTTGAACGGCAACCTTCTCCATTCCGGTTTCCTTTGCAACTTCATTAATGATATCAGCTTTTGTCATAATTGATAAAAATTAATTGATTAGTTAAAATTTTTGTGGCACAAAAGTAGAGTAATTTTCTTGATTAACAAAACAATAAGCCAAAATTTTTTTCTTTTTTTTAACAATTTGTGAACATTCCATATTTATGGCTACCTTTGATTGTGAGAATTTTACGGGTGAAGAAGATTATTTTTTTGATGCTGTTTCTAGCCTTTTCCGCCGCAATTGCAGCTCAAAACATCTACATATCAGATATTTACATAAGCGGCAACAAGCTAACCAGAGACAAGATAATCCTAAGGGAATTACCTTTTAAGAGGGGTATGACGCTTAGCCAGCAGGAACTGGAGGACCAGATAGAAAAGGCAAAGCAAAACCTGCTCAACATCTCTCTATTTAACTATGTTACTATAACATACCAGCCAGCAGGGAGTAATTTTATTACTAATCCCGACAGTACTTCCACCTTAAAGAACCTTCCAAAAGAGACATCTTCTCTGCAAACTAAGGATTCCGTTAGTGTTTCAGCCGCACCATCCGATGGCGCAACATCCTATACTATAATGATTTCCGTAGAAGAGAGATGGTATCTGTGGCCGCTTTTTGACGTAAAATTGGAGGATAGAAATTTGAGTTCATGGGTCAAAAAAATGGACACAAAAAGGATAACTTATGACTTTGGAGCCAAAATGGACAATCTTTGGGGCCTTGGGCACAAAGTCACCGTACAAGGCTCAATTGGATATGAAAAAGGAATCTCCGCATATTACAGTAATCTAGCGCTTAACAAAAGCAGGACGTCTTATTTGAATTTTTACGGATATGCCCTGTTTTATAAAAACATTGATTATAAAACCGAGGGGGATAAGCAGCAAAGGCTTAAGAGCGACCATCTTATGCAAAAATCAGAAGGTTTGAAGGCAACCTATATATACCGCCCGGGAATTAGGACAAGACACTCTTTATCACTTGAATACGGATTTTCATATATTAGAGATTCCGTCTTAATTGCAAATCCTCAATACTGGGGAGTCGACAGCAGGTATAACAGAAAATTTATACTAACATATTCTTATAGCCTGGACCAGAGAAACTATATTTTCTATCCTACAACTGGTTATTACATAGGGACTTCCGCAACACTTACAGAGAGCAATAATTTTGATTTTGTTCATTGGAATGTGAGTGCGGATTTGCAGTACTACAAACAAATATCTGACAGGTGGTTCTGGGGGTCCACGCTAAAGCTCTCCACCTCAATGATGAGCAATGCATCATATATTAATGACCAGGCAATAGGATATGAAAACGTAAGCCTGACCGGATATGACCTCTATGTTATTGACGGCCAGCACTATTTCACACACAATAATACAATCAGATATTGCATTTTGCCAACAAAAATTGTCCAGCTGCATATTCTCAAAGGATGGAAAAAGATAAACAAGCCGCACTTCACAATATATGGAACGGTTAAGTTTGACACAGGATATGTTTGGCAAGACCACCACAGGGAGAATAACTCATTATCAAATACATTTCTTTTTGGTACGGGAGTGGGGATTGATATACTGACTTACTACGATATCGTTGTTAATGTTGGGTACGCAATCAACCGCAAAGGGACAGGCGGATTCACTTTTGGGTTTAAAGCCCCTATCTATTAACCCGGATTAACAGGAAAATTAGTCATACAATTCTGCCGCGCATTTTATGGCACAGAGATTGACTTTCTACTATACAATAGTCGGAAATATAGAGCTTTACGCACAAGGAGGCAAACAAAGAAGGTATTTTCTGACAAATTGACATTAAGCGCATTTGCGCAGAATATTTTTAGGTAAGTAAAAAATAAGGAGATAAAAATGAAATTTTCTGAATCACTACTCAATCAATTGGAGAGCGGAGACATTAATATACTTCCCGTTATGAACATAGACGGGAGTTCCAAACTTGATAAGCTGGAACTTCCTAATACGTTGCCTATCTTGGCATTGAGAGATGCAGTGCTTTTTCCCGGAACAGTATTGCCAATTACCGTTGGAAGAGATAAATCCATGAAACTCGTCCGCGCATTATACAAGACGACAAAAATTATCGGGACAGTTACGCAGATTGATGTTAAGAAAGAAGACCCAACCCAAATAGATTTGTATGAGATTGGCACTTCTGCTAAAATATTGAAAATCATAGAGATGCCTGACGGAGCAGTTACTGCGGTACTCCAAGGTATAAGAAGATTCAAGCTGAACCAGATAATTGCAACTGACCCGTACTTGCTGGGAACTGTCGAGAACTTAATAGATACTGTTCCTGATAAATCCGATAAGGATGCGGAGGCTTTGTCAGACTCTATAAAAGAGTCCGCGCTGTATATTTTGAAGATGAGCCCGCAACTGCCTCAGGAAGCGGAGTTTGCAATCAAAAATATTGAATCATTTGAATTTCTGGTTAATTTTATTTCAGTCAGCCTGGAGGATCAGACGGTTATTGACAAGATGGGAATGCTGGCGGAAGGCGATGTTAAGCAGAGAGCTTATAAACTTCTGGCGCTGCTAAACAAACAAATAGAAATTCTTAAGATTAAGAACGATATTCAGCAAAAGGTCAAGACTGAAATTGACCAGCAGCAGAGAGAGTATTACCTTAATAATCAGCTGAAAACAATCCAGGAAGAACTTGGAATGGATAACAACAACAAGGACCTTTCCGAGCTGAAGAAAAAGGCTGCGGAGAAGAAGTGGCCTGATTATGCAAAGAAGGAATTTGATAAGAGTGCGGCAAGGCTGGAGAAGGTAAATCCCAGTTCCCCCGATTATAATGTTGAATTAAATTATCTGGAATTTTTGGTTAATCTTCCGTGGAATGAAACAACTACGGATAATTTGGATTTGAAGCATGCCCAAAAAGTTCTGGATGATGACCACTACGGATTGGAGAAAGTTAAAGAGAGAATCTTGGAATTCCTTGCAGTTCTTAAGCTTAGAGGAAATATGAAGTCCCCTATTATTTGTCTTTACGGCCCTCCGGGGACAGGCAAAACTTCTTTGGGAAAATCTGTCGCAAAAGCGCTTGGCAGAAAATATCAGAGGATTTCTTTGGGAGGTCTGCATGATGAATCTGAAATAAGAGGTCACCGCAAAACTTATATTGGCGCAATGCCGGGAAGAATAATGCAGGCAATTAACAGGTCCGGTTCTTCCAATCCCGTAATTGTGCTGGATGAGATTGACAAGGTAAGCAGCGATTATCACGGAGACCCTGCTTCCGCTCTGCTGGAAGTTCTTGACCCGGAGCAGAATGCAACATTCCATGATAACTATCTTGATATTGATTATGACCTGTCCAGAGTACTTTTTATCACGACAGCAAATAATATCAGCACCATCCATTCTGCGTTAAAAGATAGAATGGAAATGATACAGCTTTCAGGTTATCTTGCGGAGGAAAAATACCATATCGCAAAGGATTATCTGATTCCTAAACAAATTGAGGCTCACGGACTTAAAGAAGAACAGCTTAAATTTGGAGATGGCGCTATTGAGGAGATTATTGATGAATATACAAGGGAAAGCGGTGTAAGGCAGCTGGATAAGCAGATAGCAAAAGTTGCAAGGCACAATGCAATGAAAATTGCTATGGATGAGAAGCCTACGGATCCGATTGAAGTTAAGGATGTGAAAGAAATTCTTGGACTTCCTACAAATATGCATGATTTGCAAAAGGGAAATGAGGCGCCCGGAGTTGTTACCGGACTTGCCTGGACGGAAATGGGAGGAGAAATTCTTTTTGTTGAGTGCAGCAAAAGCGAAGGCAAGGGAAATCTCACAACCACAGGCAATTTGGGAGATGTAATGAAGGAGTCCGCCACTATTGCATATCAATATTTGAAGGCACATCCTCAACTGCTTGGAATGAAAATAGCAGACATTAAAAAGAAAGATTTGCACGTTCATGTTCCGGAAGGAGCGATTCCAAAAGACGGACCTTCTGCCGGTATCACGATGGTTAGCGCAATGGCTTCCGCTCTTATGGGCAAGAAGATAAAAAGCGGCATCGCAATGACAGGTGAGATGACACTTAGGGGAAGAGTTTTGCCGGTGGGAGGAATCAAAGAAAAAATCCTTGCAGCAAAGCGGGCCGGCATTGACACTATCGTATTAAGTGCTGAAAATGAAAGAGATATAAAGGAGATAAATGCTGTTTACGTAAAGGGGCTTAAGTTCCATTATGTTAAAACAATGGATGAAGTTCTGAAATTTATTTTCTGATATAGAGTCAATTTTTTCAGATAGTTCTGCAATTAATGTATTTTTGCAGAACTAATCTTAGATGAAATGGACGTAAAAATTCAACAGGAGTGGAAAGATGTTCTTGAGGAGGAATTTAGCAAGGACTATTTCAAAAATCTGGTTGAATTTCTGCATAAAGAAAAAGAGAGCGGGAAGGTAATTTATCCCCCCGGCTCTCTTATTTTTAATGCCTTTAATCTTACCCCTTTCAGCCAGGTCAAAGTTGTAATTCTGGGACAGGACCCGTATCACAATCCCGGCCAGGCTCATGGCTTGAGCTTCTCTGTGCCTGAGGGAGTTATGGCACCTCCATCTTTAAAAAACATTTACAAAGAGATAGAAAATGATGTTGGAATTTCATTGCAAGGAAAGAACGGAAATTTGGAGGGATGGGCAAAACAGGGAGTCTTCTTGCTAAATGCAATTTTGACCGTACGCGCAGGAGTTGCCGCAAGCCACAGCAGAATTGGATGGGAAAAATTTACAGATGCAGTGATTCAAACTCTATCTGATAGAAAAACCGGATTGGTATTCATGTTGTGGGGAAACTTTGCCCGCAGCAAGAAAGCGCTGATAGACAGCACTAAGCACACAGTGCTTGAAGCTGCTCATCCGTCACCTTTGGCAGGCGGAGCATTCTTTGGATGCCGCCATTTTTCAAAGTGTAATAACGTCCTTGTTTCAGAGGGTCTCTCCCCTATTGACTGGAGCAAATAATTTTTTTACAAATGAAACAAAAGCGCCCGTTTGCACTTGGTTTGGCATTTGCCTAACTTTGTGAAAAATTTACATTCTTTATGAAGGAGCGCAAAGCAATTTTTCCCGGTTCTTTTGACCCGTTTACTCTGGGACACATGGATGTCTTGGATTCAGCATTAAAACTATTTGACCATGTGACGGTTGCTGTGGGGTACAATAGCACTAAAGAAGCTGCAGGTTTTTTCCCTGTTGCCACAAGAGTTAAAATCATAGAAGATGCCATAAAATGTTATGGTGACAGAGTTAGTCTGTGTACTTACAAAGAGCTGACTATCAATCTATGTACAAGATTGGACGTACATTATATTGTCAGGGGTTTGCGTACCACTACCGACTTTGAATTTGAGGGAGTTGTAGCACAGGCCAACAGAGTTTTGGATCCTAAGGTCACGACAGTTTATATTCCCGCAAGCCATGAGTACTCTTTCATATCTTCCACAGTTGTAAGAGATATTCTAATACACCACGGAGACGCCTCCAAATTTCTGCCAAAAGGTGTGGATATAGATAAGTATCTTAAAGAGAGACACAAGATTAAACATCCCAAAAAATAACTGACCTGCAAAGACAAAAAAGCAGGGCTTAATTTTTGGAGCATAGCTGATATATGCGTAAAAATATTTTAACAGCAGCAATTTTATTGCTGGCCGCAGTCCTGCTGGCAAAAGAGCCATCTGAAGCCCAGACAAAATCTTTGGCTTCCGCCAAATCCAAGGCGGAAAACACTGCCAACGCAACATTCAAACCTTCAGGAAGATACAAGATTATCACGATTCTACCTGACACACTTCTTTCGGGTAAAGTTAACAGCGGAGATAAGTTCTATTTGTACAAACAAACATGGGGAGATAATACGTCCGTTGTAGTTGATTCCGCTGTTGTTTCCAAGAGAAATTCTATAACTTTTATTGGCGGAATTTATCAGCTGCCGGGAGGCAAAAAAAATTCTTTTACACAAGGTTGCTACAATATAATCAGAGCCGGAGGCAATAAAATTTTCTCTTTCTTTTACTCCACGGGGAATGACATGAAATTCACCGAGACTTATAAGGTTGAGAGGAGGAAAAACGCTTGGCTGCAATATGTTACAGAGGTCAAGGGAGGTCCGGAAAATGACATTTATTTTAAACTGCAGAACTACTCCAATCTAATGTTTATGTTCTCCGCAAATTATTCCGCAATAGCAAATGCGGCAGATAATGAGTTTAAAAAAATTGGTGCAGATTCCATGATGCACGTAATTCCAAATCTAAAGTTTAGAGCAAAAAAATATTGTCCAAATTCTCTCGTAAATATTCTGCTGGAATATGGTATTGGCAAACTGCCGGATAATTTTGACGGGACAGGTCCGCTGCCGTTTGCGGATGACAGGATGATATATGCAAATTACGGAGAGAAAATCTTAAAGAATTATCTCCACGGAGTGCAGTACAATCCGCAGGATACAATTTGCGCAAGGATAGATAAACTACTGAATAACAGATTTCTTACATCAGATCCGCTCAAAAGCAGCATTGCCCTTTCATGTTTTGATTTCTTTAAAAATGCAGATGTCATGGGGGCGGAGTCCGGAGCAATTTATGTGGCCAATAATTATATTCTCAACAAAAAAGTTGAAGTTCCCGACAGCTTATTTTATGAGATACAATACTATACCAAGCTGAATGAGAATACGTTGCTGGGTATGAAGGCGCCTGCTCTGGAGCTCAAGGATACTTCCGGAATTGTAAAAAGCATTAGAAACACTGTCGGCGAATACACTATAATCTACTTCTACTCAGATGATTGTGCGTACTGCAAACTTGAGACTCCAAAGTTGGTTAACTTTATAAATCTGTATACAGATACGCCGTTAAATATTTATGCCGTCTATACAGGGACAAATGCAGAGGCATGGAAAAAATACCTTCCTAAATTTTCCTCATATAATCCATTTGTCACATGGACACATGTTGCAGATTTGGCAAGAGAAGGCAATTTTCCGCTTGTTTACGGGGTTATCTCTACACCTACGATGTATTTGCTCAACAGAGAGGGAAGATTCATCGGAAGGGATGTTAAAACAGATAACATAAAAGAGATTCTGTCGGGAGAAAAAAAGAAAAGAGATGAATACGACGCATTCTTTGAAAAGCTGATAAAACAGATGCAGCCGGCAGATAGCAAAAACGTTAAAGATATGATAGATGAGCTGTATAAACAGCTTACAGGAGAGAGAGATACAACGGCAGACGGTATTGGAGCCCCCGCCGCAAAAATGAACGATAAGCGCAAAGAATTGTACTGTGAGATGTTTAGAGAACTTTATGTAGACTTCAAAGATTCAGACAGTTACGCCCTGCAGGAGGGTGCTGTTTACGCGGGAGAAAAATACATTTGCGGGAAAAAATATTTGTGGGAGGATACATGTTTTGTAGAATCAGTGGAAAGAGCTATCAAGTCATTTAATAAAAATAGACTTGGAGAAAAGGCGGCAGATGTAAAGCTGAGAGATATTTCAGGGTCCCCCATAAGC
Organism: Bacteroidales bacterium; assembly: GCA_022647615.1. Classification (NCBI taxonomy): domain Bacteria; kingdom Pseudomonadati; phylum Bacteroidota; class Bacteroidia; order Bacteroidales; species Bacteroidales bacterium. The sequence continues at coordinate 2,065,155 of JALCKZ010000001.1, forward strand.
CTTTACGATGTTAAAAAAGATTACAAAGTTCTCTACTTTTTCAATCCAACTTGCGGTATTTGCCAGGAGACTTCTAAGAAAATGAAAGAAATTTATTCAAAATTAAGAGATAACGTAAGGACAAAAAAGAGTAAATTTGGAGTAGAGTTTCTTGGGATATACACTGGAACGGATTACTCTGCATGGGTGAAGTATGTTGCAAAGAGCGGATTTGAGTGGAAAAACTTATGGGACAAAAACGGAGAGGGAGATTTGAGAGATTTGTATGATACTGAAACTGTCCCCGGCATCTATCTTCTGGATAAAGATAACATAGTGATTGCCAAAGATATAACCCCTGACACTCTACAGGAGCTTCTGAACAAACTATAAAAACTAAATAAATGATTAGCGGCAAATATCTGGAATTTTACAACAGAATATCTGAAAAAATTCCTGCCGAGAGGATGTTTCATGACGCCCTCAGCACTCTTGCGTTTGGAACAGACGCATCTTTCTACAGGCTGATTCCAAAACTCGTTATCAGAGCAAACTCAACTTTTGAAATCAGGTTCATTTTGATTGTCGCAAACCAAATGAACATTCCGGTTACTTTCCGCGCCGCCGGCACTTCTTTAAGCGGACAGGCCATTTCAGATTCTGTGCTAGTTCTTGTATCTCATGGTTTTACACATTACAAAGTTTTTGCCAGGGGAGAGAAAATATTGCTTGAGCCTGGAATTAGAGGAGCTGTTGCAAACAGACTTCTTGCCCGCTACGGTAAAAAAATTGGTCCCGACCCTGCATCAATTGATGCCGCAATGATTGGAGGAATTGCGGCAAATAATGCTAGCGGCATGTGCTGCGGCACAAGCCAAAATTCATATAAAACAATTGCTGACATTGACGTCGTTTTAAGCGACGGAACAGAATTGAATACTGCAATTCCGGAGAGCTGCAGTTACTTCAAAAAGACTCATAAACAGCTTATTGAGGGGCTGGAAAATATTGCAAAGGAGATTAATGAGAATGAAGTTTTGAGGGAGAGAATTAAGAGAAAATATAAAATTAAAAACACAACAGGATACAGTTTAAATGCATTTGTAGATTACAAAAATGGAATAGATATTCTTAAGCACATGATAATAGGTTCAGAGGGGACGCTTGCATTTATCTCCACCATCACCTATTTGACCGTACCTGATAATCCCGATAAAGCCCTTGCCTTAATAATTTATCCAAATATTAAAGAGGCTTGCAGTGCAGTACAAGTCCTTAAGGAACAGCCTGTTTCTGCAGTAGAGCTAATCGACCGCGCCGCAATAAAATCTGTTGACCAAGCCCCAGGAATTCCGGAATATCTTAAGACTTTGCCCGATGGAGCATGCGGACTTCTTGTTGAAACAACAGGAGAGTTCAGCAGCAGAGTTGATGAACATATAGAGAAAATAACGGCAAGCATAAAAGATTTCAAGACGCTCCTGCCTATCTCATTCACAAAGGATGCAAAGGAGCAGGCGATATTGTGGAAGGTAAGAAAGGAGACACTCCCGACAGTTGCAGGAATGAGACGCCCCGGAACTACTGCAATTATTGAGGACATCTGCTTCCCTGTCCCTAAGCTTGCAGATGCAGTTATGGACTTAAGGGAGATATTTGACAAGGACGGATATTCAGAAGCTGTTATATTTGGACATGCGCTTGCAGGGAACTTGCATTTCATGTTCAATCAGGCATTTAACACACAGGAAGAGATTGACAAGTATGCAAAATTCATGGATGATATCACAACCATGGTGGTATCAAAATATGACGGTTCTCTAAAGGCGGAACACGGAACCGGAAGAAACATGGCTCCATTTGTTGAGAAGGAATGGGGAGAACAAGCGTATGCTCTTATGAAACGGGTTAAGGATTTATTTGACCCTAAGGGCATTCTTAATCCGGGCGTTATTCTAAATACAGATGCTCAGGCACACATAAAGAATCTTAAGCCTTGTCCGGCAACTTCTGAAACCATTGATAAATGCATGGAATGCGGATTTTGTGAAAGAAGCTGTGTAGCAGAGGGTTACACACTATCGCCGAGACAAAGAGTTGCCGGATACAGAGAGATGCACAGGCTGGAAAAGGATGGAACTCAACCTCATATACTAGCAGAGATGCGCAAAAAATATGAGTCATGGGGAACCGGCTCCTGCGCTACTGACAGCTTATGCGCAATAACTTGTCCGGTGCACGTTGATACGGGAAAACTTACAAAGGAGCTGCGCCATGCGTCTCACTCAGAAAAAGCTGAAAACAAGGCTGTTAGAATAGCCAAGCACATGGGAATCCTTGTATGGTTTACAAGGGCAGGATGGAATTTTGCCTACTTTATGAGAGTCATGATGGGCAAGAAAATGTTTGGCGCCATTGCGTGGTTTGCAAGGGAAATGACAGGCGGACTTATACCTGCGTGGAATAAATATTATCCTGCCGGAGGAGGGAGAATTAGCGGATTAAAATTGCCGGAGTATAAAAATGAGGCGGATAAAGTAGATAGACGCTATGGAATAATTAACCACAAACCTAAAGTTGTCTATTTCCCATCTTGCATTACAAGAACCATGGGCAATTCTAAAGAGTACCGGGATGCCTTAACTCTTACTCAGCTTACTGACAAACTTATAAGAAAGGCCGGCTATGAAGTTGTGTATCCATACAATTTGAAACATTTGTGCTGCGGAATGGCTTTCTCCAGCAAAGGTTATGTAAAAGCGGGAAAATTCTTAAGCGACAATCTTAAGAAAGAACTTGCAATTGCCTCATTTAAAGGCAAATACCCTATTCTATGCGATATGTCTCCATGCCTTTACACCATGAAGGAAAATTTTGGTAAAGAACTTGACATCTATGAGCCTGTAGAGTTTAGCAAAAAGTATCTTATGCCAAGATTGAGAATTAGAAAGTTAAATAAAACCGTTGCGGTATTTGCGGTGTGCACAGCTAAAAAACTTGGAGTTGACCAGATGCTATACGACATAGCAAAAGCCTGTGTCAAAAAAGTAGTGGTTGTGGATGAGAATTGCTGCGGTTTTGCCGGAGATAAAGGATTTTTCTTGCCTGAACTTAATGACAACGGACTTAGAACTTTAAAAGCCCAGGTAGCAGACTGCAAAGAAGGTTATGCCACAAGCAGAACTTGCGAGATTGGCTTATCCAGCCACAGTGACCTGACTTTCAAATCTATACTGTACCTAATTGATGAAGCATCAAAGAACTAAACTATAAAAATTAAATCATGTACAAAATAACAACACACCCGATTTTGGAAATTCCAAAGGAGGAGCTCGTCGAATTTTTATTTGAAGGGCATAAAGTGAAGGGAATTAAGGGGCATACCATTGCCGCAGCCCTTCATCAAGCCGGTTATCCGGTTCATAATCACAGCCTTAAAGAGAGAAATAGAACATTGGAGTGCGGCATTGGAAAGTGCGGCGCCTGCGAGATGCTTGTAGATGGGCACGTACGCAGAATTTGCATCACAAAAGTTGACGGTGTTAAAAAAGTTGAGAGACTTGGAGACGCAAACTCAAAGCCTGAAAACGGAAACATGTTCAAGCTTGCGCAAAGTGATGACAAGATTGCTGCAAAGCAGAAAAAAATATACAAAACTACTGTCGCGATAATTGGCGCGGGCCCTGCAGGTCTGGCAGTTAGAGAGCAGCTGAATAAAGCCGGAGTTGATAATTTGGTGATTGACAATAATGCAAAGATTGGCGGTCAGTTTAAGATGCAGACTCACCAGTTCTTCTTCTTTGAGAAGGAGAAGAAATTTGGAGGAATGAGAGGATTTGACATTGCAAAAACACTGGCCGGAGATTCAGCAGACGGAATAATTCTAAACTCTGTAGTATGGGATATTCTGCAAGGCAAGAGACTTGCGATAAAGAACATAGAAACGCAAGAGGTATTTTACGTAGATGCTGACCAGCTGGTTGTTGCAGCGGGAGCCCTTCCATTTATGCCGGCATTTAAAAATGATGACCTTCCTGGTGTTTATACCGCAGCGGTAGTTCAAAAGATGATGAATACGGAGTTCACATTGCTAGGTAAGAACATCCTTACGGTCGGCGCAGGAAATATTGGATATCTAACATCATATCAGGCTGTTCAGGCCGGAGCGCATGTCAAGGCTATAGTAGAAGGAATGGACCATGAAGGCGGTTTCCCGGTTCAGGCAAACAGGGTCCGCAGATTGGGAATTCCTATTATGACATCCCGCGTTATTTTGGAGGCAATACCTAACAAAGACATGACCGGAATTACCGGAGCTATCATAGCAGAATGTAAGAACTTTAAGCCTATCGCAGGGACAGAAAAGAGGATTGACGGAATAGATTGTATAAATATTTGTACAGGTTTGCTGCCTGACAACCAGCTTCTTAGGAAAGGCAATGAAGTATTCGGTCGCGCTTGCAGAGGTGTAGGAGACGCCGTAAGAATTGGAGAAGGAACTTCTGCAGTTTTAAGAGGAAAGCAGTGCGCTTATGAGATTATGCAAGACCTTGGGACAAGATTTAACTATGACGAATATCTTGCCGTGTCAAAGGAATATATTGATTCTCAGCAGCATCCTGTACGCGTATTGGATGAGCCCAACAAGCCTTCCGCAAAGAGAATGGCAGAAAAAGGATTTGTTGTTGCAGATTGTCTTTACGGTTTTGCTTGTAACCCTTGCTCTTTCTCATGCAAACAGGGAGCCATTACAAAGAGCTCAACATCAGCTGTTCCCGTAATTAATTATGACAAGTGCATCGGCTGCATGGAGTGCGTAACTCAGTGTCCGGGTCTTGCAATATTTGGATATCGTCTTGCAAAGAAACAACTATTCCTGCCTGTTGAATTTGATGTCAAAGAGGGAAGCAAAGTATTTCTTGTAGACGACAACGGAAAGAAAGTTGGTGAAGGAACTTTGGACAAAATCATTAAAAAGCCAAACAAGACCAATATGGCAACGGTCACTGCCACAGCTATTTATGGCAAGGATGGCAAAATCTGTCGGGATGCAAAAGATGAAGATTTGCTAAGAGCAAGAGGATTTATTGTTAAGGAGAATTATCCTGAACAATTAAAGTTAACCCCTGCAAAGTCCGATAATGCAGATACTTACGTTTGCTTCTGCGAGGATGTAAAATTGAAAGACCTGCTGGAAACTTTGAAAGGGCGCAAGAGTATTACCGCAAGAGAGCTTAAGCACATCACCAGAATTGGAATGGGAGTTTGCCGCGGAAGCAGATGCCTGCCTAGAGCAAAGCAAGTTCTAAAAGGCTATGGCATAGAGGTTACCGGAGAGTTTACTCCAAGAGGACCTATGGCAAATCTTGTGGAAATTGGAAATCTATGCAATGTAAAGAAGGATGATATTGTCATCACGACAGATAAATTTACCGCAGCAAAACCTATCAAAGTTGGAGCTTTTGTAGCTGGCGGAGGAATGGCCGGAACGGCAACATTCAGATACCTTGCAGAGGCAGGATTTAAGCCGGTGCTGATTAACAAGGAAACCGGCAGCTCATGGAGATGCATCGGCGGAGGACGTCCTGCATTCTCAGTTCCTGCGCTTGCAGATATTGCAAATGGCAATCTTCAAATTTTCAGAGAGTTGCAGAAAAAAGGCAATATAGATTTAAAGATGACCAGATATATAAGTTTTGCCCATGATGAGAAAACTTATAAAGACCTTGATGCATCGCGCGCATGGTCAAAGGCGTACATGGTTGAGAAAAAAGATTTCCAGAAAGAGATTTCAGAATACTTCAATCCAAATCTGAACATCTACACACATGCCTTAATATCAGAGGATTGCTGGCAGGCAACCCCGGGACGCACAATAGACCTTGTGAGACAAATTGGTATCAAGAAAGGCGGCGTTGTATATGAAGATACTGAGCTTGTGGAAGTTAGAAAAGTCGGAGGCATGTACCATATTTTGGTTAAGATGCCTGACGGAAAATATCAGAAGTATGAGAGTGAAATTTTTGTAAACTCATTAGGGCCTGGCGCAGAAAAATTCGCAAGACAGCTTGGAATTGAGACGCACCTATACCCTGTTAGACACCAGGCATTTATCACAAAGAGACTGCCTCTTATCGGAAAAGACGGAGACTCTTTGGATATGCTTATTGACAGAAGAAATTACAAAGGTTTCTCCGCTGTTTACGGACAGCAATTTGCACATACCGGCCAGATAATCGGCTGCGCATCACCTGAGAACAATGCCACTGAAGGAGGAAAGAATCTTAAGGTTAATACTCAGGAATTCATTGAGATTGTCTCTGAAGTATTTACAGATTGGATTCCGAAGCTTAAGGGAATGAGCGTCCAGGCAACATGGTGCGGTTATTACACAGAGCCACGCTATATCATTGATCCTCAGCTTGGTTTGTTTGTTGGAATGAGAGGACACGGCTTTATGTTATCTCAGTACATTGGCAAACTTTATGTTGATGCGCTTCAGGGCAAGAAGGTGCCTGACTATTTCAAACGCCTGGGAATCAACGGAGACGGGCTTGCAGAGAATGCATTTGCATAGTAGTCGCCGACAGATGAAAATGTAGATACCACACATAAAATTAAAAAAGTCCGATCAAAATTGACCGGACTTTTTTAATATTAATTATCTGTCGCGACAAAAATTATTTTGCCGTAATTTCCTGAATAAGAGTCTCCTTGCTGCCATTGGCAAAAGTCAATTCAGCTTTAACCACATGATTTCCGGAAGTTAAAGTAATTGCATCTCCCGCATTCTTTGATGCTCCGTCAAAATACCACGCAACAGAAGAAGGAGTATTGCTGCAAGGCATTAATGCCAATGTAAACGCTTCCCCTGCGCTGTATGATTTCTTTGGATCTGCAATTGCATTGTAACCTTTCAAAGCAAGATTAGTTACAGCTCCCACGCTTAAAGTGAAAGTAATATTGGAACCCGTCTCTGCAATTGATGTTAAATTATATCCGGTTGCATTACCTGCCCAATCCTTTGCAGCAGGAGAAGTAGCAGATGTAAATGAAGTGATACCTTCCGTACCAGGGAAAGGCATTTTGCCCATGCTGCTTATACTGCTAATTGTCAGCTGTGATTCCGGAATAGCTTCTACAAGGTCACAGCATTGGTGAGAAGGGTAAGCATTGATAGTATTTGAGTTCCAGCGGCTAGCCGCAGTAACCGTTCCTACAATATTGCTTGATTGGTCAACATGATAGATTAGCATGCCATGACCATAAAGATACGTATCCCACCCTGTCTTTTGTCTGTTCTCATATACATAATATTCTCCGTTTGTTTTTGTGGCAGAAGTATAAGCTTTATTATTTTGAACAGGCTCAAGGGTGTAATCTCCTGACGTCGTTAGCTGTGTAAAACTCATCCAGCCAAGCATATTGCGCTCAATTGCCGTAAGGCAAGGAGGCGTATTGCCGTTATTCAGATAATTTCCGGAAGACATCAGTGAAAAATACTGCAAGCCAAATGCCTGGCCGCCTGAATTTGCATAGTCAACATCGTAAAAATCAGGCAATCCAAGTACGTGTCCGAATTCGTGGGAGAAAGTCCCTATTCCGGCGATTGTAGCACCTGAAGCACCTTTAAACTCAGAACCGCAAGCATAGTGGCTAACTGTAACGCCATCAAGAGTTACGGCATATGTACCCAAACTCCAAGAGTGAGGCCAAATAGTATTATCTCCGCCGCCCTCTGCCTCATTATATCCTGCATAGTAACAGTATACATTATCTACATAGCCATCACCATCATTATCATATTGAGAAAAATCAACTGAACTGTCCAATAAATTACAAGCCTCAGCTACCATCTGTCTTGCACGCAAATCATTTCCATCAGAATCGTTGCCTCCATAATAAGCTTGTGTATTTGTTAATGTGACAGGTCCGGCAACATCAAACGTTGGAACAAATTGCGAATTGGAGTTGTCCTTATAATAATCTTTCACTGAGCCAGTTGCGCCATTATAAGAATAGCCGCTCTGATTAAGCAAATTAGAGAATGTAGACTGAGGATTTGAAACAGTAAATGATACATCGCTGTACTGCACCAATATTACCAAAAACTTTTTGCTCCCCTGAGATATTGACTTTGCAGGCTGGCCGCTAGCCACCCTTTGAAGATTCTCAGCCGCCATCTTCATATTGCTGTTTGATGCATAATTTTCTTGCCTCATTCTCAGCGCTCTTTGAACAGCCGCAGCAGGAGGAGTGACGGATGAGCTTCCGGTAAATGAAGCGGCGCCGGCCTTTGTAGAACCTATTGAGATTTTGCCGTCGGCAGTGAAAGTCGCATTATGATAAAACCCGTCTCCGCCTTTAGCAACAAGCTTTCCTCCGCATGTTGTCCAGTGCAGAAATTCATCTCCGTGCACTTGTATTGTTATTGTAGAACCATCTGGTTGTCTCACAGTTATAGGGAAAGGATAAGCCGGTATTGCACGTGAAACACCAGGCATGCAGCACATTATAAGTGCAAATGCAAATATTGAAATTAAAATCTTTTTCATCGCAATTACTTTTTAATAATAAACCCTATATTATTGGCATCATTATACAACCAAACATTTCCATTCTCATTCTTTAAAACTTGAACTGAATATGTACTTGTATTTCCAGTAGTCAAATAATTTTGAGTAACAGTCAAATCAAAAGTTGCAGCGTTAGATAAATCCAAAGGAATGCCGTCAAAGCAGCAGAATGTGTCATTAAAAACGTTCTGCAATCTGAAAGAGTAAACAGACCCGGAAATTGTTTCTGCGTACTGATCAGAGAATTGAGTATACTGTATGCTTGCAACTGCTGTATTACTACTGTAAACACCTGCAAGAGACTGCTTTAAGAAAGGAACTGTCTCCTGCATAATGTCAAGGGTATCAGCAAGCGTAGAATTTTTATCCTTGCAAATTATATAAGCTGTTCTGTCAGCTCCCGACAGATTTTTATCAATTACCAAAGACTTCTTGGTTGTTGTAACAGCCTTTGAATCAGAAAATCTCAACCAGCTAGGAGTGTTAAGGATGCTTAAATCATAATCCACATTGGACATTAGCGTAACTGTGTAAGTGCCTCCAATATAATCCAATGCAGTGGAGCCGGAAAGCTGTATCAAATCCTTTTGAGATTGAGTTATCTTAACAGTATCGTTGATTCCTGCGCCGACATAAACAATTTTACCAGTTCTGCTGCCTTCCGTAAGACCTGCTGCGATATGGAACACCTCCGTAGTTGATGTAGAAGATGTTGACGTAGTCTTAGTAATCCATGACCCGCCCTCTACAACTGATGACACATAACTTACATTCGCACTCACATTTATAGAGATATCTGTTGCTGCGGAAGATACCGTGACAGTAGCAGGGGACACCGTCAAGTATTTCTTTTCGCCCGATTTGCCGCATGATGCCAAGAGAATTACCCCGGCAATACATGTGCAAAGAGTTAAAATTTTTTTCATAATCTTTTCCCCGTTATTTATTAATTAATTTATTTATTTTCTACCAATTGCATAATAATCAAAACCTGCGGCACGCATCTCTTCAGGAACAAAGATATCCCTTCCGTCAACTACAATTTTACCTTTCATCAGCTTCTTAACTTTGTCCAAATTAGGCAGTCTGAACTCTTTCCATTCTGTCACAAGAGCCAATGCATCAGCACCTTTTACCGCATCAAACATATTGTCGCAATACGTTACAATATCTTTCAGATAAACTCTTTTGCTCTCAGGCATTGCTATAGGGTCATAGACCTTAACCTTAGCGCCGGCCTTAACCAGCAGATTAGCAGTCACTATAGAAGGAGCCTCTCTCATATCATCGGTCTCCGGCTTAAATGCCAATCCCCACATTGCTATGGTTTTCCCCTTCAATTTGTTCTTAAATGCCTTCTGCAATTTTTGGAAAACAATCTTCTTCTGCTCTGCATTAACATCTTCAACTGCCTGAATTACTTGCATTTTATAGCCATTCTCCGCTCCTGTTCTTATCAAAGCCTTAACATCTTTTGGAAAACATGAACCACCGTAACCGCAGCCCGGGAATAAAAACTTGTTCCCTATCCTGGTATCAGAAGCCATTCCCGCTCTAACATTCTCTACGTCAGCTCCTGTAATCTCGCATAGCCTTGCAATCTCGTTCATAAAACTGATTCTTGTTGCAAGCATGGAGTTTGCGGCGTATTTGGTCATTTCCGCGGACATAATATCCATCCATATAATTCTATAATTGGAGAGCTGGAAAGGCCTGTAAATCTTCTCCATAATCTTGCGCGCCTTAAGAGACTCGACCCCTACAACTACTCTATCGGGAGACATAAAATCCTTAATTGCAGCCCCTTCCTTCAAAAATTCAGGGTTAGAAGCAACGTCAAAAGGTATATTTGCTTTTCTTTTCTTAAGCTCTTTTTCAACTGCCGCCCTGACCTTTATAGAGGTCCCGACAGGCACTGTACTCTTTGTAATAAGGAGCGTGTATTTTTTAATATACTTGCCAAATGTAGAAGCAACATCCAGAACATAATGTAAATCAGCGCTTCCATCCTCTCCAGGAGGCGTCCCTACTGCAATAAAAACGGCATCCTGGTCTGCAATACAGTCAGGCAATGACGTTGTAAAATGCAAACGGCCGTCTGCAACGTTCTTCTTAACAAGAGCTTCCAAACCGGGCTCATAAATTGGGACTATGCCATTATTTAGCCCGTCAATCTTCTTTTTATCAATATCAATGCACGTTACGTTAATGCCCATCTCTGAGAAACAAGTTCCAGAAACAAGTCCAACATATCCGGTTCCAACTATTCCAATATTCATATCAAATGGGTAAAATTGTTCATTTTGCGGCAAATACCGCCTTCATTATTTGACAAATTTAATAAATAAAGCTCAATTTTAAGAATTTCAGATAAGAATTATTATAAACTACGAAAAAATGCAGACTACGCAACAAATCTTTGGAGTTGGCATCTTCTTTCTATATTTGTACAACCAATTGGGGGTGTTCTGGTTTTGACATCAGATTAATTGGACAGCAAGCGTGCCGAGCGTTGGGAGCGTAGCTCGTAAATATCCAACTTTCAGCCATTAACTGGCGAAAACAATTTAAGACTTGCTGCGTAATTAGGCCAAGCTTAATTACCTTAATCGCATCCGTCTAGGACGGAAGCGACAAGTATCCCGCGGCGCTTTTTTTTCTCTATGCCGCCGCATATGGGGTATCATTAAAGAGAGATGCCGGAGCGGACTCCTTTAAAACTCCCTAAGACTTAAAGGATAAGATGCAGATGGCCTGTCTGGAAGCAGTTTGCATACGAAAATCAAATCCGGACTGCGCACGGAGAAAACCGCCTGATGGTTTGGTTGGACAGCGGTTCGACTCCGCTCACCTCCACAAAAAAAGCTCAGCTAATGCTGGGCTTTTTTTGTGGAATAAAATATCGTACTTTGTATAAAACAATAAACAACATGAAAAAGATTATTTATCTGCTTTTCACAATTACCCTTATTGCGCCAACTGGTTCCGCCGCTTTTTCACAAACAAATAAAAAGCCTGCAGCTACAAAATCTGTCGCGACAAAAGGCACTACTCATGTCATTGAAACGGGATACATGTGGCCTGTAAAAGGAAAAACGGCAGGTGAAGGAATTGTATGCAAGCCGCAGGGATATATTGAGAAGGAATTCAACTTTGACAATTTATTTATTACCGCTCCTGAAGGAAGCACGCTAGTATCCCCCACAGACGGAACAATATCCAACATATCAATAGATTATCTTAGCAGCCTGCAGTATTCGACGAGCTACCATTATGATTCATCAAAATCCTTTGATGAAAACATCAGTGCTGCAAAAAAGGAGTGCGAATCAGATAAATCTAATAAAATAAAAACTAAATATTTGAGCGTTTGCATTGGGATAAAGACTGCAAAAGCAAAAGTATATATTCATGGCCTGTCCGGAGACTACAAATTTAAAACGGGTCAGAAAATAGCTAAGGGAGAAGAGATTGGAAAGATGGCTTATTGTTACAACAAAATTGATCAGCCGGCTATTTGCCTAACCATCAGCGTTAACGGTGTTTCATCAGACCCTATGACTCCATTTGGCCTTAAGACAACTTTTGTGTATCCAAAAGAGCAGAAGCCAATTACTTCTTTGACAAAAGTTCAGGCAAAAGAGGATTTTAATATTTTAATTGATTGTATCAAAGAGGAGTACCCAAGTCTGTATGACGTTATTACTCCCGAGGAATTTGACAAATTCATACAAAAAACTAATTACCAGCTTGATACATTTAAAAAAGATGTTCCGTTCGCAGCAGTCAGTTCTATAGTCAACAATACTATTAGGCTTGTACATGATTCCCATATTTGGCGCTTGAGCAATGACAGCCGGAAAAATGTAACACTACAACCTCAAATTTGGGTTGGTATATTTAATGACGGCATGTATTGCACTATGACGACAAAAGCATATGAAAAATATTTTGGAAAGAAAATTAGATCCGTTAACGGATACTCAAATTTAGATACAATCCGCTCCATAATTACAAGAAGTCTGGATTTGTATGATGCTAAAGTTCAGAGTGTTCCAAACTTTTCAATGGCCACAACCGGATTTGGCCAGCTAATTGATCCTAAAGATTATAAGATGGATGTAACTTTTGCAGACGGGGAGAAAATAAGTGCTCCGGGGATTGATATCAGAAAGATAAAAGGCTCACCTTTTATGCAGATGGGAAAATGGATGAAATTCATGCAAATAAATTACTATCCTAAGGCAAACTACACATTAAAAGAGATGAATGACTCTACTGTATATATTGGTTTAAACAGCTTTGAACTATCTGAAACAGAAACAGGTGAAGTTTGCAGTTTTATAAAGAAATGCGAGGATAAAAAAATAAGGAATCTGATTTTTGACGTTAGAAACAACGGCGGAGGAAATGCGGATGTACTCATGAAAATATTTGGATGTTTTATATCAATGCCTTTGAAATTAGATGGTTATGATATGATGAACAAAATAAATTTTGAGACATTTAAGTACTCTATGAATCGCGCCTCCGACAGTACGAGGAATATCAGCAGCGAGTTTGCCGACTTTAAACCCCGTCCTGGCAAGAGCGGCGTATATTCCACATCCAGCGACACAGATAAAGACGGACTTGTTACTCCCGACAGTTTAATACACTATTCAGGAAGACTATATGTACTTGCAAATGAACACTCTGTATCTGCTGCAACATTATTTGCAGCCCTAACTGCAAAAAGCAAAAGAGGAGTTGTAATTGGTCGGGAAACAGCATCGGCATATCACTACATGACTGCAATGAAATTTTCTCAAATTCTTCTTCCAAACTCAAAAATAGGGATAAACCTGCCATTGGTCAAGACAGTATTTGACACGGAGATTTCTGACAGATTTCCTTATGGCAGAGGAGTTTTACCTGATTATGAGGTACCTCTGACATTTGATAATTTCATAGGCAATGAGGCGGATGCAATTCTTGACCGCGCCATGCAATTAATTCAAACCGTAAAGTAAAATTCTTTACTCATAGCCACAGGTCTGTGCCTGATGTTTTAATTTTATATCTTTGCGGCACTCAAAAACCACATAGATATGTCATTTGTTACAAAGGAAAAGTTATTTTCCAAAGACTTTTTTATTACCTACGGACTGCTTGTAGGAGGATGTTTTGTATTTGCTCTTGGAGCCGTGCTTCTTGTTGAGCCATACGGTTTTGCACCGGGAGGAACATACGGACTTGCAATGGTATTCCACCACCTTTGGGGATGGAGAACAGAGACAACCGCATTATGCATGGACATTCCCCTATTGATAATTGGCATTTTAGTCATAGGCAAAAAGTTTGGCATAAAGACTATGCTCTGCACTTTTCTTATCCCGCTGTTTATGTGGATATTGCACAACACTCACGGTTACGATTCCCTTATTGAGCCGGGGATATCTGACATGAATCTCTTTAAAAACCAGCTGCTTGCAGCCATATTCGGCGGTATAATTTACGGCATTGGTCTGGGCATGGTATTCAAATCCCGCGCAACCTCCGGTGGTTCAGACATTATCTCAATGATTGTAAACAAGTATTTTCATATCTCTATGGGAACTGCTGTGGTTATTGTTGACGGTATTATTACTCTATCCACAGTAATTGCATTTGGAGACTGGAAGCTCCCAATGTACTCATGGATAATCATTTTCATAGAGAGCAAAATCATTGACCTTATAATTGAAGGTTCATCCGTCAAGACAATGATGATTGTATCAGAAAAGCTAGACCCCATTAAAGAAGTTATTATCAATGACTTGGGAAGAGGAGCGACTCTGATACCCGCCATCGGAATGTATAAGGGAGAGCAAAGACATATCATCTACACAACCATGACAAGGCGTGAGATGGTAACGCTCCGCTATAAAATTGCAGAGATAGACCCGCGCGCATTTATCAATGTGATAGAATCTTCCGAGATTCTGGGAGAGGGATTCAAAGACATAAAAGAGTAGTCAGCAAAGCAACTTCAGCAGCTATTCAGAGGCTAGCTGAGCTGCAACCTTAAGGATTTCCTCTTGTGAAGAAATCTTGTAACCCTGGCTTAGATAAACAATTGTACCGTCCGGCTTAAGCAAAACCAGTATTGGATAATTGCCTAGGAATTTGGCATTTGCAGCGCCAATTAGTGTACTCCCGACAGACTTTCCTTTAATTGTTTTTTCTGCTTGGGTACTCTCATTATCCGCATTAATAAAAATCATTTTTATCCCCGCCCTTGCAAATTCCTCCTTGGATTTTGCATAGTCAACAATCAAATGTCGGCTTGGTTCTTTGCCATCTATAACGGCAACTGCAACAGGTTTATTATTGCTTATAGAGTCCTTAATACCAATAGTTTGCATATCTACAACGCCCAAAGATTTTACCTCCTCTTTGACTTTTGGCATTGTAACAATCACAGTTGTTACAGAAGTTTTAGAAGCAGTCCTAATGGAATTCTTTGCCGATTTTTTGGCACCTTTTTTTAGAACAGCAGGATTAAGGGTAAAATACTTCTCGCTCACTTGCACCGCGCCGTTGCTGTTTCTGCTCCCGGCAACAATCCTGTAATATCCGGCGGAAAGCATCAATGTATCAGGGAAATTTTGAAAATGCGGATCATATTCATAATCAAGAGTTTTAAACGCTCCATCCACAAGCTTTTGAATTGTAAACTGAGAATAATATTCCGGCTTAATTGAATTATTTTTGTCATTTTCAACTACGAGGGTACAATTATTTTGCTCTGATGCATGTGTTATATCTCCTTTTTCTGAGCTCTTTCTATTCCTCCCAGCCATCTTGTTTAAAGATGCAATACCCGTTATATCAGCATATTGCCATGACGCTCCAGGATTATTTCTGTATTGCGCTTTTCCGGTAGCCCACTCATATCTTGCCTCAATTCCAAAACTTCTGCATGTAGCCACAAACAATATCTCCAATGATTTCATATCCCCCTCTTTGATTTTGAGAACTCCCTCCGGCGAGATTGGCACACCGTAATAATTATCTGAATCATTGAGCTTTATATTTTTATTAATCCATGCAGCAATGTTCCGGGGATTGGATGAAAACAGAGTTTTTTGCCCCGCAAAATAATTCTGCAAATAACTTCTCCATGAGGTAATTTTTTCCAATTGAATACGCGGATTTAAAATATATTCCGATATTTTCTCTTTAGATTCGTCAGCATTTGCCGCCCTCAGATGATCCAGAAAAACATCAGCCGGCACATCCCGCAAATCCTTCTCATAAACCATTCTCAAAACATCCACACCTGCGGTGCCTCCCAGATAAATAACTCTCTGAATTTCTTTATAATTTCCACATGATTTCTTTAAGATATCCCATATATAACCGTCATATTCAACAACTTCCGGATGTCCGGCAGAATGCCTTGGATCATGCTCGTTGCTTCTTAGACCTTGGTTAAAATTCTTTATGGTCTTTTGTATAAAAGCTGAATCAGGAAAAGTTTTAACGTACGCATTTCTCAAAGAATCCTCATAAGCAAGCCGCTTATTATTCTCTTTTTCCAGCTCAGAATCAATTATATCTATCGGCAGCTCTTTTGGAGGGGTAAGCAGCATAGATGAGGAATTCTCCTTTTTATTAATTTTTTTAATCTCGACAGTTACCAGCGTGTCAGCTGCAAAGGCCTGTTTTTGAGCATATTTATCACCTTTAGCTGCCCATATTACCAAATCTCCATAGCCTGTAGTAAGTGAAGCATATCCGTTGCCATCTGTCTTTATTTTTGCAAGAGGGTAATACTCCGCATAATTATAAAGCCCAAAACTTACTTCAGCATTTTTTACCGGTCTCATTTCACTCCATGTGCGACTATCCAGATGAATGCGCGATTGCTCTACAACCTTAATTCTCAATTTTTTAACCGGAGCATAATTAGAAAGCAGATTTATCTTAGAGTATAAAGGATGAGTAAAATTAGTCTCTTCTTTTCCATCATATTTCCAAAAACGGTAGTATGAACCATCATAGCTCTTTTGGCAGGAGCAGTAAACCATGCCATATTCAACTTTGGCTCCGGCTCGCAAGCTCCTAAGTAGTACCACTTTCCGTCAATCCAAACTTCTACCCACGCATGATTGTCATCAGTATGAGCCCATCGCGGAGTATAACACTGTCTTGCGGGAATACATGCCGCCCTTAGCGCTGTTACTGCAAAAGTACTCTCCTCCCCGCAACGTCCCCAGGAAGTTTTCATGGAGGCAAGAGGAGATGATGTTCTGCCATCGGATGCTCTATAGTTCATATGTTCATGACACCAGTGATTAACCTCCAGAGCAGCCTCGTACATGGACAAAGGTCTGCCCTCTTCTTTTTCTATTTTTGCAAAACGCTCACGCAATGCCTTGAACATCACCACTCTTGCACTATCAAGATTTTCATTGTTCACTCTATATACAAGGACAAAATGTTTAAATATTTCCTCCGGAATTTGAGCTCCCCATCTAAAAGTATTGCGCGCCTCCACGGCTGTCTTTACCTGCATTTTGAAAAAAGATGTATCATAGTCCGCCCTATCGCTCAATGGCATATAATCATACAAAAATTTCAAATAATCTTTCTCACCGCTATTTTTCCGGGGCTCAGATTTATACGCAGATTGAGCAAATGAAAAAGAGACAAATAAAATTGCGCAAGCAAGTAAAAACGATTTTTTCATAACTAAAATATTTAACCGGATCAATAGTAATTAAAGAAGAGAATATCTATTTTGCTACTGAGCAAATAGCTTCTGAACATCCTTTGGCTTAGAGGTTTGCGTAAGTGCAAGCATAAGCAGAATTCTTGCCGCCTGAGGAGAATGATTATAGCAAACAGGAACTTTCTCTGAATACTCCTCCGCATTTTCATCAACCCCTCCCTTGGATATTCTGGAACTTCTTACAACAACTATCCCTTTGGAAACAGCATTGTCTATCTCTGCAGCAATAGCTCTGTCATAATTTCCGTGCCCAACCCCGGCAATTACAATACCCGCTGCTTTTGAGGCAATTACAGCCCTAATGGGTTCAGCGGAAGCAAATGCGTAAGAGGTAATTATTTCCACCTTTGGCAAAGTTTTAAGCTCCTTAATATCAAACACAGGTTGGTAATTAAACTTATCAGCGGCAAAGCCGGAAACGACATTCCTAACATATTTTGGAGCTCCGTTCCTCACATAGCCAATAGGTCCGTAAACAGATTCAAAAGCATCAACTGCAACCGTATTGCCTTTATAAACATCTGCAGCGGAGAATATTGTTGCATTCATTAAAATCATGGCACCCTTCCCTTTTGAATCGGGACTTGCTGCCGTTGCAACGGCATTATAAAGATTCATTGGTCCGTCAGCGCTCAAAGAGGTGGAAGGACGCATAGAACCCGTTATCACTATGGGGTATGAATGATTTAAGGTAAGATACAGAAAATAAGCAGTTTCCTCCATTGTATCTGTTCCATGCGTTATCACAACTCCATCTGCAAGATTCTTGGAAAAGAGATAATCTATGGTCTGCCTTATGGTAAGCCAAACATCTTCCGTCATGTTTTGGCTTGCAATATTTGTAAGCTGAATGGTATTTATTTCTGCAAGATTCTCTATTCCGGGAACGCTTGCAACTATTTGCTTAACAGACAACTGTGCTGGCTGATACGCATCATTTACAGAACTGCTGGCCGCACCCGCAATGGTACCTCCCGTAGCAATAATTGTAATCCTTGGCTTTGCATAAGCAGTAACACCGCATACCAAGAGAAGTAATATCAGATTTACTTTTATGAGCGAGGAAATAAATATCTTTTTCATACGACCTTTTTAAAATTTCTATCTCATTGTAGCATTCCACATTGCCTTCTGCAAAGTATTACTTGCATCATCCTGGCTAATCTCCCAGCAAAACATTCCGCTCAGCCCAAGACCAAGCATCCATGAACCCTTTCTGAAAATACTTTTGGTATTGTCGTAACTATATGTAACAGATTTAGTTGTTGCATCCGGAATATATGGCACGCTGGCAATGCTGCTCCATACTGCTGAAGATTTACTTAAGTTTTTATATGACACAGCAGCGCTTGTTCCGGAAAAGGCCTTTCTTGCGTAGAAAGGAATTCCAAGATGCAGCTTGCTCATTGTAGCCCCGGCATTTTTATATGCATTTACCGTTCTAACGCAATCCCAATAAGAGCCGGCATCCTGCAATGCATTATGGTAGCTTGGTGCAGAATCAAAATCATAGGTCATGACGTTTACAAAATCCACATACGGCATAACAGCAGCTATATCCATAAACTCATATCCGCCGGTAACTTTAACTTTATCCTTTACATAACCAGCATAAGACAAAAGATAATTAGTCCCGAGCGTTTCTCTTAATTGCTTCATTAACAGGGTAAAATTGTCCGTATCAACGGCCTTGTCGGCAGATGCTCCCCATGCAAGTCCTGGAAATTCCCAGTCAATATCAATTCCGTCAATCCCCCATTTCTTTATAAATGCAAGGCAGTCCTCTGCAAATTGTTTGCGATATGCTGCATTTGCGGAGATAGCGGAAAATCCGCCGTCTTTTTTATTATCAGAATTTGCAACTCCGTTAGTAAATGAGATAAATATCTTAATCGCAGGATTCTGTTTCTTTAAATCTACAACACTTTGGAATCTGGACTCACCACCTTGCAGCTTAAAGCCGTTGTAAACATTAGAAGAGACATAAACCTCTGCAAACGCGTAGTTTATATAGGTTACATAGTTAGGATTAGGGAGTCCGCTGCCATAATAAGTACAATAGGTTCCTACCTCTCTCCCTGCAACTTTTGACTGCATTTGAGTAACTAAGGTGTCAACTGAGACAGTAGTGGTTGGGGTCGTAGGGGTTGTTGGTTTTGTTGGTTCCGGAGTAACTTCCCCTTTGGAACATCCGGCAAATAAGAAGATTGCAGCAGAAGCCGCAAGCACTGCCATGATTTTGGAATTCAAAATTCCTGTTTTGCGTAACATAGTCTATAGTTTAGCCGGCCATAATTATGGCCGGCTCAAAATTACACAAAAAAACATCTCAATCAGCAGGCCGCCATCTTTTCAATGGCTTTGTGTATATTATCCACTATATCAGAGGCAATTAATGAGCTTTGCCCTACGGAATCCCTTGCAAAATCTCCCGCATTGGCATGTATGAAAACTCCCATTTTTGCCGCCTCCGCATATCCGGTTTTACCATACCAATCCATATTGCATTTTTGCGCCATTACGCCGCAAATAATTCCGGTCAAAACATCACCGGCACCAGCCGTAGCCATTCCGGGGTTTCCCTTTATATTAAAAAATAATTCTCCCGATGGTGTAGAAATAGCTGTAACACCGCCCTTTAGGACAACAACAACACCGGTGCGCGCAGAGAACTTCTGCATAAATTTCACCTTGGCACTATAATTTTCAAACACGCCAAACATTCTCTCAAACTCCTTAGGATGAGGAGTTAATATGCTGTTTGGAGAGAGCAGCTTCTCAAAACCAGGAATTCCTGCAAGGATATTTAAAGCATCTGCATCCAGCACCATTGGCCGCGGTTCTTTAAGAGATGCATTGGCTTTCAATAAATTAACCAAAGCTTTTTTTGTTGCGCTTTCTGTACCTATGCCGGGACCTATGGCAACACAGGAATATCTGTCGAGATTATTAATATTAGATGAAAAATAATTTTCATCATCATCAACTTCCGCCATTGCCTCCGGAAAAGAGCTCTGCACAATACTATATATTTTACCGGGAACGTGAACGGTTAAAAGGCCGCAACCTGTTTTCATGCAGGCTCTTGCAGAAAGTATGCAAGCTCCCGCCTTACCATAGCTGCCGGCAATAATCAGGGCATGTCCAAAATCTCCTTTGTGCGCAAACTGATATCTTGGGAGGAAGAAATCGGCAGGCAAAGAGTCCTTTCTTAAGAGGTCAAAAGATTCTACGTTGTCCAGCTGTCCAAAAAAATTAAAATAAATTTCTTCCATGTTAATTAGTTTTATAATAGATTTTGAGTTAGTGTATAAAAAAATAACCGGCTGATTTCTAGCAGATCAGCCGGCCTAATATTTTTGTCCGCAATTTTAAAGGACTCCCTTTATTATGGTCTTTTTTGTGATCTGCCTAACAATGCCTGAGAGCAAAAGGAGGAAGAATGCAAACAATGAAACTCTTCCAATAATATCCCCGTACTTTACAAATATCGTAATATCATTGTTAAGATTTACATTGCCTACCAAATAGCACCTCTTCCACCAGCCGGTGCTGGATACAATATCTCCTCTTTGATTGATAAATGCTGAAACTCCCGTATTAGCGCAACGTGCTATATCTCTGCGTGTTTCTATTGCGCGCAAGCGTGCGTAACTCAAATGCTGTCTATATCCGAAAGTGTTCCCCCACCACCCGTCATTTGTAATAATAGTCATCATCTGAGCCCCTTTGTTGATGTACTCTCTAAAGTAATCTCCAAAAACTGACTCATAGCATATTGCCGTGCCAAGCATCACATCATCATTTGTGCAAAATATATTTCTCTCCTTATCTGAACCAAAGCTCCCTATTGAACCGCCCAAATCTATTCCAAGAGATTTGAATACGCTCTTGCCTTTTATAACAGGCACAGACTCAGCCAGTATCACAAGCTTAGATTTATGATAAAAATCTTTCTGGTCACCGCGCGGACCAACAAAAACAGCAGTATTAAAGTTGTCATACCATGTTGCGCCGCCTGCAATAGGTCTTGCGGTTGGAGTAGGAGGCGTACTTAAATCAAACGAGCCCGAATATAAATCTCCAGGTATCGCGTTTTTAACGGAGGGCATGTAAAAGTGCTGTGTCACAGCGCCAAAAATAAAATTGACATTGTGAGACATTGCAAAAATTCTGAATGTATTATAAGTGATACAATCTTCCGGAGAAGCCTCTCTCAGGCAATCAAAAGGTCCGCTCGGAGTATAAAAAGTTTCAGGAGCCAGCATCAGGAACGTCTTGTCTGACACCGCTTTATCTGCAAGTCCAAATAAAATATCATTTTGCTGGCTTTGACTCATTCCGCTGAACTTGTCATTATAAGGGTCAATGTTAGGCTGCAATATGGCAACCTCTTTTGTAATGTTTTCACCCCTCTTCTCTTTGTAGGAAGAATAGCGGATTTGGGAATAAACTATCGGGACCAAAATAATTATCGCGACAGATATTGCGGAGGCCGTAATCTTCTGTTTTGCAGAGATAAGCAGCAGCACTCTAAATAGCAAAATATTCACAAGCAATATCCAGAAGGAGCCGCCGACGGTTCCCAGAAGCGAATACCACTGGATTGATTTTACGGAGGTTGCAAAGGCATTGCCTAGAGTTAGCCACGGCCAGCTGATTTGCCAAGTGTAATATGCATGCTCCCATCCAACCCACAAAAACATAAAAAACAGATACGGAAGCACGCCGGATGTTAATTTTCTAAACCAGCGGAACAGCCTGAAAATGATAGCCATCTGCAGTGCGTTCAAAGTTACGGCAGCAATTGCGCCGGGCAACGTTGCAAGATATATCCAGTATGTTGTTATGATATTCCAAATAAGGAAAGTGCAGTAATAGATAATCCAAAAATTTTTCTTGCCGTTTTCCGTCGCCAAATACTCTGCGGCAAACAAAGGAAGAAAAGCCACCAAGGCAACCATTCCTACGTGCGGGATGATATAGGGTATTGAGAGCAGCAGCGCTGATGCAAATCCCAGCATCCACAATTTGAGATTAAAATGCGGCGGTCTTACAGACTCGTTTTTTAAATCCTTTTCGATTTTATGATTTTTGCTCTCTTGCATTCTTTGAGTTTATTGTATTATATTTGCGCGACTGCAAATATACAAAACTGGGGAATATGCTGATGATTTTCATAAAGGGGCTTATTGTAGGGCTGGGAGCCTCTATTCCGCTGGGACCGCTTGGGGTTTTGTGCATACAAAAGACTTTAAGCAGAGGGCGCGCATCAGGATTTTTCACAGGTCTGGGAGCCTCTGTATCAGATACTTTCTACTCCACTATTTCTTTACTTGGTCTTGTATTTATAGAGGATTTAATAGATAGCCACAAGGCAGCAGTTTTAATGGTTGGAGGAGTTGTAATATTGCTTATCGGTCTTAAAATTTACGTAACAAATCCGGTAAAGCAGATTAGGCAAAAAAATAAGAAGAGCAAACACGTAGAGGATTTCATAGAGGCTTTGGCAATGACCATTACAAATCCGGGCTCTATATTTTTGATTCTTGCAATGTTCACAGCCGTAAGATTCAACATTGCAGATTCCGCAGTTGAGCCAAGAATGGTAATATTGACCGTTCTTTGGGGAATCTTCACAGGCTCAGCACTTTGGTGGTTCACATTAAGCACAACTGTAAGCACCTTCAGAAAAAAATTCCGCTTAAGGCAGCTTATTATGCTCAACAAAATTTCAGGCGTTATCATTGCGGCGATTGGCGCCATCTCTTTTTGCGAGGGTGTCTTCCAGTTAATCGTACTAAAGAAATTCTAGATTTTCTCTGTGTTGATAACCAGCGTAGAAGTAACACCTTCACCCACAAACTCCGTATCTTTTATTACATCCGTCTTTGCAGTAGCACGCAAAAGTGAAGAGTCCTTCTCTTTATCATCAACGACAATAACAATCGCACTGTTTTTTGGAATATTTTCTCCGCGGCTTACGTAAGAAATTAGATTGCTCTTGCAAGAAACTTTTGACAAGTCAGTCTCTGCATTATCAAACGGCAATGCATTTACGGCACCCATTGCATCTATGCACATCTTGCCTCCAAATCCTTTCTGAGGGGCAGACGTATCTCTCTCATCTATAAGCCCTCTGGTAAAATAAGTGTTTGCTTTTGGAATGTAATTTTCCAGTATTTGCTTCTTAACTTCCTCTGCGTTGCGAATGTTTAATTTCTTTCCAAAAGTCTCCGGATATTCCCTCACAATCACAAAAACCTTATTAAGCTTAAACATAGAAGACCCCCACAGGGCGTGTGCAATTCTTAATGCTTTTCCTTGATAATTAGCTCCCGACAGTTTCACTATTACAACATCTTTGCACAGTCCCCCATCGGCGAATGCGATATCCTCAATTTCAGGATATACCATAATTCTCAAGATACTAAGAATTATCTGTTCAATACATCTGTTTTTATTTATTTCAAGCTCTTTTAGCTCGCTGTCGGCATCAGGAGAAGTTTTGTCAAAAATCTTTGGAACCTCTGCTTCTTTCTTATTTGTAATTCCGGTAATATGCATTAACGGATACAGGGCACCGCTCTTTTTGAATTCATTTCTGTCAATATAACCTCCTAATACAAAGTCACTTTCTGCCGGGACAGAAAGATCCTCCGTAAGACAATTGGCCATTTCAATTCCCTTATTTTTTAAAAATCCCGCTACAAACCACGGAGAAATTCCAATAGGAAAATTAATGCTTCCCACAAGATCGCATAGCGTATCTCCAATAGAAACAGCCATATTAAACTGGCTGTCAATTGATTCATAAAATGCATCTCTTATGCGGGAATATGCTGGCCAATGTATTTCCACCGTATCTGTTCCCACAAAATTCAGCGGCAGCATCTCTACCAGGTCATTTTGTTCCTCCTGCTCACTGCCCCTGTTTGTTTTAAGTGGTGTCTTCGCAGTCACGATGGCGCTTGTAATCCCCTTAAATGCAGAAACATCCAGCTTTGCCTGGATGACTTCCTGACAGCGCGGATACCCCTTAGACACTACAGGGAACCACTCTGAAAACTGTTTTACCACCGGAAGAATTTTCATCCTCTCAATAGCATTCGCACGCGGCATGAATACCTCATCCAAAAACTCTTGCAGTCTTTTTGACGATTCGCTAAAATCATCTATTCCAATAAGCTGAGCAAATTCCTTTAAACTACTTTCCATTAATATTTATCTTAAAAACTAATTGCCATTAACACTAATTTTGATTCCTCTTTGGATAGACAATTCTTGCGTGATACATCTCCTGCAACTGCCTCTTGAATACCATAGTGGTTATATTAATCTCTCTGTATGAGATATTTGCCTTTGCCAGCTGGGACGGCGAAAGCCTGTGACTGAGCACCTCATCCACCAAGTCTGAAATACTCTGGGCGGAGAAACTCTTCAATGTTCTGGAAGCGGCCTCAACCGCATCTGCCATCATAACAACAACTTCCTCCTTTGTAACAGGCAAAGAGCCATTATAAGTAAAAGGTTCTACATTGGCCGGGTCACCGCCATTATTGCAATATACATTGTAAAAATATCCTGTCATTGAATGCCCGTGATGTGAAGCAATATAATCTATTACTTCCTGAGGCAGATGATATTTCTTTCCAAGTACAACACCGTTTGTAACATGTTTTATAATTTCTGCGGCGCTCTCCTGCGGGGTAAGTCCGGTGTGATAATTTATTCCCGGAGCCTGATTCTCTATAAAAGCCTGAGGATTTAACATCTTTCCAATATCGTGATACATAGCACCTACGCGGACCAGCCTGGAATTTCCTCCGATAGCTGCTACTGCTCTCTCGGACAAATTTGCAACCTGCAAAGAGTGCTGAAATGTCCCTGGCGCTTTACGCTGAAGTTCTCTCATCAAAGTGCTGTTTGTATCTGACAAATCCCTTAGAGTTGATACGGATACCATGTAGAATAATTTTTCAAACAGGAATACAAACGGATAGACGGCAACCGTCAGCAGAGCATTTAAAAACAGATAAAAAATTGTAACCGTATCCTCTTCCACAAGCGTTCCATTTGAAAGGAGAGAAAAACCTATATGCACAATAGTCAGCCCGGTAAAAATAAACAGCGAGTTTACAAACTGCATCCAGCCAGTGCCGAACACTGAAAATGAGATTAATGCAATTATTCCCGACAGAGAGTTAATAACAAAAAGCTCCACTCCGTTCTCTGCAATTAAAATGAGCGGAAGCATGGAGACAAGGTATATTGGAATTACAACCCTGTTCTTGACAAATGCCGCCATAAACAAAGTAGTAACGGCAAACGGCACAAGATATAAAAGAGCCGGGTTAATGAGTCTCACAAGCATCGGCACCACAAAATTCAGACAGCATATAAACATTATGAAGTTCAACTGGTTCTGATGTCTGAATATCTCAATATCAGAGAAATACAAAGCAAAATAAATTAGCAGAAGAAGGGCGATGATGATGATTACATGAGATAATTCCAAAACATAAATATTTCCGGAATATCCCAAACTCTTCTTATACTCAGCTTTATAGGAATCAAGGAGCTGCTCTATATCGGCCGTTACAGTCTCACCTTTTGTCACAATCAGCTGACCGGAATACATCATTCCTTTTGTAGGAGATATGTAATCAATAGCTTGTTTATGAAGGATTTCCGTCGTCTTCTTATCATAATTCAGATTTGGGACAATAAGTTCCTGAGCCTTTATTGCCCTCATAAGTGAATCTGAATTTATAGAGGGAAAGTTTGCAAATACTTCAGACTTTAAAAACTTTGTAGCCTTGGTAACAGTGTATAAATCAGACTCCATCTCCTGGCTGGTGGTCCTGCCGCTCTGCACAAAAATCGTCTTGTCGGCTAATGCTCTGTCGGGAAGAATACCAGCCGCATACACTTTTCTCATGGCGCCTTCAATCACCTCAAGCAAAGAAGAACGCAGTCTGTATTTGTAATTTTCTTTTGCAAGTTCCGCTATCTTGTCATTTACAACAGACTGTGAGAGAGTATAATACGGAACAATATTTGCCGCGGCCTCATTCTTTTCCGCAGCCAGTTCCTGCTGTGTCTTAAGAATTGGAAAATCTATTGGAGTGGTAAGTGTCTCATACATCCACGGGGCGCCTTTGCGGTACTGATATTTAAATTTGCCCTCAACAGGATAAAAAAGAAGCATGATGATAAAGGCAACGCCAAAAGTTAAATAGACACCGCCGCTGCGCAATATAGCCTTGGTTTTCTGTATGTTTATGCCCTCCATAGAAATGCGTATTAATTGTAGCAAATTTACACTATTTTTGCCTATGTATGAACAATTTAAAAAATAAGAACAAGCCGGGCAACATTCTCAGCGCCGCAAAGATGTTGAGATTGCTGGCGGCTGCATGCATTACATTAATAGCGTGCACATCATTTAATTTCAATAATCCTTTCAGGCATACGCAGCTTTCAAAATCCGCAAAGGTCAAAAATTGGTGGAGCAATGTGGAGCAGAAAAAATATTACCGCGTAGATTTCAGCACTTTTTATTTTGTAGATGCAGATGAGTTCCGCCGCAATCCTTCTGGAGGATATAAGTATCTCGCCGACAGCATAAACACGCTTATTCAAAAAGTCTCCGACGTAAATAGCAGGAAGGGACCGTGGGTTGCAGTTTTTGACAACCGCAAACAATTCTGCGGCATACTTTCTGAAAATATGATAGTTGCAGACGCAGGGAAAGAGAAGACTGAAAAGAATCAAGTTATAATGAATATGTTTCTTAATACGCTTCATCTCCCGGATGCGCACTATATAGTTGATGGAATAGATTACTATACAGACAGTTTGGGACGTATTAAAAAAGTTTTCTGCGCAAGCGTAATACTAAAGGGCAGAGGCAGGAACAGGGGCTCCCAGCATTATTCCGTCACATTTAAAAATGGGCGTCCGGGTTTGGACGATGCCGGCCACTTAATACCTCAGCAACTGTACGGGCCGACGGAACAGATAAACTACGTACCGCAGAAAAAAGCTCTTAATGAGGGCAAAATCAAGACATTAGAGACAAAAGCGGCAAAAGCAAAAAGGGCAGGATACAAAGTCTCCTATGAGATACACATACTTTACCACGGAGTTGAAAAACGTCCTTATGGATTTGAGAATAATTTCAAAGCCTATGATGAAAACGGGAAAATGATTCAGAACGTATCGGGCATTTTTGATAATGCATTAGAATAAAGAATCAACCATCGCGATAATTATTTACAATTTAATGAGAACTGAAATGAAAAAAAGAGAGAGTAAAAAAACGTTATGCGCGCCATCATACCTAAACGATATAATCAATTATGCTGTAAACAATTGCAACAAAAATGCAGATGATGGCACAAATAGTGTAGCAAAAATAGAATTTAAAATTACCGTTGCGGAGGACTCCCCTCTGTTTGAGGAGAAAATTGTTTTTACAGACGGTTCTGAAAAGTTGCTTGACTGCTGGGAGATTTTTGATTTAGCAAAGACAATCATGGATGATAAGGAGAGAACATGGAAAGAGATGACGGTAATTATTGAAGACAACAAACAATTAACAATCAATTTATTATAAACAAACTTAATCAGATGAAAAATCTGAATTTAAAATTATGGATGCTTGGAATAACATCCGCACTTTTATTATCAATTCCATTCATAGTTCCGCATACCGGACTAATAATGCTGGTTGCATTTATTCCCTTATTTACAGCTGAATACATAGCCACATCGCATAAAAAGAAAAATTTCTGGATAATATATTACTGTGTGTTTTTTATCTGGAATCTTATAACAACTTACTGGATTTTCAAAGCTACGCCTGGTGGAGCCGCTGCTGCCATTATTTTGAACGCCCTTCAGATGGCTATCATTTTCAGGCTGTTCCGTTGGTTCCGGAAAATAGCGACGGGAATTTTTCCATATATAATTTTTATGTTAATGTGGGTTGGATGGGAACGCGTATACCAAAATGTTCAAATCAGCTGGCCTTGGCTGACGCTGGGAAATGCCTTTGCCACATCCGTTAAATCAGTTCAGTGGTACTCAATGACAGGTGCCCTTGGCGGCTCTCTTTGGATACTATTGATGAACCTGATATTCTTTAGAATTATCAAATTCATTGTTTGGAAAGAGGAAATACTTCAATCTTCTATTGTTGCCGCCATATTCTTATTTGTTCCGCTTATCTACTCTCAATTCCGTTACTACACATATAAGGAAAACAGCGGATACGGAGTAACAAAGGAAGTTGCTATTCTTCAGCCGAATATAGACCCATATAATGATAAATTCGGCGGACTTTCAAACAATCAGCAAGACACAATTCTTTTCCGTATTGCAAAGGAAGCCGTAACTCCAAATACTTATTTAGTTTTTGCACCTGAAACTTTTTTTTCACCAGACTCAAAAGAGAATATTCTTTTAGAAAATACTCCCGACAGCAATAAAACGTATAAGGCTTTCAAAAATTTTTCACTCTCACACAATGTTAATTTTATTTGGGGAGCCGTTACACAATTTTTCTATGCGCCTAATAATCAGAGCGGAATGTTTGAAATGAACGGAGAACTTGGAAACGATGCGCCGTCCCCTACCGCCACAAATGTTGCGGGAGCTTTGTGGTATGACAACTACAACACGGCAGTATTCAACAATCCAAATGGAAATTATGACTTTTATCATAAATCAAAGCTTGTGATTATGGCAGAATCATATCCTATTTTCCGCAACAAGGTTATACTTCAAAAGTTTGGCATTGATATGGGCGGCAGCTATGGCAGCTTTGGGAAACAGGCTGAAAGAACGGTATTTACAACATCTGACGGAACAAAGATAGGGACGGCGATTTGCTATGAATCTATATACGGGAATTTCTACAGAGATTATATTAACAAAGGTGCCCAGCTAATGTCCGTTATAACAAATGACGGATGGTGGGGAAACACCTTCGGATATCGCCAGCACTTAAGCTATGCCAGATTAAGGGCAATTGAAACTCGCAGAGATATAGCTCGTTGCGCAAATACGGGTATCTCCGCCATAATAAACCAAAGAGGAGATATTGTTGCTCAGACAAACTGGTGGAAAAAAGAATTTCTCAATGGAGAAATTAATGTTAACAATGATATTACTCCGTTTGTAAAATATGGAGATTTAACGGGTGAAATCTCAATTTGGGCAGCATTGCTTTTCATACTTCTTGGAATCATTCATGCCATCAGAAAAAAGGATTTAATCAACGGCATTATCTGACCAAGCAACTTGTCAGATAACATGAAAGTCAAATAAAAAAGGCGGAGCTTTTAAAACTCCGCCTTTAAAATTCTATCGTGAATAATAATATTAATCCCGACAGATTATACTGCTAATAACCAGGATTCTGGACTAGTTTTCCACCTGATTTTGTAATCTCATTCTGAGGTATTGGAACCAGATAATGCTGAGGCTGGAAATCTCTGTAATCTTTGTGTGATGTAGTAGCCAGCTTAGCCAAACTTGCATTCTGACATGCAGTGAAATCAGGTTCTCCGTTTGCACCCTTTGTTGCCATGATGTAAGTCAAATCAGTGCCTTCCGCGTTGTTCTTAATAATTCTGATACCATAGGTCATCTTTCTCTCAGTCACTCCTGCAATCTTCCATCTTCTGACATCAAAATATCTGAAGTTTTCAAATGCAAGCTCAATCTGACGCTCATGATATAATCTAGTCTGAAGCGCTGTACCTGATTCAGTTACGTGAGGCATCATTACATCTTTTCTGTCTCTTACCTTATTGATATAATCACGGCAGGTAGCATCATCTCCCAGATTATATGCGCACTCTGCGTAATCCAGATAGAATTCTGCAAGACGGAACCAAGGATACATAACATTAGGGTTATCTCCCTGACCTTCACTAACTTTTCCGCCCCATATCAAGAACTTTCTAATCCAATATCCTGTACCCTGAGTACCATTGGAATTACTGAAGAAGTTATCATTCTTTATAGCACTGGTAGCACCCTTTGCAATTTTAATAGTAACAAGGCTATCCTTTGTTCCATTGTTGAACTTAAACTGAGAACCATGATAAAGAATTGAAAGATAGAATCTTGGATCTCTTCCAACATAAGGGTTCTTAGGGTCAAAACCAGAACCATCTTCAAACGGTCTCTTGCCTGTAGCCTTCATTTCATACTCTTCTACCATATTTTCTGTAGGAGCAACACATGTCCAACCACCAAAAGTAGCAGCAGGAGCCCAAAGCAATTGAGCAAATGAATAGCACTGTTCAGCAGCTGTTGAGTAAATATAATTCTGAGAAGTTGGCAAAATGTATGATGCCCATATTACCTCAGGAGAATTAACATCTGTCCAATATCCGTCATAAGTGTCATCCAATGAATAAGCGCCTGCCTCCGCTCTCTTAATAACCTCATATACAGCATTTTTAGCAGTAGTCCATTTATCTTTGCTGTATGCGCCATGCCAAGGGGTATCGGTAGGATCAGTTGGGTCATTAAACAGAGGAGATGCGGCAAACATTGCTACTCTTGCCTTCATAGCGCGGGCAGCATCTGCGCAAGCTCTTCCTTTTGTCGCAGCCTTGTCCGGCAACAACTCAATAGCTTTGTCCAAATCCGCATAAATGAATTTAACGCACTCGTCAAAATTGCCTCTTTCAATTGAATAGTCATCTCCAATGTTGTATGTTTTATCAACTATTGGGAAGCCGCCAATTCTCTGAAGCAAATTGCCGTAAGCCCATCCTCTTAAAAAGTAAACCTCACCTTTTAGCCTGTTCTTGGTCTCTGTAGAAATTGCTGAAGCGTTATCAATCTTCTCCAAAAACATATTCATATATCTGACATAAGTATAAACTCTGTTCCAGATATTTATGAATGTATTACGAGTATTGTGAGTAGAACCTCCTTCATTCAAGTACATAATTTTGGAGGGATCCATCTCGCCTCTGGAAATATAGTTGGTAGATGAACCTCCATATCTGAAATATGCCTCATCTGTACATGCTGCAAGAGTACCCTCATTGTAAGGAATGCGGATTACAAAGTACATTGTGTTCACAAAGTTCTCGCACATTGCGTCATTGCTAAATACGTCTGTCTCTGAATAAGCATTCAAGGGTTTCTTGTCCAAGAAATCTTTGTTGCAAGATGTCATTGACAACGTAAATGCAAACAGTGTAAGTATAATAAATATTTTTTTCATAATCATATCAATATTAGAAGGTTACCTTTACACCTGTATTAAATACCCTAACCTGAGGATAAGCCTGCAAATCTGTGCTGTTAGTCTCAGGGTCAATCTCCTTAAGAGGTGAAATAGTAAGCAGGTTATAACCGCCTATGTAGAATCTAAGATTGCTGATTCCAATCTTGCTAAAGAAATCTCCGTGGAAATTATATCCAACTTCAACATTCTTTAATCTTATGAAATTAGCTTTTCTCAAATAATAATCTCCGCTGTATGATGCGCGAAGTTTTGGCTTGGAAGCCGTAGTGTTTGTCAAGGAGTAAGAGTCCTCATAAACAGACTTAAGGATGTTACCAACAGCAGGGTCATTGTTGACGCCCAAATCCAGTCTGGCGCG
This sequence comes from Bacteroidales bacterium, assembly GCA_022647615.1. Lineage (NCBI taxonomy): Bacteria > Pseudomonadati > Bacteroidota > Bacteroidia > Bacteroidales > Bacteroidales bacterium. The sequence goes on from JALCKZ010000001.1 coordinate 2,097,107, forward strand.
TCCTTGTCCCTGAAGCAATACCATAAAGTCAAAATCTTTCCATTTGCCTTCAAATGTAATACCATAAACAATCTGAGGGATTGTGTTATAAGGACTTCTGTAACGGTCATTGGAAGTAATCTGTCCATCACCATCTTTATCTTGCAAAATAAAGTCTCCAAGGTTCTGTGATTTAGTATGAGGATATTTATCCAAATCTTCCTGAGTTCTGAACATGCCAATTACATGATAGTAAAGTCCGGAACCGATAGGTCTGCCAGTCTGATTCATATAACTTCTGTCAGTTACAAGATTTCCTGCAGCATCATAAGTGCTCCAAGGAGTTTCATCCATGTAAATAACTTTGTTTCTTGCGTATGTAAAGTTTGCAGAAATTCTGTAATAGAAATCACTTCCAACATTATTTGAATGACTCAACTGAATTTCAATACCTCTGTTCTCAACTTTTCCGATGTTCTCATCAGGAAGGTTAGAAGATGACATTCCTGTGTAATTAGGTATAGTTGAGTTTCTTGTGCAAAGAATATCACTTCTCTTTGTCTTAAATACCTCTACTTCAAAACCTAACATTCCATTCCAAAGAGTACCGTCCAAGCCAAAGTTCCAAGTCTTTGCTCTTTCCCAAGTTACGTTCAAGTTAGGGATTGTGCCGGGAATAATACTAGATGATGTAGTGTTGCCAAATACAGGCTTGTTGCTAGATAAGAAAGTTGTCAAATACTGGAAAGAAGAGATATTATCATTACCAACTTCTCCGTATGAAGCTCTAAGTTTCAAGTTGTTAATCCAAGTAAAATTATCCTTTATGAAAGGCTCCTCAGAAATTCTCCATCCTGCGCTAACTCCAGGGAAGAAGCCCCAGCGGTGTCCGGAAGGGAAGTTCTCTGAACCGTCATAACGGAAGATTGCAGAAACCATATATTTGCCTTCATAGTCATAATTCAAACGGCCAAAGTAACTTCTTCTTGCAGTCTCAACCGCATTACCATTTACCTTAAAGTTTGCATTATCCGCGCTTCCTGCAAATAACTGATCTATTGCGTCTGAATCATAAGAAATGTTTGCAGACATAAAATAATCCTGATGGTACTTGTTCTGCTCAACACCAACCATTGCGCTAACGTGATGTTTCTCAAAGAATGTTCTGTCATAGTTTACAGTAGCATTCAAAGTCATCTGATGATTGGTAGTATAATACTCATAAAGAGCTGGCGTAGAGAAATAACCGGTAGCAAGAAGATGGTCATAATTTCCAGTCTCCTTATTATAGTTGTAGCCCCACCATGGAGTCTCCCAAAGTTTTCTGAAAGTAGATGTCCAGTCATAAGCCGCGTGGGCCTCAACCCACAAACCTTCAGTAACAAAAGGCATGTCCAGTCTCAATGTTGCAGTCGTGTTCAAACGGTCTAGAGTTGTCTTGTCATAACCGGTCTGGTCTGTAACCAAAACAACAGGGTTTGTACCGCTCTGTACCAATCCGTTAGGATAGTATGCGGTAGATAGAGGAGAACGTCTTGCAGCCATGTAGAAAATACCGTAATTGTCAGAAGAGAATGCTGAATAATCTTTGTGCTGCTGTCTGCCTGAGATATCAACGCCAATCTTTAAATTCTTTGCCACTCTTGTATCAACGTTTGCGCGGAAACCCGCTAAGTCATACTTAGTTGCACTCTTTCTGTAGATACCGTCCTGCATTTGTCCGTTTGCAGATACAAAGTAATTCATGCTCTTTGAACCGCCGGAAATAGTAATACCAAATTTGTGCTGGAAAGAAGCAGGCTTAATAATCTCATGGAACCAATTTGTGTTTGGATATTCAACCCTGTTGGAACCATCCCTAATTGCTTTGATTTCATCGGCAGAATACGCATCAGAAACACCATCAAGTTCATTTGCCTGGTTGTATGCAGCTGCATACTGATTAGCATCGCACAAATCAAGAAGCCTTGTAGCATGCTGAATACCAAGATCATAACTGAAAGTAATAACTGGTTTCTGATCCAAGTTGCCTCTCTTTGTCGTAACCAAGATAACACCGTTTGCAGAACGTGAACCGTAGATTGCAGCGGATGCATCCTTCAAAACAGTAATACTTGCAATGTCCTCAGGATTAATACGGTCCAAGTTCTCACGGCCTGCTATACCATCGATGATGATAAGAGGGCTGTTATCTCCCAGAGTACTGCGTCCTCTGATGAATATTGTTGTACCATCAGCTCCTGGCTCACCTGAACGGTTGTTGATGATAACGCCGGGAAGACGTCCTGCCAAACCTTGTGAAAGGTTAACGGAAGAGTTCTTCTCCACAGTTTCTCCTTTTGTTGAAGTGACGGAACCGGTCAAAGTGACTTTTTTCTGGCTGCCATATCCGACTACAACTACATCATCAAGTTTTACCAATTCAGCTGTCATTTTGATTGTCATTCCATCTGAAAGGTTGCTAACTGTTACTGTCTTAAAACCAAGACATTGAACAGAGATAGCCTTACCTCCGGCATTAATTGTAAAGTTACCGTCGGCATCAGTTGTTGCGTACTTGTTGGTACCAACAACTTGAACAACTGCTCCGGGAACCGGAGTGCCGTCAGCTGCATTTACAACAGTACCTTTAATAGACTTGTTTTGAGGAATTGCCTCTAGAGTCCTAGGCTCAGTCTTAGAAGGAGCCGTCTGCATAGAAGCATTGTTAGTGCCTCTATACAACATAGTGGAAGCCGTTTGCTTCTAATTTCTGACAGATACCGCGCCGCTCAAATCATACTGAGCAAATACGGGAGCTGCAAAAAAGCAGATGCAAACCATTGTGATTAAAGACCTGGTCAAGGTCTTAATCTGGAATACTTTTGTGTTGAATTCCATAGGTATTGTTTTAAATCATTTAAAATAGTTATCAGGTTTGATTTTAGAACGCCGCAAAAATACAAGAAAAAAGGGGGTTTAACAATTTTGTAACAGTTTTTTTTGTATATTAGGCCAACTAAAAATCGCGTTCAGAACGCAGTAAAAACAAGAAAAGATATGATGAAAGAAAAACTGTCAAGAGCTATAAAAAATGTAACTCTTTGCTTACTAACATGTTTGTGCACCCTTCCCGCATGGTCGCAGGAATTGGTTGTGATGGAATCGCCAAAATACCTTAAAGCAAATGATTCAATATTTGTTTTCACACCTTCCGGTAAAAAACCTCAAGCAACTGTGATTTTGCTGCACGGATGGGGCGGAAGTTATACCAATTGGACAAAGAGCAATGACCTGCAGAGTCTCAGCGACAGCACCGGTTTTAGATTTATTTGTCCCGACGGATTGAAGGACAGCTGGTACGTTAACTGGGCTGATACCAGCAAGATGCAGATGCGTGACTTTCTGAATAAAGAATTTATTCCGGAGATGTATAAGAGGTACAACCTTAATCCGGAGACTACATTTATTGACGGATTGAGCATGGGAGGACACGGCGCAATTAACGTATTCATAGATAATTACGATAAATTTAAGGCTGCCGGCAGTTTGAGCGGAGTGCTTGATTTGCAGCTTGCTTATGACACATTCATTAAAAAACTCTTATTCAAATCTTGGAAGCAGGATGTTGCAGCAGAACGGGAAAAGGTTATGGGTCAGGACACTGCAAGATTCAACAATGAGAGCGCAGACAGGAGAATAAAACTTATTGCGGGCAAGCCAAAAATGATTGTTGTATCTTGCGGATACTCAGACTTTTTTGCCCCTTGTACAATATCTTTCGCACAAGCATGCAGGGCAAATAATGTACCTGTAATTGAAACGCTGAGCCCCGGAGTTCACTCATGGTCATTCTGGAAATATGCTCTAGACCAACATATTATGTACTTTAAAAGAATAATGGACGGCAAAGAGATGGGGTATGATAACGGAAGAAAAATTGATAAAGTAAAACCTGCAGTTCCAAAACAAAACGGCTCTCCGGAACTATTAGTGATGCAATCTCCTAACTATCTGAAATGCAATGACTCCATATATATATTCACACCGGAAAACGCACAGCCTCACGCAACAATAATTCTGCTGCACGGGTGGCAGGGAGATTATAAAGCATGGAGCGACAAAGTTGATATTCAGTCTGTTTGCAATGAAACAGGTTTTAGAATTATTTGTCCAGACGGATTTTACAACGGCTGGTACATGAATAATTCAGATAAAAATAAAATGCAGTCAAAAGATTTCTTTAACAAAGAATTCTTTCCACAAATTTTTGCAAAATATAACCTTGACCCGCAAACCACTTTCATTGACGGATTGAGCATGGGAGGACACGGCGCTATTACGTTATTCATTGATAATCAAAAGCTTTTCCGTGCGGCAGGCAGCATGAGCGGAGTACTGGATTTGAATGACTGCTACAATCACTATGCGGAACCCAACAAACTTTCCACAGGTCTGTCTCAAGACATGAAAAAAATAGTTGGCGATGACCTGTCCAGATTTTCAGAAGAGAGCGCAATATCTAGAGTTAACAAGATTAAACGCAACAATAAATTCATCGTTGTTTCTTGCGGTTACAATGACTATATGTCAAAGGAAGCGGGAGAATTTTGCACAGCGGCAGGAAAAGCAAAAGTGCGCTGGATTGAGACTTTAAGTCCCGGATATCACTCTTGGAGATTTTGGAATTATGCACTCTCACAGCACATTTGGTACTTTCAAAGGATACTTGATGGAAAGGGAATGGGGTTTAAAAAGTAACAAAGTGTAAAAAAAACGTAACAAAAAATTTGATTTTAGATTTTTTTTCTTATCTTTGATTAGGCTTTTACGCAGTCATCGCTAAACCTAAAGCGAACTGGTGGTTAAAAATATAACTAAACTATATATATGTAACAAAACAAAACAAACCAAACTAAATTAAATCTTATGAAAATTAAACTTTTGATGACGGTCCTTTTACTGACTCTGACGAGCGCGTTGTTCGCACAGAAGTTGACAGTTAAAGGTACTGTAAAGGACGCGGCCAACGGTGAGCCGCTAGTCGGAGCTTACGTTCAGGTTAAAGGAACCAACGTTAACGCGATGACCGATGTTGATGGAAAGTATTCCATCAGCTGTCCTCAAAATGCAGTTTTGGTGTTTTCCTATATAGGATACAACAAAACTGAAATTTCTGTAAACGGAAGAAGTGCTATTGACGTAACGATGCAATCAGCCAACGTACTTGATGAGGTTGTTGTTACGGCAATGGGTATGACCCGCTCACAGAAATCTGTGGGTTATGCTACTTCCACAGTGAAGTCTGATGACCTGACCAACGCCAAATCATCTGCCCTTATGACGGGTATTCAGGGAAAGGTTGCCGGTGTTCAGGTATCTTCACAAGGAGGCACAGGTTCTTCACAGAAAGTTGTGGTCCGCGGCTATTCTTCATTCTCCAGCAATAATCCACTTTATGTTATTGATGGTATTCCAATGAGCAACGGTTTTGCCGGTTCCAGCAGTTTTAATGATTCTGTCGATTTTGGTAACGGAGCCAATGACGTTAACCCAGACGATGTTGAGAGCATGACTATTCTAAAAGGTGCCTCAGCAACAGCTCTTTACGGTTCACGTGCAGCAAACGGAGTTATCATGATTACAACAAAGCGCGCTAAAGAAAACCGCCTTGTTGTTAACTATGATTTCTCATTAATGGGTTCCAACGTATTGAGAGTTCCTCAGGGACAGGATATGTTTGGACAAGGCTGGCCTGTATTTGACGCAGCAGAGAACGGATCTTGGGGTCCTAGAATGGACGGCAGAATTCAGGAATGGGGTCCTTGGGCTTATTCAGTTGAGAATGCAACTTCAAAACCTAATGGGTTCCAAGTTCTTTCAAAGCCTTTCTCATTTGCAAAGGATAATATCCGCAAATTCTATACATTTGGCAATGAGATTACAAACAACATTTCAGTTGCTGCCGGCAATCAAGATTTGGGTATGGTATTCTCTTATGGCAACACAAATGCTAAGGGAGTAATGCCAAACAAGGCAGACACCTATAATAGAAATACATTCTCATTCCGCGGCAATGCCAAGTATAAGAACTTCTCTATTGACGCAAACATCAACTACGTAAGAAAGGATGCAAAGAAACCTTCTGCTGGACAAGGAAATGATGGAGCATCTATGTTCCAGGAGATTCTACAGTACGGCGCAGATATTTCTTTCAAAGCTATGAAGGACTATAATGATGTCCACTTCAACCCAGATAACTTCTATACATTCTATGCAGAAAACCCTTACTGGGTTGTAGATCACAACAAGAACGTATATCAGGATGATAGAATCTATGGTAAAATTGATATTAGCTACCAGATTATCAAAGGTCTAACCGCAGAAGCACGTATTGGCGGCGATTTCACAAGCTCCAGAACAAAGAGATGGAATGAGAAACACGTTATTCCAAGCGATGCATGGGCATACGGCAGCAAATCAGATCTTGCAGGTACTTATTCAGAAGATTACGACAAACAGGAAGAGTTGGATGCTACCGGTATGTTAAAAGCAGATTATAAATTGACAGAAGATTTAAATCTAAATGCCGTTGTTGGTTATGACATTAATCAACGTACATTCTCTTACTTGGACTCTTATCTATATGGTCTTAGTACACCGGGATGGTTCAGTCTTGCAAATACAACATCAAGCCCTACAACAACTTCTTATTATCAGAGAAGAAGACTTATGGGCGCTTTTGCACAGGCAGACTTAAGTTACAAAAATTGGGCATTCTTAACTGCAACAGCACGTAATGACTGGTCTTCTACACTTCCTATCAATGACAACCATTTCTTCTACTGGGGAGTAAACGGAGCCGTAGTATTTACAGATGCATTTGATCTTAAAGACACTCCTATCTCTTTCTTAAAGTTAAGACTAGCTTATGGAAAGACTGGTAATGACGCTCCTCTTTACAGAACATCAGGTATCTATTCAGCTACTCAGATTGGATTAGGTTTTGGCTCTCTATACCTTCCTCTAGGTGGAGTTCTTGGTTTAACAGAAAGCAACTCTCTTCCTACAAAGAACTTGAAGCCGGAGATTACATCTGAGTTTGAGGTTGGTCTAAATATTAATTTGTTTAACAACAGATTGACTTTTGATGGTGCATATTATGATAAAAATACTAAGAATCAGATTATTGCAGCATCAGTTGCACCAGAAACCGGATATACTACTCAAACACGTAACGTTGGTAAAATTGGCAACAAGGGTGTTGAAATTATGTTAGGCGGTACACCTATTAAATCCGGAGATTGGAAATGGGATATTGGTATGACATTTACAAAGAACTGGTCAAAGGTTAAAGAGTTGTGGGATGATGTAACATCTTACACTTTGACAAGTGCATACAGTGTATCTTACGTAGCAGTTGTTGGAAAACCTCTAGGAGAATTCCAGGTACCTGCAATTGCAAGAGATGATCAGGGAAGAGTTATAGTTGGTTCTAAGGGATTCCCTCAAATTGATGCCAGCAAGAAAGAAACTGTTGGAACATCAGCTCCAAGATTCCAGATGGGATTTACAACCAAGATCACTTGGAAAGACTTATCTCTTTCTGCAGTTGTTGATTGGAGAAACGGCGGATATTTCTACTGCTATACAGCTCAATTGTATCACTTTGCAGGAAATGCTACTCCAACCGTTTACAACAACCGTGCTCCGTTCATCTACCCTAACTCTGTTAGATTAAATGATGCAGGTACAGGATATGTTGAGAATGATATCCCTATTACATCTTACAACACTTACGAGTACTACAATAATGCAAAGAACACAGCTTATTACAGAAATTGGGTTCTTAAGAAGGATTATGTAAAACTTCGCGAACTTGTACTTTCATACAATTTACCTAAGAGTATTTGCGAAAAGACTGGTTTCATTAAAGGTATCACAGTCAGCGCTATTGGAAGGAACTTGTTTATGTGGACTCCTAAGGAGAACAACTATGTAGATCCAGAGGGATCAAACTATGGCAATGACCTTCAGTCTGAATTTGGTGAATTTGCTGCAGCACCTACGAATAGAACATTCGGAGGCAGCATAAAAATTACCTTCTAAATCTTAACACAGAAAGAATATGAAAAATATGATAAAATACATTTCCGTCATAGTTGTAGCAGTTTTGATGTGCTCCTGCAAAGGCGGATTTATGGATATAAACAAGAACCCTAATTATCCTGAGACCGTAACGGATCCATTGATGTTACTTCCTTCTGGGCAGATTCAGGTTGCAGCGATAGTTGGAGGAGACATGGAGCTAGTTGGTTCACTATGGAGCCAGCACTACACTCAGAATAATGCATCTAACCAGTACAACACTACTGTAGATTATTCTATTACAAATACTTCTTATCAACGTTTTTGGTCTATTCCTTATGCAGGCGCAATACCTGATTTGACAAATGCAGTTAAATATTCTGCTGCTGCCGGAAACGCAGACAACCTATTTGTAGCATCAGAGACCATGTTATGCTTCATGTATCACATACTAGGAAGCTGGTATGGTGATATTCCTTACACTGAGGCAGCACTTGGAAATGCAAACCTTACTCCAAAATTTGATGAGGGATCTGCAATTAATGATGATCTTATCAAGAGGTTGGAGAACGTTATTTCAAAAGCAACTTCAGCAGCAAACGCTGCTGTAGATATGTCAGGCCAGGATATAGTTTTTGGCGGTAGCGTTAAAAATTGGATTGCATTTGCAAAGACTTTGAGACTAAAACTTATGATGCGCAACTGGAGCAAGTATTCTTCAACTATTGCCACAGCATTAGATGCCGGCGGATTCTTAACTACAGATGCTAAGATAGCTACATTTGTAAATGAAGAGAACCATTCAAATCCTCTTTTTGAGAATGATAGAAGAAAACTTAATACTACAAGAAACATGGTAGCCTGCAACACTTTGGCAAATTATTTAAGAGCCAATGCAGACCCTCGTATTAAAGTTTTCTATGATAAAACATCTGGTGCATATCCAAGCAATGAGGCAGGTTATCGTCTTGCTACAGGCATTAGATATTCACGCGCAACACTAGCTGCAACTGACCCTGTATATTTTATGTCAGAAGCAGAAAGTTACTTCTTGCAGGCAGAGGCTTGGGCTCGTCTTGACAAAGCATCAAAGGCTCAGTCTTTCTATGAGGCTGGAGTTAAAGCTGCATTTGACAGATGGGGTTATGATTGTTCAACTTTCATTGCAACAGGCGGAGTTTACGCATTTGACGCTACTTCTCAGGCTACAATGTTAAAGTGCATCCTTACTCAGAAATGGGTTGCTGCTACACGTTGCCAAGCATGGGATAGTTTCTTTGATATCACAAGAACAGGCATTCCTGCACTTGGAACTAAGTTAACTTCTGAGGCTGGTTATGTAAGCGGAGAATTAGTTCCTGTAGTAGATTCATCTCTACCTGCAGATCAATTCCCTCACAGAATGCTTTATCCTAAATCATCCTCTGACTATAATACTAACACACCAACCGTTAAGATTGAAGCTAAACAGTGGTGGCAGAAATAATAACACTTAAATGTATAAAGAAATGAAAAGATTTATTACATATATTGCAGTTGCATTCCTGGCTGTGGCCGGCCTATCTTCATGCGAGACATACGGGAATTATAGTAAGGACATGTCTCCTATCTATCCGCTTTGCGGTGAGTGGGCATCCACAGTAACAGATCAAACTGCAGGTACAAGCTTCACCACTTACGTTGTTACCTCCGATGTTGCAGCTAAAACTACAACAGATATGTGGGTTGTTATTAACACGGGTGATGAGAATGGCACAAAATGCAAAATTCAATGCGATGTCAAATCTCTAACTTTCTCCGGCAGCGGTCCTAACACATTGGAAGGCGGAACCAGCACAATTACAGACGGTAAAGTTGTTGTTGACGGTGCAACTCCTCCTAGCGGCGGAAAGGCTGATTATATGGAGATGACTTATACTTCATCTGTAACAGGTCATACCTATAAAATTACCGGTTTCAGAAGAACATTCCAGCCGGGAGATGAGCTATAAGAGAGTATCTTAAATAACTTATAGAGATTATATGTTAGTGGGGGACGCGAGTCCCCCGCTTTCTTTTTGTTAAATTTGCGAGGTTTAACAAAAAATCATGAAGAAACTACTCCTGTTTACAATAGTATTTTTGATACCTGTCTGCCAGCATGCAACAAACATTAATCTGCAACCTGCTTTGCAGCAGACTGCAAACAAACAACTGGCTACAGTACGCCCTGCGCAGCGTATCTCAGTACACCCTGTGCAACAGCTCATTGAGAGGATAACGCCGGGACATTCAGGCAATTTTGAGCTGCAGATAGCACCGGCAAAAGAATTCCCTGCAAGCAAATATGAAGGGACACCTTATTCAATTTATAAAGCTCCCGACGGGAAAATTCTGCTGCGCAGCACAGAGAAGATTGGTTTATGCGTGGCTTATTATCAATATCTTAGAGAGTACTGTGAGGTTTCCCTCTCCTTCTGCGGAGACAACCTCAAATTGCCTGAAAAACTACCGCTGCCATCTGAAAAAATCAACGGCCGTATCAACGGGAAGTATCGCTCATTTTTCAATTACTGTTCCTTCAGCTACACCGGAGCGTGGTGGAATTGGACTGACTGGCAAAGAGTTATAGACTTCATGGCCATGAATGGCATAAATATGCCGCTGCAAGTTGTTGGTTTGGAGGGAGTTTGGTACAATGCGCTGCTGCGCATAGGATACACGGACCAGCAGGCGCGCCAATATCTTTGCGGCCCCGCATACTTTGCATGGCAATGGATGACAAACATAGAGAGCTTTGCAGGACCGCTTCCAAAGAGCTGGATTGAGAGCCATATAAAGCTTGGCAAGCAGATCACCGACAGGGAATTAGAGCTAGGCATGCACCCTATTCAGCAAGGATTTTCCGGAGGGGTTCCCGCAAGATTTAAAGAGATTTATCCGCAGGCAAACATTCAGATGAAAGAGGATTGGTGCGGCTTTGCACCTGTAGCTCAGCTAGATCCGACAGATCCGCTGTTCATGAAATTTGGAAAAATATTTTTTGAAGAGGAGAAAAAACTCTACGGGCTTCACGGATTTTATGCAACTGACCCATTTCACGAGAGTACCCCTATCTCTACGGATAGCTCTTATTTACACGGAGTTGCAAAGGCAGTATTAAAACTCTATCGGGAGGCAGATAAAAATTTTAAATACTGGATTATGCAGGGCTGGACCCCTACTAAAGAGATAGTTGAGGCTATTCCAAAAGACTCTCTTATTATTTTGGATTTGGCTGATCCTCAGTATACTCCGTCAAAACCTGGAGAGAAAAAATTCTGGGGTTATCCATACCTGGCAGGCAATCTTCACAATTTTGGAGGGAGAATCAACATGCACGGAGACATAGAGGCACTAGCTGATAATCAGTACACTATGGCGGCAGATGATGGTTCTCCGGTTGTAGGCAGCGGAATTTTTATGGAGGGAATTTGCCAGAATCCGCTCTATTATGATTTGGCATTTGAGATGCCCGTACATCAAAATAAAGCAGATATGATTGACTGGCTGCACGGATACTCCGTAAGACGCTACGGATATGTTTCAGACAACACACTTGATGCACTTATCCGCCTGTGGCACAACCCTTACCGCAGAGGAACCAACGGCACTGAAAAGAGTTCAATCATTGCCGCGCGCCCGGCGCTGCATCCAAAAAAGTCCGGTCCAAATTCAAATTTCGGAATTCCATACAGCCAGGACACTCTGATAATTGCAGAAGATTTTCTGCTTGGCTGTGATCCTATAACCGACGGATATATGTTTGATATAGTGGATATTCAGAGACAAATCATGAGCAATCTTGGACAAGGGCTGAATAAAAAAATTGCAGAGGCGTTTGAGAGCGGTAACATTACTGAGTTTGACAAGCGCACTGCAGAATTTTATGAACTGCTTACAGATTTAGATTCACTTGTCGGCACTCGCAGAGAGTACAGTTTTGAGGATAAAATTCAGAAAGCACATTCATGGGCTACAACGCAGCAAGAGTCTGATTTATATGATTTTAATCAATCCATGCAAGTTACCCAGTGGGGACCGGTACAAGTTCAACAAACAAATATTAGCGCCACCAACAACGGCAACAATTGCAGCGGCAAGGCACAATTTGACGGACAGGACATACCGCAAAGCTGGTACGGAAGAGACGTTTTGTTTGATTACTCTTGGCGGGAATGGAGCGGTTTAATAAGGGAGTATTACCTTCCTCGCTGGCAAATGTTTTACAAGATGTTGCGCGGAAAATTAACGGACGGCAGCTGGAAAAACTATCGGGAGTATGAAGAGAATTTACCGCGCACTTCCGGCAGGGAGGCTATAAATGCGGATGATTTTTACAGCTCAATGACAAAGATGGAGTATAAGTGGATAAGTACTCCAAAACACTATTCTCCAATGAAATACGGTAATGAATATGCTGTAGCAAAGAGGATGTTTGACAAGTGGGAGAAAGAGGCTTATGCAATGGCAGAATACTCGCGACAGAAATAAACTTAAAGAGATGAAAAAAGTAATCAGGAATACAATAGCAATTGTTATTTGCGCTCTTGCTTCAGTAAATATATTGAGCGCCGGACAGGTAATAAAAAATGATAAAATCATGAAATCAACTGATAATAAGATTAACAGAGATATAAAGATTAACAGAGATAAGAAAGTTTGGGCATGGATGGGTTCCGTTGGTCCAATGAGTGATGCCGCCGCCGATTCTGTGTTTGCAAAGGCAAAAGAGGCAGGTATTGACGCACTGATAATGGAGGTACACGGAGGCAATCCGGTTGGAATGGCTGACACTACGGATTTTACTGATTATGCGGCAATTGCAGCCACAAAGAAAGCTGCCGCGCTAGCTAAAAAATACGGCATAGAACTGCACATTTGGATGTGGATTATGAACCGCTGCGAGAAAAATTTGCAGGCTGCCCACAGAGATTGGTACCAAGTAAACGCTGAAGGAAAGTCCTGTCTGGACTACAATATGTATGGAGTTGACCATTACAGATGGCTTTGCCCATCCCAGCCGCAAGTGCTTGAATACCTTAAAGCTAGAGTAAGTGAAATTGCAGAGATTGACGGAGTTGCAGGCATAAATTTGGATTTTATCAGATACCCGGATGCAATTCTTCCGGCCGGTCTGTGGGAACTTAGGAAAGTGCATCAGGACAAAGTTTATCCCCGGTGGGACCATTGCTACTGTCCATACTGCAGAGAACAATACAAGAAAGAGAGAGGCATAGACCCTATTGATATTCAGAATCCTACGGAGGATAAGCATTGGATGGAATTCCGTTATAAAGCCGTTGTAAAAATTGCAAATGCACTTGCCGATGTAATCCACAAGCACGACAAAATTGCAAGCGCAGATGTATTTCCCTCTCCTGATGTTGCGCGCAAACTCGTAAGACAGGACTGGACAAAATTTACTCATTTGGATATCGTATTTCCAATGATTTATTACCAATTCTACAATGAACAGGCGGAATGGATTATAACTGAGACAAAGGAGGGCGTTAAAGGGCTGAAAAAGAGCGGCTCAAATGCATATCTTTGCAGCGGCATTTATGCAGATGAAGAGTCAGCTCCATACCTGAGCACCATCTTTGATTACGTCCGCGGAGCAGGTTCTGATGGCATCAGTATTTATGACCTTGGAAGCGCAATTAAAACTCCGGGATATTGGGAAGCTTTAAAAGCTGCCATAATTAAATTTAAGGAATAAGTTTGTAACTACTTAAAAATAAGCCAATAACTGCTCAAAGAATAAAATCATGACAAAGAAAACAAAAGGAATGATTGCCCTTGCGGCAATATGCATCCTTGCTCTTATAGCAGCAACAATCATCATCTTCATTGCAAAAAAAAGAGAGAACAACCATGTATATTCCGTCTACATAGGAGCTTACGGAGACAAGGCTGTTAAATACAGTTTTAACTGCAGGACGCTTGAGATGTCTAAACTTGCAGATTATGAGGAGGCTAACCCATCTTTCATAACTCTTACTCCCGACGGAAAATTCCTTTATGCGGTCAGCGAGAATGCGGCAAAATCCGGGATAAGCGCCTTTAGCAACTCATTCACCCCTGCAAAGATAAACCGCAGAAGAGATATTGGCATAGACCCTTGCTATATAACGTTTTACAAGAATTATGTTCTTACCGCAAATTATGGCGGAGGAAGCATTTCTTTATTCCCGACAGATACTGACGGAAGAATCAGACAGTGTTCTCAGATAATAAAATTTATAGGCAGCGGCCCAAACAAAGCCAGACAGGCAACATCCCATATTCATACCGTAAGAATTATAAAAGGAAAAGATACTGGAAATGACTATGTTATGGCTACGGACCTTGGATGCGACAAACTCTATTTCTTCAGATTCGGGAATGATTCTTTAAAAAAAGAGAGTCTGAAATTGCTTTGGTGTGATACTGCATCATACTCCGTACCAAAGGGTTACGGCCCAAGACACGTTGAGTTCAGCAAGGACGGACAGTATATGTATCTTTTGTGCGAACTTAGCGGAAGGATACTGGTATTCAATATTAACGAGAAGGGTAACAATCTAATACTTAATCAAATACAAGACACGCTCTCCGACCGCATGCATGCCGCCGCAAGCGCAGACATACACATTCACCCTAACGGAAAATTCCTATATGCATCTTGCAGAAAAGTAAGAGACGGCATCTCAATTTTCCAAATTCATTCAGATGGAACTCTCTCAAAAATAGGATACCAGATGACAGGCTCAGGACCCAGAAATTTTGCAATAACTCCTGACGGAGATTTTATGCTTGTTGCCTGCCAGCAAGACCAAGAGATTCAAATCTTTAGAATAAACAAGAAGACCGGATTTCTGACCAACACGGATAAGACCCTAAAATTAAATAATTTAGAGCCGGTTTGCATCTTGATAAGATAGTCTGCTAAACGGCCGTTTTACTGTGCGAGATTTGTTGCCGGAATAATAAACCAAAAAGTTGACCCCTCGCCAAACTTGGAATTCAATCCTATTTTTCCTCCCATCTGCTCAACAATTGTGCGGCAGATTGGAAGTCCAAGCCCGGTCCCCTGAACAAACCTGTTAAGCTTTACAAATCTGTCAAAAACTTTAGACAGATTCTCCTCCTCTATTCCCCTTCCGGTATCAGCAACATAGAATCTAATGTGCTTATTATCAACCCACTCATAGCCAAATTTAATACTCCCGACAGGAGTGAATTTTATAGCGTTCCCTATGAAATTTGTAATGACTTGCGTAAGCCTTATCTTGTCAGTACTTATGACACACTTGGAGCCTTCTGACTCAAAGACAAGCAGTACGTTATTCTTAATTTTCAGCCTCATCGTGCTCTCTATATCGCGGCACAAACTGTTTATATCAACGTTGGAATAAGAGAGTTCAACCATCCCCGCCTCCATCTTGGATAAATCCAGGATGTCACTTATAAGCTGCAGCAGAAGCTCGTTATTCTCCTTAACCAGAGCCATATACTGGCCCTTCTCATCTGCATCATCTGTCTCCATTATCAAATCTGAAAAACCCACAATTGCATTTAGCGGGGTTCTGATTTCATGGCTCATGTTTGCAAGAAAGGCGCTCTTTAATTTATCCATCGCTTCTGCCCTGTCGCGAGCTTCAATCAATTCCGCCTGAGCCTCTTTAAAACGGGTTATATCATAATTGACGCCAACAACATCTATATGGCCGTGCTTGGGGTCATAACGGTTGACCATCAGATTCTTATAAATCCAGTTCCACTTATCCGTGCCTGCACGTCTTATTCTTATTTCGCCAGTAAATGATTTTGCCTTGCCCTTCTTCACATCATCAAAAAAGGCAAGCAGCCGGCTTCTGTCATCCGGATGCATATTCCGGTAAACGCCAATTATAGATTTAAGAGGAGTGTTCTCATCCTCTCCCATGTTCTTATACCACTGCTTTATTGCATACCCCTCATAATTAAGCAAATCCATCTTTGCATAACCCACCTTTGCATAGTCTGCAATCATGGAGAACAAATCTTCAAAATCCTTAAGTTTGTTCATTGCCATAAGATGGTCCGTCTCCTCAATTGCAATCAGCAAATAGCCGCTCATCTTCCCATCTTCATACAACTTCATCAGTCTAAAGTTGATAAGAGCTTTTCCCTTTCTGGTAGAACAATAAACCTTGGGATTAGTTCCAAATTTGTACTCCGCAGAGAAATCAAAAATATCCCCCTTGCCAAAGAGCTTTTTCTTAAAATCTTCAGATACATTTGCATCATCCAGAAGGGAATATTTTGAGATATCTCCTAAACCAGAGAATCCAAATATTTTCATAAATGCCTGATTAGCATCTACTATCTTACCGCTAAGATCATACAGTCCCTCTCCAATGGGAATGTTCTTATAAATGTAAGTAAACCTCTCCTCCTCTCTCTCTTTTTGCTGCAATACCCTACGATGCTCCTCCCTGGATCTGTGAAGTTCTATGCATAATCCAATTGTGTTGCTGAGTGTTGCAAGCCAGCTATAGTCTTCCTTGCTCCATATCACATTTTTATCCGTGGCCACACCCATATAGCCCCAGATTTTACCGACGTTAATTAATGGAATGGACATAAAAGATTTTAACCCATAGCTGTGCATTAGATCTATATCAATTTTGGCCTCTTCCGGCAACGTAGAAAGAGAGCTTACAATCACAGGCTGCCCGGACAAAATTTTCCTGCTCACATAAGGCACCAGAGCATTACTAATACGCTTATTGCGCTTAATAATAGATGATTGCGCATCCTTGGAAACAACCTCATAAACACATTCCTGAGACAAACCATCAGGGCTGAACTCAAACATATAAGCATTGCTGGCATTAAAGATGTCCCTTACGCTTTTAAGTATATTGGTCACGATGGTTTCCTCTTTGCCTCCTCTCATAAAGTCTGATAAAGAGACACCTATAGTACCAAGCTCAGTAAGCATATCCAATCCGCGGCTTGCCGCCTTTGAGGATTTTATCTCTCCGGAATCATTCAATTTTGCCTCTGCCGGCGGAGGCACTATCTGCATGGAACCAAAAGTTCCCTCTCCCCCGGGGCCCTGTACATAAGAGATAAAATGGGTCTTAACCCACATAATTCCATGCGCCAATTTAAAAGGAATTACATGGTCATTAAAATTCCGCTTAATTGACGAGTACTCATAAAAATCCCGCTTCACTATATCCTGGTAATCCTCAGGAATATAGTAGTCAACTTTATCAAACGCTATCGCATTCTCTTTTAAATCAAGAAGTTTGGAGATATTATCAGAAAACAGATATCTCTGGCGGGCCATGTCGGCCTCCCACCATCCAATTTGTGAATCTTGAGATACTTCCAGATAACGGTCCAAATTTGACCGCATAAATTTTTGAGATTCTTTATCCTCGTCCATTATAATTCAGAAAGAGCTCTTTTATAATTTCTCAAAATTACGGATTATATGAAAAAAAAGCAATCAATTATTCATTTTATTTTTCCAAAGCGTAGTCTACGCACTTGTTGATGAACGCAGTAAAGCGTGCAGTCTCCTTCAAAAGGGCAGCCACTCTTTTTGCAAGCTTATCATCCTTAAACAGAAAATTCTCGCTCATTTGATAACCCAGGGATATCTCTTTGAGTTTCAGCAATTTCTGCCACTCAGGATTCTTAACATCTTCAAATCCGCGCGGTAGCTTTTTATAAGAATCTCCGTCAAAAAGGGTAAAATGTTTTGCCTCCTTTATTGCCTTTACAAGCTCCCCTCCGTTAACCGATATTTCATCTCTGATGCTTGCTATTACTTCAGGTTCAGGCATATAGAGCCCTATATAAAGCATGCTTCCCTCAAAATAATCTTTCACCTCCGGAGGTTGCATGTGAAAATAATATCCCGCATAAGGTCCTTTCTTCCCCCCCTTGGTGATGTAAAGTCCAATATGATTCTTGTAAGGAGTCTTGTCCTTGCTAAAGCGCATATCCCTGTAAATGCGGTAAGTACACTCTTTGACAGTTAATCTGTCGGGATCTATATAAGGGTCAAACTTGCCAATCTCTATAATCAGCTGCTGCGCAAATTCATTAAATTTTGCCTGGCAGTCAAGGTACTCTTGCTTGTGGGCGGTAAACCACTCTTTGTTGTTATTGCGGTACAAATGTTTAAAGAAATCATAGACGTCCCGCATTGTTTTTTGACTCCCGACAGCTGTTGTTTTCATAGGATTTCAGAGATAAAAAATTAACATAATTTGGTTGCATTTTTGAGGCAAAAAATGCCTCTCAAAACGCACATCAAATGTACAAAATTTGCCCGTATGTAGATTCATAGATAAATATCCCGCATTGGTGGATGCTCTCCCCCTATTAGTCTATATTCAAGGGATTTCACTGAATTTTGCACCAAATTTGCCTCTGCAACGGGAAGAAAAATAAACCGTTTATGAGGGTTAGTCAAAATATCATGAGAAAAATTTTTAGGGCATTTTTAGTAATTGCCTCAATATGCATCACGGCAGGTGCCGCGTCTAATGCTGAGGCCGCGGAAAATTCCGCAAGGAAAAATACCGATACGCTATCTCCACAAAAAGTCTGGACGCTTAAGCAGTGTACGGACTATGCGCTGGAAAACAATGTTGCGCTGCAGCAAAGCAAGCTGGACGCGGATAATGCGGCCATTGATGTTAAGACGGCAAAGGCTGCAAAATATCCATCCTTATCAGCCTCCGTTGGACAGAATTACAGCGGAAATTACTTTAACAACGGCGCTTCTGAAAAGAATACTTACTCAGGAAGTTACGGAGTATCAGCCAACTGGACGTTGTACAAAGGAGGGTATCTTAATGATAACGTAAAGCAAACAACTGTAACTCAGCAAATACAGGATTTAACATACACAAAGAACAGGCTGGACCTTAAAGTCACTGTTGCTCAATATTATGTGCAAGTCCTTTATGATATTGAAAACATAAAAATCAGACAGGAGGCGGCCGCATCTTCTAAGGTCCAGTGGGACAGAGGCAAAGAATTTCTAAAGGCGGGCAACATGTCAAAAGCTGACTGCGCAAAACTGGAGGCACAGTACAATGCAGATAATTATCAGCTGGTTACGGCACAGAGCACTTATGACAGCGATATGGTAAATCTTAAGAACGCACTTAAGCTGGAGAGAGAGGAGATGAGCATTATAACTCCGGAAATATCTGAGAGCAAGGTACTTGAAACCATTCCCGACCGCAACGGCGTTTTTGCAAAGGCAATGAACCTGAGGCCTGAAATTGAAATCAGCCAGCTGTATATTAAGAACAGCGAGCTTGAACTGGCAAAGGCAAAATATACCCCTACTATCTCACTTAACGCAAGCAGCGGAACAAACAATATCAGCGGTACCGGCACTAATTACGGCAAGCAGCTTAAGACAAATTGGACCAATACCGTTGGCGTAACTCTTTCTATTCCAATCTACAGCAATCGCACTTACAAAAGCGCAACTGAGAAGGCAAAAAATGATATAAGCTACTACAAGCTGGCCGCCGAGCAGACAGAGAATGATATGTACAAAACAATAGATAATTTATACTTAAACGCTAAAAATACTCAGCAGCAATATATTAGCGCTAAAGAATCATACAGGAGCGCAAAAGAAAGTTATGACCTTGTGTGCGAGCAGTTCAATCTTGGAATGAAAAATATTGTGGAGCTGGAGCAGGAGAAGAGCACTTATCTTGCTGCAGAGCAAGAAGTTGCACAGACAAAATACATGGCGCTTTATAATCTGCAGGTGCTTAAATTTTATACAGGTGAAGAGATTGACATATAATAATTGAAACAAGATATTGCGCAAACATTCTAAAATTCACAATATCTGTCGGGATAAGAGAATAAAAAAATAATAATATGAACAACAAGAAAAAAATAATTTGGTGGAGCGTAGCGGCTGTTGCAGTGATAGTTGCATGCGTGCTTATTTTTGGAAAGAAGAGTTCTAAAAGCGTTATGTCTTTTAAAATGGAGACGGTTAAACGCGGGAATGTAAATAATACCGTTACCGCAACCGGCACAATAGAACCAGTTGTAAAAGTAGAAGTTGGTACTCAGGTTTCAGGTATTGTAAAGAAACTTTATGTGGATTACAACAGCGTTGTTAAAAAGGGGCAGGTAATTGCGGAGCTGGATAAGACCACGCTAATGGCTGATTATGAGAGTCAAAAGAGCAGTTATGCAAAAGCGCAGAGCGATTATTCTTATCAGCTTAAAAATTACAACAGAGAGAAAATGCTGCATGACAAAGGTCTTGTAGCAGATAGCGAATATGAATCTGCTTTGGACAGCTATCAAAGTTCAAAGAATACTTTGGCAATGTCCAGGCAAAGCATGGAGAAGGCAAAGACAAATCTTTCCTACGCAACAATTACCTCCCCTATTGACGGAGTTGTATTGAGCAAGAGTGTTGAGGAGGGCCAGACTGTTGCTGCAAGCTTCAGTACGCCAACACTTTTCTACATTGCAAAAGACCTTACTCAGATGAGAGTAATTGCAGACGTAGATGAGGCCGACATAGGCAATGTAAAAGAGGGACAGAGAGTTGAATTTACCGTAGATGCTTATGTAGGAGAGACTTTCAGCGGAACTGTTACGCAAGTAAGACAGAATGCTACAACTACCAACAACGTAGTAACTTATGAAGTTGTAGTTTCTGCGCCAAATCCGGATTTAAAATTGAAACCTGGTCTGACTGCAAACATAACAATCTACACTGCTGAGAAGAACAATGTGCTTACAATAAAACCTAAAGCGTTAAAGTTTGACCCTCAGCTATATGCAAAGAAGGGAGGATACTCCATCAGCAAAGAATCTCAACAATATCTTGGCAATCCTACTGCAGGCGAAGAGGGAAAAGGAATCCTTTGGACGCTTAATAATAAGACCTTTACAGCTATTCCTGTAGAGATTGGAACAAAGAGCAAGACGGCCGTAGAAATTACCGGAGGAGTACAGGAAGGGACAAAAGTTGTTTTGGAAATGAGCATGTCATCTACCGGAGATGCCTCATTAAGCGATTCAGATTCAGGCAGTTCTAGTGACCAAAGTTCTCCTTTCATGCCTAAGCATCCGGGAGAGAACAATAAAAAGAGCGGCAGCAACGGCGGCGGCAGTGGCGCAGGCCCTAGGTAAAAACTGTCGGGATAAAAAAATAATAATTAGATAATATCATGGATAGCAACAATATAGCAAGTACCGGAGAGAAGAAGGTTGTAATTGACCTGCAGGACATCAAGAGAAATTTCCTGGTGGGAGATGAGATTGTGCATGCTTTAAGAGGAGTTAGCTTTAAGGTGTATGAGGGTGAGTTTGTGACAATTATGGGAAAGTCAGGCAGCGGGAAATCCACTCTTTTGAACACGCTCGGATGCCTGGACACACCTTCCAGCGGAGAGTATTATCTGGATGGTGTCTCCGTAAGAACAATGAGCAAGCCGGAGAGAGCGATGCTGAGAAACAGGAAGATTGGATTTGTATTTCAATCATACAATCTGCTTGCAAAAACTACTGCCCTGGAGAATGTGGAACTGCCGCTGATGTACAACTCTGCATATTCATCTGCACAGCGCAAACAGGCTGCCATTGATGCACTTACAGCTGTGGGGCTGGCGGACAGGATGTACCACAAAAGCAATCAGATGTCCGGCGGACAAATGCAAAGAGTTGCAATTGCGCGCGCCCTTGTAAATAATCCGGCCGTTATTTTGGCCGACGAGGCAACTGGAAATTTGGATACAAGAACCTCTTATGAAATTTTGGTACTGTTCCAAAAGCTTCATGCAGAGGGGAAAACAATAATATTTGTAACACACAATCCCGATATTGCAATGTACAGCGGACGCAATATTACGCTCAGGGACGGAAAGATTAAAGAAGAGACAGAGAACAATAACATTCAGTCGGCCAAGGCTGCGCTGGAGGCTCTTCCAAAAAATGAAGATGAATAAAACGGGGAGGATAAATTATGAACTGGGGAAATTTATTTAAAATAGCGCTTAAATCCATAGCCAGCAACAAGTTGCGTACGTTTCTTACAATGCTTGGAATTGTGATTGGCGTTGGTTCTGTAATTACGATGCTCGCGATAGGACAAGGTTCCAAAAAGAGCATTCAGAGTCAAATCTCTAAGATGGGCAGCAACATGATTATGATTATGCCCGGCACAGACGTAAGAGGCGGCGTAAGACAGGAAGCCTCCTCTATGCAGACTCTTAAACTTGCTGATTATGAAAATCTTAAGGATGAGAGCGAATACCTTTCCGCAATTAGTCCTAATGTCTCCTCCAGCTGCCAGGCAATTTTTGGAGGCAACAACTACCATACAACCGTGAGCGGAGTAGCACAGGATTACCTTACAATCAGGCAATTGGAAGTACAGGACGGAGAGATGTTTGATGATACCGATATCAAGACAAGCGCAAAAGTTTGCGTAATAGGAAAAACAGTCATAGATAATCTGTTCACAAACGGAGAAGACCCAATTGGGAAAGTTATAAGATTCGGCAACATTCCAATGACCGTAATTGGAGTCTTAAAATCAAAGGGTTATAACTCAATGGGACAAGACCAGGATGATGTGGTTCTGTCACCTTACACTACTGTAATGAAGAGGATGCTCTCCGTGACATACCTTCAGATGATATTTGCATCTGCCGTATCAGAGGACCTTACGGACCCAGCTATCTCTGAAGTAAAAAATATTTTGAGAGATGACCACAAGCTGCAAAGCAATGATGATGATGATTTTACCGTCAGAAGCCAGGAGGAGCTAAGCTCCATGATGACATCTACAACCAATTTAATGACCATTCTATTGGCCTGTGTAGCAGGTATTTCTCTTGTAGTAGGCGGTATAGGAATTATGAATATTATGTTTGTAAGCGTAACCGAGCGCACAAAAGAGATAGGACTTAGAATGAGCGTTGGCGCAAGAGGTGTTGACATTCTAACTCAATTTTTGATTGAAGCTATCATGATAAGCATCACGGGCGGAGTAATTGGAGTGCTGCTTGGCGTATGTTCTTCATTCGCCGTCAAGATGTTTGCAAACTGGCCAATAGCTATACAACCTCTCAGCGTTATCCTTAGTTTTGCAGTATGTACCATTACCGGTATCTTCTTTGGCTGGTACCCCGCAAAGAAGGCTGCAAATCTTGACCCTATAGAGGCCATCAGATATGAATAAATTTGAAATATATTTGCGTAATGATAAATTCTGACAAACCGGCAATAACTCCGGAACATAAAAAAAGAAAATGGATATCTATTCTTATCCAGGTACTTGCATGGCTTATAGTATTTGCCTTTCCATTGCTCTTTGTGGAGAGGAATTCAACTATAGCTTTTAGCTGGAAAGAATATCTTAAGCACTCAAGCATACCGGTATCCTTTGTTATAGCATTTTATGTTAACACTCTTTGGCTCATTCCAAAAGTTCTGTTCAGAAAAAAAACAATTTCTTTTATTCTGCTGAACGTTGTACTGGTTGCCATTATAAGTTTTGGAATTGCAAAGTGGAACAAAAAATACCTAAGAGGTCCGCAGCAGAAAAACCCTAATACAGAGATAGTTGCAAATCAAGGAGTACAAGCTCCCGATGGAAGGCCTGAATTCAGTCCGCAGCCCCCTATGGATTACCAACAAGGTCAGCGAGTCATGCGGGGCACTCAGGGACAGCCGGGCAGAAGGCATCAAAGAAGGCCGGAAAAAATGTTCTGGATTAGAGACGTAATGTCCCTGCTTTTTATCATTGGACTTGCATGTACAATTAAACTTACGGAGAGATATGACAAAACTGAAAAATCTTTGCAGGAAGCAGAAGAAGAGAAAGCAAAGGCGGAGCTGGATAATCTTAAAAATCAGCTCAATCCGCATTTCCTTCTAAACACGCTGAACAACATTTATGCACTTATTTCCATAGACCAGGATAAGGCACAGGAAGCGGTTCATCAGCTTAGCAAATTGCTGCGCCATGTCCTGTATGAGAATCAAGAGCAATTTGTACCCATACAGAGTGAAATTGAATTTTTAAAGAATTACATAGAATTGATGAAGATAAGATTGTCAAGCAATTGCAAAGTTGTTTTCAATGCGGACATTCAATCTAACAGCAATTTGAAAATTGCGCCGCTTCTGCTAATTTCTCTTGTAGAGAATTCTTTTAAACATGGAGTTTCCCCAACAGAAGATAGTTACATATTCATCAATATTACAGAGATAGTTTCTGAAAAGAAACACAAATTGTCATGTCTTATAGAAAATTCATACTATCCTAAAGATGAGAATGATAAGAGCGGTTCCGGAGTAGGTTTAAAACAAGTGCAGACAAGACTGGACTTGCTTTACAAAGGGCATTATACATGGGACAGAGGAGTTGTTGACGTTGAGGGAAAGGGTAAGATGTACCGTTCCGTTCTTGAGCTGGACAAATTTTAGCCGGCCATTTTAAATGTGGCTGACATGGCAAAATGCCTCTTTTTTAGTTACATTTGTGCAGTCAATTCAAATCATTCATTAACAGAAATATGACGCAGATAAAGTGTGCAGTTGTAGATGATGAGCCTCTTGCAGTCGAACTGCTTAAGAGCTACATTAAAAAGACAGATTTCTTAAAACTGTCGGGAGCTTTTACAAATGCTATTGATGCGCTGGCAGAGATAAAAAAAGGCAACATTGACCTGATTTTTCTGGATGTTCAAATGCCTGAGCTTAACGGCCTGGAACTCAGCAAAATAATTAGAGAGCAAAACAATGATCCGCAAAAGCTGACCTTGCCCCTGATTATTTTTACTACTGCCTTTGAGCAATATGCGGTAAGGGGATATAAAGTAAATGCCGTTGGCTATTTGCTAAAACCTATCTCATACAAAGAATTTCTGGATGCGGCTGAAAAGGCGCACAAAATTATCAATACGCTTTTGGCCCCTGCTGCAGCGGCGCAAGAACAGGCTGAGTTTCTGTTTGTTAAGAGCGAATACAAAGTAATCAAAATCAACCTTGCAGACATTGTTTACATAGAGGGGTTAAAAGATTATATCAAGATTTATACAAAACAGGAGAAGTACCCTATCCTGACTCTGATGGGAATGAAGGAGGTTGACGAGAAGCTGCCTAACCTTAAGTTCATGCGAGTTCACCGCTCATTTATAGTGGGGCTTAATTATATTCAATCCTTTGAAAAAGGGAGGATAGTTCTTAAGAAGACAGATGTTGGAGATGGTATAACTATCCATATAGGAGAGAGTTACAAAGACACCGTACAGCAGCTTATAAAAAAATAAATGGCAATGCAGAATATCTATGAAGCATACAAAATATTTCTCATAGCCATGAGCATAACAGCGCTTATAGTCTTTATAGCGCTGTTTTTTGTTACGGCCGGATACGGGAAATTTACAACTGAAAAATGGGGCGCAACTCTCAACAACAAAGCAGGTTGGGTGTTAATGGAATCTCCCGTTTTTTTTACAATGCTGATTCTGTGGGTTTGCTCTCCGCGCCGCTTTATGATTGCACCTCTGATAATGTTCCTTTTATTTGAGACTCACTACTTTCACCGCTCTTTCATATTTCCAGCGCTTCTAAAGGGCAAGAGCAGAATGCCGGTCTCAATCATATCAATGGGGGTAACTTTCAATCTTTTAAATGCAATAATGCAAGGTGGCTGGCTCTTCTATTTTTCAGCTCCCGACAGATATCCTTCCTCATGGCTTTGCTCCCCGCAGTTCATTGCAGGAACAATTATATTTATATTTGGAATGTTCATTAACATGCAGTCAGACAAAATAATACGTAATTTGCGCAAGCCTGGTGATACAGCCCATTATCTTCCTCACGGAGGCATTTACAATTACGTAACCAGCGCAAATTATTTTGGAGAAATATTGGAGTGGACCGGCTTTGCAATTTTGACATGGAGCGCAGCGGGTGCGGTATTTGCATGGTGGACATTTGCCAATCTTGTCCCCCGCTCCGCAGAGATTTATAAAAAATACTGCACTGATTTTCCGGGACAGGTAGAGGAGAAAAAATTAAAAAGGATTTTCCCGTTTATTTGGTAACAGCGCAAGCTGCTGCAAACTAGATGGTTATATAATATGGTTATTTGATATGGCAGATATTGATGAGTCAAAAACAAATGGCGGACGTCTTTTCACGCCGGGTAAATTGGGGCCTATTACATTAAGAAACAGAGCAATACGTTCTGCAGCCTTTGAGAATATGGCAACAAACAATTCGCCTTCAGAGATGCTTTTCAATTATCACAAAAGCGTAGCGGAAGGTGGAGCCGGGATGACAACTGTTGCGTATGCATCTGTTACTCAAAGCGGTCTGTCATTCAAAAATCAGCTCTGGCTGAGGCCGGAAATTATTCCGGGTCTGCGCAAAATGACTGATGCCATTCATGCCGCCGGCGCCGCTGCTTCCATACAGATTGGACATTGCGGAAACATGAGCCACAGAAATTTGACAAAGTGTACTCCTCTCTCAGCATCAAGCGGTTTTAACATGTACGCCTATACGCTTTACAGAGGCCTTAAAGAGCATGAGATGATAGAGATGGCAAAGAGTTACGGCACCGCCGTAAAACTTGCCAGAGAGGCGGGATTTGATTGCGTAGAAGTCCATGCAGGCCACGGATACTTGATAAGTCAGTTCCTTTCAAAATATACAAACCGACGCAAGGACCAATACGGAGGTCCCCTTTCCAACAGAATGAAATTCATGGATATGTGTATAAATGAGGCGCTTGAAGCATCTGAAGGGAAGTGCGCCGTCATTGCAAAAACAAATATGAGAGATGGTTTCAAGGGAGGCAATGACATAGAAGATGGACTGGAAATTGCAAAAGAATTAAAAAGAATCGGAATACAAGGAATGGTCCTGTCGGGAGGATTTGTAAGTAAAGCACCAATGTATGTTATGCGCGGCACTCTCCCAATGAAGAGCATGACTTACTACATGCATCCGCTGTGGATAAAGTTTTTTGCAAAGATTTTCGGGCCAATGATTGTTCCGCCCGTACCTTTCCAAGAGGCTTATTTTCTGGAGGATGCGCTGCGCTTTAGAAAAGAAATTTCTAATGTTCCGCTGATATATGTAGGAGGTCTTGTGTGCCGCAAAAAAATAGAAGAGGTGCTCGGCGACGGATTTGAATTTGTTCAGATGGCCCGCGCTTTTGTGACACAGCCTGACTTTGTAAATAAAATGAAAGAGGGAGAGGAGAGCTGCGATTGCGGCCACTCCAACTATTGCATAGCAAGGATGTATTCTCTGGAAATGGCTTGCCACAAACACCTTACGGAGAAACTTCCAAAGAGTTTGGAAAATGAAATTGCAAGATTGGAAAATAAATAATCAAAGGAGATTTTCAGAAATACCTCTGCGTCCTTTCGCACTTGTAACGGGCGGAAGCAGCGGCATGGGTGCGGAGTATTCCAAACAGCTTGCAGCCCTTGGATACAACATTCTGCTTGTCAGCAATCAAGAAAAAGCGGGGATAGATATGGCTGCACAAATATCTGAGCGGCAGCATTGTGCAAACTGCACGGAGTCTTTGTACAAAGAGACAGAAGTTAAATATACAGGCACAGGACAATGTGTTATAGCGCTATACAGAAATCTTGCATTGCCGGATGCCGCGCAGGAGCTGTTTGATTATTGCCAGCTGCACAATTTTGATATAGAAGTGCTGGTAAATAACGCCGGAATGTTCTTCTTTGAAGAAGTTACAGATGTATCTCCGGCAAAAATTGATACAATATTAAATCTTCATATTCACACGCTTACAATGCTCTGCAGACTTTTTGGAGAGAAGATGAAGCAAAGGAAAACAAACGGAGGAGGTACGGCGGGTGTAGAACAGCCCAATGGTTACATTATCAACATGTCCTCCATCTCAACTTTCACCCCCTATTGCGGCATAACTCTGTATACTGCAACAAAGTCATACATAAGGACTTTCAGCCGCGCATTTTATCTGGAGATGAAGAAGGCGGGAATACATGTTACGGTAATTTGCCCCGGTGCGGTAGCAACTCCGCTTTACAATTTGAAGAGCAATCTTATGAATCTTGGCGTACATCTTGGAATAATTGCGCGTCCGCAAAAGATTGTAAGACGGGCGCTTGCAGCATCTTATAAAGGGCGCAAGGAATGCATTCCAACAATGCTGGACTACGCATATCGCCCCTTTTATGCCTTGGTTCCCGATAGTTTTAAATTTTATATGAGACGCAAATTGCATCTGGGAGAGTTTAAGAAAGTATAATATGGAACGTATAGCAGTAATAACAGGAGCAACAGGAGGAATTGGAACAGAAGTATGCAAATACCTGATGACCAATAGATATAAAGTTTATGCACTTTGCCGCAATATGCAAAAAGCAGAAGCGCTAAAAGAAGAGTGCGCCAAAATCTGCCGGGAGAAAAATATTAATCCTGCTCCTAACTTCCACATAATACCGGCAGACATGGAGGATTTTGAAAGCGTTGATAATGCTGTGAAACACATTGTTACAGTCCTGGAGAAAAAAGAGTGGGAAGAGACCTCAATAGATTTGCTGATAAATAATGCAGGCGTCATTGCACCGGCAATGAAGATAACAAAGGATTTGCATGAGACAATGCTTCAAGTTAACTATCTGGCGCCCAGAAGAATAACCACGTCACTCCTGCCATACATGAATCAGGAAGACGGCAAAATAATAAATACGGTTTCAGTAACAATGAATTGGTGGCCGCTGGATGACGATGACAGAAGATTCTACAGATTAAAGAATTACGGCCGTTCAAAGCTTTGCCTTGCGCTGTTTACCATTGCATTGAACCGCAAAATGCTCAAACAACACTCAAAAATTAGAGCAATTGCAGCTGATCCGGGTGTAGTAAACACTAAAATGATTACCATGCATAAATGGTATGATGCGCTGGCTGACAAGCTTTTTCGCCCATTCATCAAGAGTCCGGCCAGGGGAGCCAAAGCAATAATAAACGCAATAAATTGTGATGAAAGAGGAGAAACACGTTTGTGCAAAGAGAATAAAATCACTACTTTTAAAAGCGGCATCTATAAAGAGCTAGATAAAAACAAGGAAAAATTTAAAATAAAATAATACAATATAAATATGTCAGTTTGGAGCAAACTTGGAAAAATTCCAAAGGTTATAATTTTAGTAGTAGCAATTGTTCTTGCTATAGTTATACTGCTAGGCATATTCAGCGGCCCCATTGCAAAGTACTACATTGAGCACCATGATAAAGAGCTGGTTGGCAGGAAGGTGCGCATAGAAAAATTAGTTATTAACCCCGTTTTCGGTACGGTAAAGGCGCGCAACCTTAACGTGTTTGAAAAAGATGACAAGGCTCATTTTCTTGCATTTAGAAACTTGAATGCAAAAATGAGCGTTGTAAAATTGATATCTAAGAAGTTTAATATCAACAGGATAGAATTTGATTCCCTGGACATAAATATTCTTCAGAACGGAAAGAAGTTCAACTTTGATGATATTCTTGCAAAATTCAAGTCAGATCCATCAAAAAAGGATACCGCTGCAAAGCCTTGGATAATAGATATTAATAACATCGCTATTTTAAAAAGCCACTTAAATTATAAAGATTTGCAGGTGGGCAGCAAGTGGGGATTCAATAAAATCAACATCAAAATTCCGCGTGTTTACTTTGCCGGAAAGAATACTGATGCAGGTATAAATCTGAACTTTGCAGAAGGCGGTTCGCTCTCGGCAAAACTTGCCTACAATATGGAGAGCAGCATGTATGACCTCAGCGTAATAATCCGCAAATTTACCCTGGAAGGTGTTCTGCCTTATGTACAGCAATCTTTGAATGCAGACAAAATGGGAGGTTTGCTTTCACTAAACATGCACGTGAAAGGAAATCAGGAACACATTCTGGAGGCGGACGTAAAAGGGCGCGCATCTATACACAATTTCTCTTTATCATCTGAAAAAGAAGGACTTATAATATCTTTGGATAGCGCATCCACAAATATTGCGGACTTGGATTTAAGAAAGAACGTAGGCAGCTTTGACTACATCCGCCTATACAATCCAAAGACCCAGTACGTTATGCACAGGGACAGCACCAATAACTTCACATACCTGATGAAGAAATCATCCAAGAGTTCTTCCTCTAAGAGCGCATCCTCTTCCAAGCCAATGAGAATCAGCATAAAAGAGATGCGTCTTTATGACGGCAATGTCACATATAAAGATGAAGCGCTTCCCGGAGGATTTGATTACGCGCTAAGCGAGATTAATGTAATGGCAGATAATCTTAATCCAGATACGGACAACCATATAAAGGGTAATGCAGTTTTAGGCAAAGCAGGAAAAGTTAATTTTGACTGGGCAGGTAACTTTGATAACATGCGCAACATGGATTTGCGCCTGACACTTAAGAACATAGACTTTACTGACTTCACTCCATACTCTATGCACTTTGTAGGCAACAAGCTGGAAGGCGGCGTGCTGCAGTTTATCAGCCGCAACGTCATTAAGAATAACAAACTTGTCGGTGACAACAAATTGGAAATTTTTAAGCCAAAAGTCAGCAAGAGAATTAACCAAAACCCCGTTTACAAATTGCCGGTTCGTCTTGGAGTTTATGTTTTGACAGACCGCAAAGGGCTTATGGCCATGGATTTACCTGTAACGGGAGATTTGGACAATCCTAAGTTCTCTTATAGAAAAATAATTTTCAAAGCTATAGGAAATGTATTGGTTAAAGTTGCGGTTGCTCCATTCTCAGCAATAGGAAGTTTGTTTGGCGCAGGCAAAGAGAACTTTGACCACGTAGAATTTGATGCCGGGCTAAGTGATTTTAACACAAAGGAATATACAACCTTTAAACAAATTGTAGAAGTTGCCGGGCACAAACCTCAAATGAGCGTAAAGTTTGACCAGGAGGTAAATATGAGCGAGGTAAAAAAGGACTTTACACGGTATTTATGTTAAAGAGAGATTTCTACAATTCCCGCCACTCAGCACATAAAGATACTCTTACACCTCAGACATTATTTGCAACAGACAGATTTGCCGATATAGATATTGAATCCAAAGAGGTTGGACAATTTGCAGATTCTCTGATGCTAACCAGAGGACTTATCCCTTCCATACAGGAGGGCAAGATGTATGACGCGGAGGAAAAAGCTCTTAAATTATACGGTGCAAACTGCGAACAGAGAATTCTGGAATTTGCTCAGAAACGCAATGAGAATTTGAGCAATTATATGACCAGAATGAACATAAGCTCAAGCAGATACAACATCACCACCGCCCCTGCGGACTCCATGCGCGTCTACAAAGGCAAGCACATGTACAAGGTATCAGTAAGCATGCAGGGAGGAGACTAAAATTTTAACAATTAAAAACATAAAATCATGAAAAAGTATTTTATTGATGTTATCAGAAATCATTACTTTGATTTTGAAGGAACCACAGATGCAAAAAGCTTCTGGATGTTTTTTGGCTTTTCATTTCTATTAAATATCGCGCTAGGTCTAATAGACTGGGGTATTGGCTGGGACTTTTTAAATGAAGGCATATTATGTTTTATTTTCCAACTTGCAATACTTCTTCCATTCCTTGGCATAGGCGCAAGGAGACTTCACGATAGCGGCAAAAGCGGCTGGTGGTGGCTAATAGCCCTGGTTCCGTTCATCGGTTGGATTGTATTGATAATCTTCTGGGTAATGCCTAAAAAGGCTTAATTATCCTCACGATAGATAATCTTGTGTTAATCACAAGACAAAAAACAGCAAGCTAAATGCTTGCTGTTTTTTTGTCCGCGACCGCAGGGAGCGTGCATCTCCGTGGCGAAGCCACGTAAACCACAAATTGCCTTGCCGCTTTGTGGCAAGGCAACTAGCAGACTGCACAGCAGTCTGCGTATAAGCCATAAGATATCAATTGATTCAAAAAGTGTAACTTGCACAGTAGAAAAAGATTCCGTTTAAAAATGATTGCACCACAAACAAAAGTCACAAGGGGTTAAAAATCACCTTCATCCACGGAACCAGCGGTCACACCCTAAAAGATTCTATAATAAAAGAACTTAGAACTCATTATCCATCATGCACTTATGAAGATGCCCCCTACTATAAATATGGAGTTGGAGGAGCTATCGTGATTACTATAAAATAAGAGCCGGCAAATCACCGGCTCTATTTTTAATGTATCCAAGAAGAATCGCTGACATAGTACCGGTATTTGTAACCATTCACATAATTGACTGAATCAAAAGGATTGTTAAACTCCAGTACCGTATATTCAACTAAATATGAAGGATCTCCTACCGCCCCCTCAACATGAGTACGTGTAAATTCATCAAAATGTGATGAATAAGTAAACCCATCCCCAAGCGTTTTAGCATACCCTCCTTCTCTTAAAGACTTAACTCCCGTATAACCTTGAATTGTAAAATAAGGATATCCATCCTCCTCACCATCTTGCGTATACTCCGTTATGCCCAAAACATTTATCTCCTCCCAAACTGTACAATTCACAGTTTTCCTATACAGAACTCCATCATTTCCACGGGTCTCAGCATAAATAACATACACGCCATTCGCAGTAGTAGACTCATCCGTATAAACCTTGCCTGAGGAGTTAATTCTCAGATAATCAGATTGGCTTGTAGTCCATGATATGCTTGCGCCTGGGTGAGCGGTATAAGACAAATAATGCTCTCTGGAAATATTAGAGTAAGTTTTGCCAGTTGCCGCCGTGACAAAAGCATTTGCCAGCAAATTTATATCGCCGTCATTAATCGTAATAGCCGGCATCACTTTAACGCTGGTGGTAAACACTTTAGAAGGATAATCAACAAAACTCACTTTAATGGAATGAGCAGGATATGACAAATTTGACGCCTTAAGTCCCCTCACAACATTAGAAGAATTTCCATTGATAAAGGAGAAATAAGATTCATCATTAGCTTTGCTTACGTATTCCCATTTAAGCTTAAGACTACTTGCGTGAGAAGGTGTTATTGTATATTCTATTGGCGAATCAAAACCTTCAAAAATAGAGACCGGCGCCGTTTTGGTAAAATTAACCTTGAGGGCCTCAACATTTATAACATAGGAAGAGGAAGAACTGCCCAAAGTTGCAGTAAGCGTAGCACTCCCGGGCTTAAGCGCGGTTACGTTCAACACACTGGAATTTACATAGTTAACTTTAACAACAGAAGCATCGCTGCACTTCACCTCAGGCTCGCTGTCAGCAGGAGAAATCTTGGCCCACTTAATCTCTGCGCTCTCGCCATCAAACATAGTGCGGGGACCGGCAGGAAATGACACTTCACCCGCCCCCACTGTTACAATACAAACTCCTGTAATATTGCCGCCATCACAACTAGTTGCAGAAATACTACAATATCCAAAACCAGCAGAAGTCACATTGCCGCTTTGGTCAACTGTCGCGATAGATACATCTGAAGATTTCCAAAGCAGAGTTTTGTCTGCGGCCGTAGGTGGAACAATCAAAGAACCCACATGGCGTACATTTCCCAAACCTGCAATTCCAATGCGCGATGGCAACACAACGTCAGTAACCAAATCAGTAATTGACTCTATATCAACCCTCCACGTATTTTCATTTAAAGATCCGTCACCTGCAAAAAAAACAGTTATTGTGTGTTGGGAATTTCTTTCTACATCAAAATTTCCTACCATATCTTTTCCAAGATAGAATCTATACAACAACGTACCCTTCTTTAAGAGAGACATATATGACGCATTAAGTTCTATGTAGCTGCAAATTTTGGAATACAAATTATTATCCGGCCAAACCTTCTTTGTCTGGTCAGTATTTGCAGGCATCAGCGTACCCTGCATATTTTCAAACATATAGAAGGTAACGCCGGATGTAAAAAAATTATTCAGGTCAGAGCCTGATATAATATCCCCATCCATAACACTCACTGCATCAGCAACTTTATTGATTTTAAAAAGTCGAACCGACTTTGGAATATTTTTTATTGCAGCGCTGTTTATAGTAATCTGAACCCCATTGTTCAAAGATGATTTATCTCCGCGCAGCGTAATTTTTGCAACACACCTTGTAAGAGTAATTGGAACGGAAGCTCCGTCAGATAAGGCTATTAACCCTGTCTTGCCGGACATTACAACGCCTCCTGAAGCATCAGCAAGTGCAGAGGCTGCGGAAACTCCCCAGGAATAATTTTCAATTGCTGCGGTATCTTTAAGTATAATTTGCTTTCCGGCATTTGCTATCGCATACAAATAGTATTTTTCTCCTTTCTGTATAGGAACATTCATGCTAAAAGTGCCGCTTAAATACTGGCATTTTACAACAATTCCACTCTCCGCGCAAACATAAATATTAACATTTGATACTTGTATTGGACTAACTGTCAACAATTTAGTCCAAGCCTTTTGAGGAAGGAAAAATGAAATATTAATATTTGCTTTCCCTTCATTTTCCTTAAGAGCGCCAGGCACAGTATCTTTTGTACAACCCGTAATGGCGGACACAACCAAAACAATAGCAATTGTGACCGCCAAAAGGATTGCAATTGAGATATTAAAAAAACTGTTTTTCATAGTATATATTTTAAAATTCTACCGTCACCGGTGCCGTGATATTCCAACCTTCAACATTTACATTAACTGTCATCACCCCCACATCTATCAGCAAATCAATATCTTTAAGATTTGCAGCATTCATGTCATAATTGAGCGCCTTTAAATATTTACCCAATTCAAATGTGCCGGCCTCCTTTTTATTTATCTCTTTTTCTCCCGACAGGATATATATGTTCATATAGATTCCGTCAGCCGATTTTTGCCTCAGCATTCTTAATGATGTGCCGTCATAGGATGCATCTGTTTTAGAAGGGATTGGGAAAGAACGACTATCGCCCAAAGGGACCTTTGCAGGAGAGCCTGACAACGTACTAACATTTGTAAGAGAAACCTTATCTATACAGGCACCTCCAACAAAAAAACCTCCGGAATTACACACAAGTTCCGCTTCCGCCCAAGCCCCATTTTCCAATCCTTCAAATTTTATATTTATAGTCGCAAATTCCTTATTTGGAGAGACATATAGCCTATGCTCCTCGCCATTCGCAGCTCCTTCATACTTAAAAAAGAAAAGGGAATCGGCGCATAAGGCGCCTGCCTTTTCTATGGTGGTGGAAGTTGAAAAATGTTCAGAGCAGATTGTAGCTTTTCCAATATTGCACCATGCATAGCAAAATATTTCCCCTTTCTTAATATTTGAAACATAAGGAATTCCAAAAGATTTTCTATCTGCCGTATCTTTAAGCAACAATTTGCCTCCGGCATCAAATACCCACACCTGAACGCTTTTTACATTGCCGCTTATCTTGCTATAATCTATCGTGAGCACGCACGGACACTCCTCCCTGCTCTCCATAATTGTATTGCAGCTCTGCGCCGCCGCGCAAAAAGTCACGGCGGACAGAACCTCAACAATATGATAAAAGCAATGCAAAGACCTCATTTTATGTTTGTTAAAAATTAACGGAACTATCCGGAACGGTTGCCCAGCTTGCAACAGTAATTGACGCAGTTATTGTTCCTCTTGTAATAGGGACATCAGGGGAAGTTGAACCCGGACCGTTTACCACCACGCTTATAGAGTATGAAGTATTCCTTTTCACTCCAACATGATTATTAGCACTTACCCAACCATATCCGCTTCTGTTTATGTCAACAGGATAATAATAGACCTTACCGCCAAGAGTTGCCTGAATAACAAGCCTTGTAAATCTTGCTGTTACGGTCTCGGCAGCTAACACGTTCTCATAACAATAAAAATAATGTGGAGTCGTAACGGCTGTTTCTCCAATAGTTCCGGCAACCTCATCATACAACATTCCGCTCATAGCGCATCCGCTGCAATCTGCTGAAGAATACTGCTTTGCATTTAAAATTACAGGAGCCGTCGGGTCCTCGCCGGTTGCGAATATTTTGCTGCCGCTTACATTTGTAAGGAAAATTTTCACTGCGGACAGGGTGCTTCCCGCATAAGGAGTTCCGGCAAAATTTGTTTTAATGCTTTTAAGTATTACCCTCCCGACAAGTCTGGCAACAGGGATACTTACAGATGTAGCCGCGGTAAGCGTAGCTGTTGCAGAGCCGGTCATTGTAAATGTTGTAAGATTCTCTGTTTTAAGTGATGACACAACCGCCTTAAATTTTGCATAGGTATCTATGCCGGTCCAGTCAGCTTTATGAGAATTAGCTATAGCAATAATATTTTTAGGTCCGGTCTTTGCGGACATCTGCAAGCCCGTTAGAGTTGTTAATTCTGAACTTGAAAATTTTTTATAAGCTTCCAGTACGCCGTCATCTGATGCAGCGCTATCATTCTTAAACACAAATAATTCCAGCGTTTGAATTTTATTATCATCGCTTTGTGAATCATAACCCGTTCCGGTTGCTTTAGTTCCACCGCCAACACCGCCGCTGGCTATTCCCGCCGGAGAGCCTGAAGAAGGCAAAATGGCTACAGTTAATGCGCACTCTCCCTCATTGCCCGCTCCTAACTCACCGTCACTCTTGCTACATCCCGCCATAACCGCAAGGACCATAACAGCAATCAAAATCTTTTTCATAGTTAAATTAATTTTAAAACATAATTATTAATAATTGATTATAAGATATTTATACTAACATTCAAATGATTTTCATCCTACTCTAAAAGTCTATACTTGGAAATCAAAGATGATATTTCAGGATCAAGGTTCCCCCTATATTTCATCTGAGGCTCCATTTGAACAGAACTCAAAAAATATTTCACAGCCTCCTTCTCATCTCCCAGCCGTCCATATAATACCGCCATCATGTAATTTCTCTGCGCCGACACCTTAAGATTTTCCAAAATATCCAATGCGGAGTGATTGTAATTCAAGCACATATATGCAACGGCAGTATTTAGCGTCCGATAAGGCCTTAGTATGTTTATCGCAGTTTTATAATCTCTTTCTTCAAGCGCTTCAACACCTTTCATATAAACTGAATCAACAACAAGGGTATGCACGGTATCTTTTATCATGCCCCTGCGATGCAGGCAAAAACTAAAATTAATTCTCCTTAAAAGAGGATAAACATGAGCCCTTAAGTAACTGTAATCCTTAGTTTTAGATAATGCACGCTCTCTGATGTCCGGGTTTGAGATTTCAAAACATTTTAAAACATCAGGCTTATCAATTAAAAAACTATCAGCCCTAATTATTACCTCCAACCTCTTCCAATCCTCAGGAATTGAGTGAGAACACATTACAGGATTTTCATGCAACTTACCGTCGTTTAAGTAGTTATAAAAATATTTCTTAATTGACGCCGCCCTCTTTCCGGCAAGAATTGCATTTTGCATGAAGCTTCCCTCCGGTGAACATGAGGCGGTAACTACTATTGAGTCAATAACATAATCATTGTTTGCAACTAACGTATCAAAGTTCCCTTTTATCCTTTTTATCTCCTCTTCATTATTAAACAGAGTATCCTCTATATTCCATTTTCCAGCTCTAAAGTCTATGAATGCCAATGTGTTAACATTCACTCTTCTTTCAACTACCTTGCTCAGATAAAAAGGATTTCTATCTGCAAACTGGACAATTGAGCTTACATAAAAAGTAAGAGAATCACATGACGGCATCTTGTACAGCTCCTTCCCGTCAGCATAGACGCCCCCATCAAAAGAAAGTTTCACCTTTCTCATATCTTTCTGAGCTCTAAGCGTTTGTATATACCGGTACAGAATATCTCCGTTCACACCCATGATAATAGTATCCAGCCTTATACCCTCTTTTTCAATTGGATCCTTGACATACTTCTTGTACATCTCTCCAAGTCTGGACTTTCTTCTGTTGTTTAAGTTTACCAGCCAATATTTGGTATAATACTCAACAGCTTCATCTTCAGTGACATCACAATTGTTTTTCCCGTTAAAATTCCTCTCCGCAAATCTGCGCAGCAATGCCTCTCTTGTAAATGCGCTTACATAATCAGAACTATCGGGAATAATAGAATTATAAAATCTCTTGTACTTTTCATAACCTTTAAGTTGTTCATCGCGATAGTTTTTCCCCGTTATATAAATCTTGTCAAGTCTCAGAGAATCAGAGTTCCAGAATAATTTTGGGAAAAACCTCACCTGCCAAAACGGGTCTTGCATTGCCTCCGGAACTGTAATCTGGAAGGCAATGCTCACCATCCCGTTTCTCTCCGCCACATTGCGGAATCTAGCTTGAACAACTATAGGTTTAAGGTTATCAGCAGCAATCATATCTCCTGTAGAATCTTCTTTTACTGCGTTCATAATCAGAGGTTCCCCGCTATCCATAGAAGCTTCTATTACCAAGCTGTCGGGATTAATAACATTAATGTGCTGCCCGCCATTATCAATTGCAACATTAGCCGCTGCGCCTGACTTCTCCAGCCTTCCAATCCTTCTATGAATGCCGCTGCAATCAGCTGCAATCCAGGCAACTAGAATAATAACCAAAATATATGATTGAAACCTTTTATTCATATCTATCCAAGAAAAACAAACGGTTCCTAAAACAGCATCGTTAATTGAATAAGCACATTATTGGGGGCGACAATAATTTTTTTCTTTTTACCCTCAATCTTGCCGCACTTAATGCACGAAAATCGTGTATAATCTGCCACCCCCGCAAATGCACCAAGTCCCATCTCCAAATTCAAGCTCTTGCTTAACATCAAAGCATACCCTCCGCCGATAGTTGCACCGTAAGCATTCCCTTCATAGGACTTTTCATTAAAAACACCACCAAAACTATATTTCATCCAATTAACGTAACCGCTTAAAAACCAGCCGCTATTAATAAACCACGGCCAGTACTTGGCACCTGTTGAAAACTCCAGATGCTTATATTGCCTGCGTTTGCCCCACATATCATAATGGAAAGGATTGTACTCTCCCTGCACATATACGCTCCAATTCTTTGCAACCGGAATACCCGCCTCTAAATTAGCAGTACCCATCTCCAGCCACCCGGCAATATTTGTGGATACGGAATAGTTCTGCGCTTTAATTTTTCCTCCCGACAGAATCATTACCACAACCATAATAACAGCCCATGCCAACGCCACAACGGCTCCATCCTTCTCACTCTCTTTCATAACTTTACACGTATCAATCCTTTCCATCTTTCTATCCGCTACTCTATTTTTCTTCTTTCAATTTTCCTGTTTGTTTCCGGCACAAAAATATGTCGGCATAAAAACAAAGCAAGTCAATTGATCAAAACTTGCGAATTGTTTATTTTGCATAAGTACAATTGATAATTTTGCATAACTTTGAGTGTGTAAATGATATAGGTTGCTATAGAGTTTAAAGCAATTAATGAGTTTTTTTATTGCACTGGCTTATGACAAACAGCAAAAACATTTTGAACATAGAGGCTGAAAAGCTTAGAATAGAGAGAAATACAGAGGCAAGCAAAGTGACATGGCTTGGGTTCTGGGTGAACATGGTGCTTTCCATCGGAAAGATTTTGGCCGGTGTTTTTGGCCGAAGCGGCGCCATGATTGCAGACGGTATCCACTCATTATCAGACTTTATCACAGATGTAATAGTTCTGGTGTTCATGAAACTATCCTCCAAGGATACTGACCAGACCCACGACTACGGACATGGTAAATTTGAAACTTTTGCAACATTTATCATAAGCGTCGCACTTTTTGCCGTCGCAATTATGTTGATGATTGCGGGCGCAAAGAAAATTATCACATCATTACAAGGCACTGAAATTTCCAAGCCGGGATACGCAGCCCTAATAGCCGCGGCAGTTTCCATAGTTTCCAAAGAGTGGCTGTTCCGCAAGACAAGAGCTGTTGGAGAAAAGATTAACAGCCAAGCAGTTATAGCAAACGGATGGCATCACAGGTCAGACGCTTTTTCATCTATCGGGACCTTAATAGGAATTTCCGGCGCAATGTTTTTAGGAGTTCAGTGGAGAATTTTGGATCCCATAGCTTCCATCATAGTCAGCATCTTTATTATTGGAGTTGCGGTAAAGCTGCTGCGCCCTGCAGTTGAAGAACTTACAGACGCTTCACTTTCAGATTCCGTAGAGAATGAAATTGCGGATGTCATTAAGTCAGTGGAAGGCGTTGAGGGAATGCACAATATGAAGACACGCAAAAGCGGCAACGGCTATATCATAGATGTTCACATCAAAGTGGACCCAAATATGACCGTAATTAAAGCTCACGATGAAATTGCCTCAAAGATAGAGGATTTACTGCGTCAGAAGTTTGGTCCGCAGACTCAAACCAGCATCCACGTAGAACCAAAACGGAGTTAGCGCCAATTCCAAATTATTATTTTACTTCGGCTACTTTTCCTGCTGTAACATACCAAAGGTAACCCTTTGGCGCATAGCCCATTCTGGAGAGAAGATTCATATAGTTGCGGACCTGATTTTGGTAGCCGGCATGGCTGCGGGATTCAGGGTCATATTCTCCAAATTTATAATCAACAACTACCGCATCTGCAATGTTGCCGTTTAAACTTCCGGCTGCTCCTCCGCCATTCCTCTTTATCAGCACTCGGTCAGGACGGTAAACGCTGCCTCCAATCAAAATACTGGTCTCATTAAGCGGCTGATAATCATTGCTGAACCAGCCATAAGAATCAACAGAATTTATTTGCGATTTAATCAAATTGACTATTTTTTCTTTGCTGTCTGCAATCACAGAGGCCGTTCCCTCGGCGGTAATTTTATCAACAGCCGCCTCTATCTGCCTATCTAGTGCAGAAGTTGCGTCAGAGCCTGCTCGCTTAAAGTCGCTGCGCTCCATGCGCTCGCCAGGCTTGACTGCAACTTCCGTTCTTGCATACGCTGTTTCTGCGGCAGCCCCGATAAAAGAATACAGCCGGTGAAGTACAATACCGCGGTGACGCATATCATCTCCCTCTCCGTAAAGCTCATTTTTCAGTTCTCCTTTAACACTCTCATTTATAGTAAATTCAGAGATGTCCAAATTTTCACCTGCAATATAAGAGTCATCAGAGGTTCCCTCTTTCTCTTGTTGTGCCGGCTCCTCTGCATCTCCAAAAGTGTATGTTACGCAATGGCAAGGTTTCAACCTTTTGTCTGCCGCACCAGAAGAACTTTCAGCTCCATAAGTTGCGCCGGAGTGCGGCGCAGATGTTTGTGCATCAGTTGCGCCGGAGTGCGCTCGCTTAAAGTCGCTGCGCTCCATGCGCTCGCTGCACTCGGCTGCAACTGATGCAGTAATACCCGGGGCGGACTGGCAAAAGAACTCAAGCATACCGGAAACCTTTGACACGCTGTTCCCTTTATTTGAACTCTCTTTGTTGTTTGCGTATATGTAAAGTTTCTCCTTTGCTCTTGTAAATGAGACGTATGCAAGATTTACAGTATCTATCGCCGAGTCAACACATTCCCTCTCAAAATCTCTGCGGAA
This sequence comes from Bacteroidales bacterium, assembly GCA_022647615.1. Classification (NCBI taxonomy): domain Bacteria; kingdom Pseudomonadati; phylum Bacteroidota; class Bacteroidia; order Bacteroidales; species Bacteroidales bacterium. The sequence continues at coordinate 2,138,691 of JALCKZ010000001.1, forward strand.
AACAGTGGAATATAAATCGTGGTCAAAATTCAGCAGCAGCGGCCCGGCATAGCCAATATTCTTATCATCTGTAGCACACCAAATTCTGGATGAATGCCCAAAAGCACCCGCTCTGTTGTAAGATATAAGATTTTCCCTAAGGAAAGGAATAAACACTACCTTGAATGCCAAGCCTTTAGCCTTATGCATTGTCATAATGCGAACGGCATTTTTATCAGGCGGTTCAGGAATAGATAGCGAGCTTCCGTTCTCATCCCACCACTTTATAAATGCTCCAAGATTTGCCCCCTGGTTAACTGAATAATCTAGCACAGTATCCATAAAGGCCTGGATGAATGAGACATCTTTAAGCAAATCGGCGGTAAAACATCCCAAAATTTCCTGACAAATCTCGTAAAGGGATAAATCCTTCATCGCGGGATTTTCTTCAATTTTAGCGTTGAATTTTTCATAAATACCGGGGGTATCTCCAAACAGCGTCTGGTCTGCCTCAAGATTCTTGTCAGAGGCATCATTAACTTTTCTCAGCACATTAATTAGGACTTTCACCGCCCTGCTGTTACAAACAAAAAGCGAATCCCCGGATATCACATTAACTTCATTTTTCAGAAGAAAACTTGCAGTCTGTGCACCCCGCACATTTGAAGTCACGAGCACTGCAATATCCTTATTTTCATAACGATATGCTCCATTCTTATCCGTCAGCATTTTAATCTTTTCTAGCATATCCGGCAGCACAAAATCATCAAATTTCATAGCTGCATTTCTGGACGGAGCAACAAAATCAATTACCTCAACCAATCCCTTTTTCTTATTCCCGACAGCTGTATCTCCCTTTGGAGCAGGCATTACCTGTTTAGAATCTGAATAGATATCCAAAAGCCTATCTGCGGTTTTTAAAGAGATTGCGTCATCTCCGCAATTTATCTGACCCACAATATATTCCCTCGCCGCCATAAGCGGAGTAACAGCCTGCGCATCACCTGTTTGAGGAGCATCCCCTCTGGCTTTAAAAAATGCATTATTAAACTCTACAATCTGCTCAAGACTTCTGTAGTTCTCGCTCAGCGAGGTGCTGCTGTCAATTTTACCATCAAACTCATTTCCAAGATTAGACTTCAAAATATTCCAATCTCCGCCCCTCCATCTGTAGATACTTTGTTTAACATCTCCAACAATCAGATTCTCACACCCTTCAGAAGAGCTATTCATCAGCAGCGGCTTGAAGTTTTCCCATTGGCGCCCGGAAGTATCCTGGAATTCATCCAGCAAAAAGTTATCAATTTTTGTCCCAATTTTTTCATATACAAAAGGGGTATCGCTTCCGTCAATTAAATCATGCAGCAAGTCAGGAGCCTCGCTCAAAAGAGCAATTTGTTCCTTCTGGCAATAAGCCTCAACTTCTCTTTTAATGTACTTGAACAGAGAGATAATATCAATGTTTGCAAGAATATGTTTTGCCGTAGAATAGTAAGAATATCCCGCGGCGAATCTTTCCTGCAGCTTTAACAAACAATCGCTCAGATTATTGCATAGCGCGCCCAGCTTTTCTCCCCCATAAAGTTCTTTAAGGGCGGATAGATGATCTGGGGAAATTTTATTGTTTGGCCACTTATCAAAGTTTACAGCAAACTCGCTTAAATCTGCGGACATCTCTCCCGTTACCTCTCTGCTTCCTGCCGAAATTAAAGAATAACCTCCGGCAAAAAACTTATATAATGGAGAACGGCTCTTTCCCGCAAAATCATCTGAAGATATTGAATACTTGGCAATTGCATTAGACATTATCTCCCTTCCGTCATTAAAAATCTTCTCCACATCACCCACAAATTTCTCCACAAAATCTTTTCTAAGATGCTCCGCCAATTTTCCAAAATCAACAGAATCATCAGCCTTGAAAGATTTATAACTCTCCTTAAAAATCTCCTGCGCAAGTTGTTTAATAACACCCCTGGCATCCCATGACTTCTCATCATCCACTCTGGATAAAGATATGTGAGATAGCAAATTAAGCAGCTGCGGGTCCTTGTCCAAATTAACATATAAGTTCTCGACAGCAGCGTCAATGGCTCCGTTGTCATCCAGGCTGGTTTCATAAGCTGAGCGCGTTCTCAATTCCAAAGCAAAGGCTTTAAGTATCCCCTGGAAGAAGCTATCTATTGTACTGACTCTAAACATAGTATAGTCATGCACAATTTTTCTTAAAGCATCTTTAGCAATCTCTTTTTCTCTATCCTCTCCGCTCTTTGAAACTTCATACAAGGTCTGCAAAATTCTCCCCTTCATCTCATCTGTAGCCTTGTTAGTAAAAGTTACTGCAAGAATATGCTTGTATGCATCATCACAATTCTTATTTGCAAAAGCATCTATCACAAGTTTCTTGTACTCTCCGGTCAGCTTATATGTTTTTCCGGAACCTGCCGACGCCCTGCAAATCAATATGTTATTTTTATTCTCGCTCATATCTCTTATTCATCTTTAACCTCAGCGCCTCTATTGCAAATGTTTGCAAAATCACAGAACCCGCAAGGGCTCAAGTCTTTGCACATCTTAAATTCATCATTCCCCTCTCCGCCGCTCTTAATATCATTCAGAAGCGTTGCCAATCTCTTTTTGAAAGCAACAATATTGCTCTTTGTAACTCTCAGGGTAACAAGTCCCTGGCTTTTTATTTTACGTACAGGATAAATTGTCACATCAATATTATCGTTAGCATCTCCCGGCTCATTACCATTACCATTACCCTCCCACATCATTGCATAAACAAAAAGCTGCATTAAAATTTTATCTGACGGTTTTCTGCCTCCGCTCATGTCAAAGAGCACATCCAGAACACTTTCAATTTCATCATCATCAATTATGGAAACTCTTTGATCCTCAGAATAATATTTATTTATCAGCGCAGGGTCAAAAAAACCTGTTTTATAATCAGATATCCTTACTACACCATCGGGACCTTTCTCTATTCTATCAAAAAAGGCAATGAAATTTGCCCCAAGATATTTGCCTTTAATCATCCTCTCGGTTCCCATAAATGAAAACTCCCCTATCTGGCATGCGCGCTCAAAATCAGCCGCTAACGTGTTATAAATATACCTCTCCACCAGCTCCCTGATAACCAAGTTTTCTCCCTCTATGACATCCACCTGAAGCGCATCTTTAAAACCGTTCAAAATAAAATCATAAAGTTTGGAAGAGCCTGGACCTGAGAAACTTCCATCCGTTTTACCGGAGGGAAACAACTCTTTCATCAATCTCTCAACAAATTTCCCGGTTATTGTCTTTGTGGCGAATTCTTCTGTATACTTATTGTAAATCAGCTGCATACACTTGTGGTATATTGAGCCGAACACACTCCCGTCAACGCTATCCGTTAATTCCGCCTCAACTTCCACCCCCATAATCTTTGAAAAATAAAAGTGCAAAGGACAGTCTATGTAGCTGTTAAGCAAAGAAGCGGAGAAATACTCGCTCTCCTCCGCATCAGGCGATGCATCAAAATACCCATTCACAATGTTTCTTGTGTCCTCCTCCCTCTTTACAACTTTCTTGTACTTAGCCGTAAAGTTCTCAGGCATAGGCAAATTAACATTATGATAAACCGGCTTAACCCCAAAATCGTACCGCAGCTGCTTAATGAAACGGCTCTCCTCCCCCACCTTCATTCCCTCTGTATCAGTACTATACACAAAGCTGACATGCTTTGCACGCTGTATCATTCTGTAGAAATTATAGGCAGAAATGCTGTCCTGAGTTTCATAAGTAGGCAATCCAAAACTCTTCCTCAAAAAATATGGAATACAAGATTTTTGCTCTCCCGTTTTTGGAAACATTCCCTCGTTAAAAGAGAGGTAAATTATATTATCAAAATCCAGCGCACGCGTTTCCAGAGCACCCATAATCTGCAGTCCCATAAGAGGTTCCCCCTTAAAGGTAACTGTCAGGTTCCCGACAGTTTTTCTTATTATGCTGTATGCGGAGCGCGGCAGCAAAATGCTCAAATTGTTCCCTTTAAGAGAATTCAAAACGTCAGAATATTGGAAAATGTAACCTTTCTCCGCAGCAGATACGTAATTGCTCACATACTCAAGCACTCTGTTCTGATACTCAACAATGGAAGAGATTAAATTTGCGCCGTCAATATTAGGAACCAGCAATTTTAAGAACTGCTTAAACTCTGCGGAAAGATTAAGGCTTCTCTTTCTCCCTTTAGAATCGGGAAGATTCTCAAACCCATCTTCAAACTCCTCCGCACCAATGAAAAACTTGTTAGAGTCAATAATATGTTTCCTTAATTTTTCAGCATCATTTTTATTTATGCTTTTCACATAAGAATGGGTAAGCACGTCCAGCAACACATTGCCGTAAAGCAATGATTTGCCGTTTTTTACGCGCATGGACACATGAATAGCAGAAAGCAGGTTTGCCAGGGAAGCAACACCTGTTGCAGAAAGCGGATAGCCCATGGTTATGTTAACACAAGGTCTCCCTTTAACATCTCTGAAACCTGCAGGAACTGCAGAGAGCATCGGCAACAAAAGGTTCTCATCTGCAATAACTACAGCCGTTTTAAGCGCCTCGCCGCGCAAGTCAAATCCGGGGGCTGAATAATCATAGCCTCCGCAAATTTTCTTAAGGATTTCAGAAGCCGCCAGCGTTTGCCCCATATTTCCTGAGACAGGATAAACATCAAAGGTGCAATCATTTACGCCATTCTTTGCAGCAGCACTTTTATCTTTTGCAACTTTAGCCGCATCCTCAATTTCCGGGAAAGACGGAAACTCCTCAACGCAACTCTCTATTAATCTGGAAGATTTATTCTGGGGCGCCTTAATCATATCAGAATAATAATCCCAATAAAAATACCCGGCAGGAGTGCCATCCAAATTTTTCTTATTGCGGAAATAGCGCATTAGAGTTTTCTCACAATTATTTGGCGCAGAGAAACCTACAAAGACGGCAGAACCAAGCGCATCAAGCTTGCTTATAATAACATCCTCTTCATCAGTCGCAGATGCGCCAAGCTTAAGCGCAGAAGATTTCACAGCCTCGGCCACAGCCCTGTATTGCATTGCGCTATAGGCAATTCCTTTCTTTTTTAATGTATCGCGATAGTTCACATAAAGCGGATACAAAATTTCCCAGGTATCCAGAAATCTCTTTTTATATAACTCTTTCTTTTCAACTCCGCCAAGCCGCTTAACTGCATTAATCTGATTATCAGACATCCAAGAAAAATCAGAGTTAATTTCATTTACATCTTTCAGATTGATAAACAATTGTTTTGCATCCACCATATACTGGTCGACATCGGAAAAATCTGACAGAATTAAATCTCCCCAAAAAATAAAATCATCCAGCGGCTCCTCTTTGAAATCAGCCTCTGGAACTCCGGCCGCAATTGCATGCTCCTTCTGAACGGCAGAATAGCACTTCCAAAGCTCAACAATAAGTGTTAGATAATCAGCAGTTTGCGCACCGCTTAAATCAGAGAACAAATCACTTATTGTAGACATTCCGGGAGAAAAGACGGGCATAGGAAAACCGTCGGGAGTCTTATGAACTTTGTCGTATTCCTCCCCCAAATACTTGCGGAAAAAAGCCATTGAGCGCTTATTAGGAAATATGAAAGTAAAGCGGCTAAGATAATTGGCATCTTCGCCCTTAATTCCTAATAATGAGGGATTTGAGAATATACTTGCTACCTGTCTTAAAAATTGTCTCTCCATGTTAAATATATATACGGCAATCCGCCTTAAATCTTACAAGCAAAAGTAAATCTTAACTACGCCAAATTGAAGCAGGCCTCAACGTTTTTCTTGCTTCCCACAACCCAAACAGTATCACCCTCTTCCAGCATAATAGAAGATGTCGGACGCAAAAAATCATTGCCCTCTTTTTTCTCAACTCCAACAATAAGTACCTTAAACTTCTCTCTTACGGATGTTATATTTGCCTGCTGCCCAACCATTTGAGATTTTTCTCCAAGAGTAAATTGGAAAAGTTTCATCTCAATTCTATCTGGATTATCCTCATTTTGAACAATAGAGGGCTCATTATCTGAAAGCGTAGAGAAAGATTTTATCTGCTCATCAGAACCAAGCAAAATCACAGAATCCTCCGGATAAAGGACTTGCTCTTTTGCAGGCAAATCTATAGTAACCGCGCCTCTAATAATTTGAATAACAAGCGCTCCCGTATCCTTCTCTCTATGTATCTCTCCAATGCTGCGGCCGGCCGCAAAAGAATTTGGCTCCACCTTGCATTTATCTATATGCATCTCTTCAGCCATATCTTTAGGAATTGCAAATGAGCGGCCTCCCTCGCTTTGAAGGTTTGTCAAAAATCTATTTTCAATCTTGGAATAATAGCCCTTTATCTTCTTGGAAACTTCTACGTAAATAATTACTATAGCGCAAATTACAATGATTGCTCCGGTGCTTCTGGTAATATAGATGGAAGCGGGGACGGAGACCGCAATAATTGCAATTATATATTTGAACACTCTCATAAAAAGCAACGGTCCGCGCGCAAACTTTTTATCCTCCCAAATTTTATCAAATGCCCCCTCGTTATCTTTCCTTCTAAGCAGTCCCCAAAGGAACGGAGTCATGGCGCCAACTGTAATTGCAAACATCAGAAGCGACGTCCATCTTGTTACACCTATATAGCTGGCAATAAATGGATTGGCGAATCTTGTAAAAAACACAAAAACAAAGAACAGCCACGCAGAATAAAGTATCACTCTCAATGAATAAGAGCGAATCAGCTTCCTCCATTCCGTCTCTCTGTTCAAAGTTTGCTTGCCCGTACCCAATCTCTCAATTACAGTCCGCCACTGAGGTTTTGCATGAGCATAAATAAAGTTATAAGCAGGCTCCCCAAGTTTTATCCAATACGGTGTAACAAAGGTAGTTAGAATGGATACAGTCACAATTACGGGATACAGATAAGGCGGCGTAACATCCAGGCTCCTTCCCATTGTTGCAATAATATATGAGAACTCACCTATCTGACATAGACACATTCCGCTTGTAAGCGCAATCTTAAAAGTCTGTCCGCTAAACAGATAACCGATTGTTGCGGAGAGCGGCTTCATTGTAATGACCGTAACTGTAATCAGCAGGATATGAGGCCAATAATGCAACAACACAGAAGGGTCAACAAGCATTCCGACTGAGACAAAAAATATAGCTCCAAAAAAATCTTTTATAGGTTTTGTAAGCTGGATTATCTTATCTCTCTGCATAGTTCCCGACAGTATTGAACCCATAACAAAGGCGCCAAGAGCCTCTGATATATTGGCATTTACGGTAATCACCACCATAAGCAGGCAGAGGCCCAAAGAGACCACAATCAGAGTTTCATCACTCAGCAGTTTCCGCAACTTCCTGTAAACTGTTGGGATAAAGTATATTCCAAAGGTAAACCAAAGAACAAGAAACAATCCTATGAAGAATGCTTTGTTTATAAGTTCGCTTCCGTTAAAAGTTTTGCCCACCACAATTGCGGGCAGCATCACCAAAAGCAGAATGGCAATCAAATCCTCGCATATCAAAGTTCCAAAGACTAGCTGGGAAGATTTTTTACCGGAAAGACCCAAATCTCCGAATGCCTTTATGATAATAGAAGTAGATGATATAGAGAGCATTGCGCCAAGAAACAAAGATGTAACCCATCCCCATCCAAGCACTCTGCCAACAAGAAATCCCATCGCGAACATCATAACCGCCTCAGAGAAGACAGTTATAAAGCCAGGGCCTCCAACCTTTTTTAACTTCTTAAAACTGAACTCAAGTCCCAATCCAAACAGCAAAAATATCATTCCTATTTTTCCCCAGAACTCCACGTTTGAAACTTGTGTTGCCGTGGGAATGAAGGAGATATACGGGCCTGTAAAAATTCCCGCAATGATGTAGCCCAGAACAAGAGGTTGCTTTAAAGCTTTAAATATAATAGTGACGACTCCTGCAACTATCAGAATTAGCGCAAGATCCGCAAGCATCGGGTTTATAGTTCCTCCGGTCATTTCTTCTCATACCCGGGCTTGCCCAGAAGTGTAAACAATTCTTTTTTATAAGCCTCAACGCCGGGCTGGTCAAAGGGATTAACTCCAAGAACATATCCGTCAATTGCACAGGATACCTCAAAGAAATAGAACATCTCTCCAAGAGAAGCCTCATCCAGCGCATCAACTTCAACTACAATATTTGGAACTCCGCCATCCACGTGCGCCTTTCTTGTCCCCTCTGCGGCAGCCATGTTAACCTCCTCTAAAGTTCTTCCTGCCAAATAGTTAAGGTCATCTTTATTCTCGTCAAAGAAAGGAACTTTAAGATTGCTCTTTTGAGAATTTACCAAAACTACCGTCTCAAATAAACTCCGCTCTCCATCCTGAATATATTGTCCCATTGAATGAAGGTCAGTTGTAAAATCTGCAGCGGCAGGGAAAATGCCTTTATGCTGTTTTCCAAGACTCTCTCCGTAAAGCTGCTTAAGCCACTCGGAAAAATAATGAAGCTTAGGATTGAAGTTTGCAAAAATTTCTATTTTCTTGCCGCTTTTATAAAGGGCGTTTCTTATTGCTGCATAACGGATTGCATCATTGTCCGCCGATTTTGCAAGATAATTATTGCGGGCATTTTTTGCTCCTCTTGCAAGCATTGAGATGTCAAAGCCGGCTACTGAAATTGGCAGCAATCCAACAGGAGTAAGAACAGAAAAACGTCCGCCGACACTATCGGGAATATAAAAAGATGAATACTTATCCTTGCGGCTCATCTCCCTCAATGCCCCCTTATTTGCATCCGTAATAGTCACAATACGCTCTCTTACAACACTTTGTTCAAAACGCTCCTCCAGATTTTTCTTCAAAAATCTAAATGCAATTGCAGGTTCTGTTGTTGTTCCTGATTTTGAAATTACAATTACCGCATAAGTTTTGTCTCTCAGATACTCCAGCAAATCAGCAAGATAGTCCTGGCTCAAACCGTTCCCGGCAAAAAGAATTTGGGGATAATTGTTCCTAAGTCCGTTTGATGCAAACGTATGGGACAACGCCTCAATTGCACATTTGGAACCAAGATAAGAGCCTCCAATTCCCACAATCACAACAGCATCCACGGTTCCTCTCCAAGCTTTTGCAATATCGTTGCACTCCTCTATTGTGCTGTCATCAATATCCAGGGGCAGCCCCAGCCATCCCCGCATCTCATTACCCTCCCCGGTACCATCTATCAATGTATCAATGGCTTCCAAAGCCTTCTCTGTTTCCTCTTTCAAGAGTTTTTCTGAGACAAACTTTTCTGCAAACTCGGTATTTAAATGTAGCATATAAGAAATTGCCGGCCTAACCGGCATCTAAAGTTACTAGTACAATTTTTCCGTCAATCTTTTAATCACGTAGGCAGGATACTTATGCTCATATAAAATTTCATAAACTGCCTCAGCGATAGGCATATCCACGCGGAAATTCTTATTAATTTCATTAATGCACTTGCTGGCATAGTAACCCTCTGCAATCATGCTCATCTCTATCTGCGCGCTCCTAACGGAATACCCTTTTCCAATCATATTTCCAAAAGTTCTGTTTCGGCTAAACTGAGAATATCCGGTAACAAGCAAGTCTCCAAGATATGGAGAAGTAATCACGTCGCGGTTTCTATCGGGATGCGTAACATTCAAAAAATCAGTCAATTCATGGAACGCACTTGTCATAAGCACGGCGGTAAAATTATCCCCGTAGCCAAGACCGTGGCAGATACCGGCGCACACCGCATAAATATTTTTAAGAGCGGCTGCATACTCAACTCCATAAATATCAGTACCCGGAGTAGTTTTAATATAATCACACGCAAAAGCCTCGCAAAGAATGCGGGCGGTCTCAATATATTTGCTCGTAAGTGTCAGATATGAAAGCCTTTCCATTCCAACTTCCTCTGCATGACAAGGGCCGCTGACAATACCTATTCTGTCAAAAGGGATGTTATGAATCTGATGGAAGTACTCTGCGATTGTTAAATTCTTTTCATCTACAAAACCTTTTATTGCAGAGACAATAAACTTATTGTCCAGAGAGGCTGTAAGATGACTCAGGCAATCCATAAAATAAACGGAAGGGATACAAAATATCAGCACATCAGCAGCATTAACAACCTCATTAATATCAGAGGACATCTTAAGCCTTTCTGGTTCTAGGAGAACGGACTGAAGATACACTTTATTGTGGTGATAATTAAGTATATGTGTGATTTTCTTTTTATCCCTCAGAAACCATGATATTTGGCTCTGGTGGTTAAGCAGCATCTTGACTATTGCCGTAGCCCAGCTGCCGCTTCCAATGACCGCATAACGTAAATTGTTCTTTTCCAGTATATTGTTGCTATTCATTACATATATTTTTTTGTTTGCTCAACAGCCAGAGCATCGCATTTCTCATTCTCCGGATGTCCCGCATGTCCTTTTATCCAATTGAAAGTCAGCCTGAAGCCGCTAGACACTTTTATAAACTCTTCCCACAAATCCCTGTTCATCTTCTTTTTAAAATCTGACGCCACCCAATTCTGCAGCCATCCGGAATTTATTGCCTTCACCACATAAGAGGAATCTGAATAAACATTCACCTCTGCATTTTTCCTCTTAATAGCTTTAAGCCCCTCAATAACAGCAGTTAGTTCCATTCTGTTATTTGTAGTGCTCTTGCATCCCCCAGATAGTTCCTTATAATGCTGACCGCATTTTAACACAACTCCCCAGCCTCCAGGACCGGGATTGCCGCTGCATGCTCCGTCGGTATATAAAAATATAGGCTCTAACTTCTTCACTTGCTGAGCTTTATCTCTACTGTATTACATTTCCGCCGTTACCATTTCCATTATACCTTGGGAACCTCGGCCCCTGCTGCCTTACATCATCCTGTCCAGGAATTTTTGCCGTCAAAGGATTTGCGTGCATTTCATCATATCTTTGGCGATTCCTGTAAATATCTAATGCTAAATAAATTGCAGATAGCATTGAACGCGGATTAGCTTTATTTTTACCAGCAATGTCAAACGCAGTTCCATGATCAGGAGATGTTCTCACAATAGGAAGACCGGCAGTAAAGTTTACGCCGGAATCAAAAGATAACGCCTTAAACGGTATAAGTCCCTGGTCATGATACATTGCCAGCACAGCGTCATAATCATACTGCATTGTTGCAGCAAAAAATCCGTCGGGAGGAAAAGGGCCAAAAGTCTGAATATTCTCCTCGTTCGCCTTTTTAATGGCAGGCCTTATAATACGCTGTTCCTCATCACCTAACAAGCCGTCATCTCCTGCGTGCGGATTTAGTCCAAGCACTGCAATCTTTGGCCTTTCCTTTCCAAAGTCCCTCTTCAAAGAGTCATTCATCAAGCGCAATTTGCTCAAAATAATTTCCTCATTGATTGAGCCGGAAACCTGTGACAGAGGAATATGCGTAGTAACAACTCCAATCTTCAAATTGTCAGAGCACATAAACATCAAACCATCCTTTGCTCCAAAAGTATCTATCAGATATCCCGTATGACCTGCATACTTAAAGTTCTCCAGGGTAACGCCTCTCTTATTGAAAGGTGCTGTAACCAAGATGTTTATAAGGCCATCCTTCAAATCTTTTACAGCCGCGTCAAGCGCCTCAATGGCAGACTTTGCACTATCGTGAGTAAGCTGTCCGGGCTCCACCTGTATTTGGTCAGATAAGCAATTAACAATGTTAACCCTTTTAGGATGAGCATCCTTTGCGGATGTAATAATATTCGTATTAATATTTTCTGTATCAGGTATTTGCTTGCGGTAAATTCCAAATGCTTTTGATGAACCGTAAACTACCGGCGTAAACATTTCCAGCACGTTGGCATTTGACAAAGCCTTTATAATAACCTCATAACCAATACCATTAGTATCTCCTTGTGTAATTCCAATAACAATTTTAGGCTGCATATTTTTTCGTTTTTAGGTCAGCTGCAGGTTGCTCTCCGCACTAGCTAAAGCGCTGTTCCCGCATACAACGCAAGTTACGAAAAAAGTTTATTACTTTTGCTCATACGCAACTTATGGACTAATCGTTGCGCAGCATAAGCAGCCTTTGCGCTGACATGATAATGGCAGACATCCTTGATACTGAAATACAATACTTGCCGGGCATAGGCCCCAAGCGCGCGGACCTTCTTGCAAAAGAGGTTGAAATCCATACGTTTAGAGACCTTTTGTATTTCTTCCCTTTCCGCTGGATAGACAAGTCTAAAATTTACTCCATCTCTGAGGTGACTCCGGAAAGTGCTTATGTTCAAGTACGTGGTGTAATTGTCAAAACTGCAATGGCAGGCGGAGGACACAAAAAAAGATTTGTGGCAACCCTGCAAGATGCAACGGGAAGCATTGATCTTGTGTTCTTTAGCGGCCTAAAATGGATAGCTGACAAAGTCAAAGAGAAGAGCGAATTTATAGTCTTTGGAAAGGTCTCTGAATTTAACGGAACGCTAAACATGGTGCACCCGGAAGTCACTCCTCCGGCAATGGCCCCGGTTTACGGAACAGGCTCAATGGTTGGCATTTACAGTACAACTGAAAAAATGAAGAGCGCCGGAGTTGGCATAAAAGTTATCACAAAATTTGAAAGTACATTGCTGGACAAAGTTCTCCCGTTTATCCGTGAAACTTTGCCGGAAGATTTGCTGCAGCGCAAAGGACTTTGCTCTCTTCAATTTGCACTTAAAAATATTCATTTTCCTCACGATAGAGACTCTCTTCTTAAAGCGCAGAACCGCCTGAAATTTGAGGAGTTATTCTATCTTCAGCTGAGTCTGCTAAAACAGAAAAATGTAAGAATGTCTCATGAAGGCGGACTTCCAATGCCAAAGGTTGGAGACAACTTCAACAAATGCTATAATGCTCTGCCTTACCCTCTTACAGGAGCTCAGAAAAGAGTCATAAAAGAGATGAGGGCAGACATGATGAGCGGAAAACAAATGAACCGCCTGCTGCAGGGAGATGTCGGGAGCGGCAAAACCCTTGTAGCTGTGCTGCTTGCGCTGATAGCAATAGACAACGGATACCAGGCGTGCATAATGGCTCCAACGGAAGTACTTGCCAACCAACATCTTGTAAGCATTTCAAAATTTCTTGCACCAACCTCCGCAACCGTTGCGCTGCTCACCGGCAGTACAAAAACAAAAGACAGAAAACAGATACTAGAAGATTTAGCCGCTGGAAAAATAAATATAATCGTTGGTACTCACGCACTTATAGAAGACAGAGTACAATTTCGCAACTTGGGATTTGCAGTAATTGATGAGCAGCACCGCTTTGGAGTTGACCAGCGCTCCCGCCTGTGGAACAAAGGGACAACCGCAAAAGGCAATAAACCAGCAGGTTCCGCAGCACTATTCCCTCATATACTGGTAATGACCGCAACCCCTATCCCGCGTACGCTGGCCATGACGCTTTACGGAGATTTGGATGTATCCGTTTTGGATGAACTTCCTCCGGGCAGAAAGCCGGTTCAAACCATGCATGCATGGGAAAGCCAACGCCCTAAGGTTTACGCATTTATGAAGGAGCAAATCAAGGCAGGGCGTCAGATTTTCATTGTTTATCCGCTTATTAAAGAGAGCGAGAAAATGGATTATGAAAATCTTGAGAACGGATACCAATCTATCATACAGGAATTCAAAGCACCTGAGTATATTACCGCCGTCGTGCACGGCCAGCAAAAGACAGCCGATAAGGATTTTGACATGCAGCTGTTTGCGCAAGGCAAAGCTAACATCCTGGTAGCTACCTCAGTAATTGAGGTAGGAGTGGATGTTCCAAATGCAACGGTCATGGTAATTGAAAGTTCTGAACGCTTTGGACTCAGTCAGTTGCATCAGCTGCGCGGACGTGTCGGAAGAGGCTCTGAAAAGTCATACTGCATCCTGATGTCCGGCTATAAGCTGAGCCATGAAAGCAAAAAAAGATTGGAGCTAATGTGCAGCACCACAGATGGTTTTAAGCTCGCAGAAGAAGACATGAAAATGCGCGGTCCGGGGGATTTGGAGGGAACAACTCAGAGCGGACTCGCGATAGATTTGCATATTGCCTCATTGTATCAAGATGGCCGTATCTTGGAGAATGCGCGCCAGACCGCCCTCAAGATTCTTGAAGCAGATCCGTTGCTGCAGTCTCCTGCCAACCAGCTGCTTACACGACAAATTGCCGTGCTGCGGCATCAAGGCAAGGACGCCACGGATTATTCGCAAATCAGCTAAGCCTTTATTTCGAAGGATTTCAGCTTGGCGATTTCATCCGGCCAGATATCCGGATTAGGCGTCTCCAGGACAAGCGGAATATTATCAAAACGAGGGTCCTGCATGATGAACTTAAATGTATCCCACCCAAGCATGCCGGTTCCAAGAGATTCATGACGGTCCACATGGCTGCCAACATCTTTCTTTGCATCATTAAAGTGCATGCCACGCAAGTACTTGAATCCTATAATTTTATCAAAGTCAGAGAATGTCTTTTCAAAAGCCTCTTTTGTGCGCATATCATATCCCGCCGCAAAAGCGTGGCAAGTATCAATGCAAACTCCAACCCTGCTCTTGTCCTCAACTTTATCAATGATGGCAGCAAGATGCTCAAATTTGTAACCTATGTTAGTACCCTGGCCTGCAGTATTTTCTATGACCGCAGTAACTCCGCTGGTTTTATCCAGCGCAATATTTATAGATTGTGCTATCAGTGCAATGCACTCATCCTCAGTCTCTAGCTTAAGATGACTTCCGGGGTGAAAATTCAACCTGTCCAAACCAAGCTGCTGACAGCGCTTCATCTCATCAAGAAAAGAGCCGCGCGATTGCTGAAGCCCCTCCTCCTTTGGACTGCCAAGATTAATTAAATAACCGTCGTGAGGCAAAATCTGAAATGGCTTATAGCCGCACTCCTCACATGTTTTTTTGAACTGCTCTATCTCACTTGCTGTCAAAGGTTTGCCAATCCACTGTTTCTGATTCTTTGTGAACATTGCAAACGCAGTAGCCCCTATTGCCTTTGCATTCAGCGGCGCATTAAAGGGACCGCCGGCAGAACTAACATGTGCTCCAATATATTTCATATTTTAATATTCCCGACAGTAAAAAATTCAGTTCAGTTATTTTTTGCGCGGATCATTATTTGCCTTGGAGCGCGGATCATTATTAGCCGCTTTGAAATTATCTCTTAGCGTCACAGTACGGTTATACACAGGATGTTCCGGAGTACTGTCCGTGTCCTTAAAGAAATACCCAAGCCTCTCAAATTGAACGGCGACTCCGCTGTTATCTTCCAGCAATGCAGGTTCCGCATAACCGTCAACAACCTTCATTGAATCTGGATTTAGATAATCTTTGTAGTCTTTATCTTCCGGAATTGAACCCATGTCAGGCTCTGTAAACAATCTGTCTATCAATCTGACTTCCAGCTTCTTTGCAGCAGCAACGGAAACCCAGTGAATTGTTCCTTTAACACTTCTCCATGCTCCGCCGCCCGGTTTTGAAGTCGGGTCATAAGTGCATATAATCTTTGTAATCTTGCCATCTGCATCCTTCACAATCTCCTTGCACTTAACAATATACGCGTACTTCAAACGTACCTCTCCGCCCGGCTGCAAACGGAAATATTTCTTTGGAGGATTCTCCATAAAGTCATCACGCTCAATGTATACGGTGCCGTCAAACGGAACTTTACGTTTTGGTCCGTCGGGAGCTGCAGGATTTAAAGGGGCTTCAAACCACTCAACTTTACCTTTTTCCCATCCTTCAACTTCCACTACAACAGGGTCAAGTACAGTCATATACCTATTTGAGCGAGCATTCAAATCTTCACGCACGCACCACTCAAGAAGTGACAAATCAATAATGTTATCCCTCTTTGCAACTCCAACTTTATCTGCAAACATTTTCAAACTCTCAGGAGTATAACCTCTTCTGCGAATACCGCAAATTGTTGGCATGCGGGGGTCATCCCATCCGCGCACATAATTATTTTTTACAAGCTCTAAAAGCTTGCGTTTGCTCATGACGGTATATGTCAAATTCAACCTTGCAAATTCGTACTGATGTGAGTGGAAAATTCCAAGCTGCTCAATAAACCAATTGTATAAAGGCCTGTGAACGTCAAACTCAAGTGTGCAAATTGAATGCGTAATACCCTCAATGGAATCAGACTCTCCGTGAGCATAATCATACATAGGATATATGCACCATTTAGTTCCCGTTCTATGATGAGGAGTAAAATTTATCCTGTACATGATTGGGTCTCTGAACAGCATGTTAGGACTCGCCATATCAATTTTTGCACGCAAAACTTTCTCACCCTCTTTATATTTTCCCTCTTTCATTTCCTGGAACAGCTTAAGATTTTCCTCTACGCTGCGGTCTCTAAAAGGGCTAGGAGTACCTGGTTTTGAAACAGTTCCACGGTTTTCTCTAATTTGCTCAAGTGTTTGGTCATCAACATAAGCAAGGCCTTTCTTTATCATCTCGACAGCCCAATCATATAGTTGCTGGAAATAATCGGAAGCATATCTTTCATTAGCCCATTCAAAGCCAAGCCACTTTATATCATTCTTTATAGAATCCACATACTCAACGCTTTCCTTTGTCGGATTAGTATCGTCAAAACGTATATTTGTTTTGCCGCCATACTTTTTCGCAAGCCCAAAATTCAGGCAAATGCTCTTTGCATGACCAAGATGCAAATAACCGTTTGGCTCCGGAGGAAAACGGGTCAGCACGCTTTTCACGCGTCCCGTCTTTAAATCGCCTTCTATAATCTCTTCTAGAAAATTAAGGGAACGACCTTCCCCTTCATTCTTAATCTCTTCTTTCTTAGAATCTTCCATAATATTACCCAATAAACTAGTCTCACAAAGATACAATTATTCCCTCGGAACTTTTTGCAAAACACAGATAATTTGTAAAAAGTTCCGAAGGAACTATATTTGTAAAAAAATAAGATGGTGAAATCAATGACAGGTTACGGAAAGGCGGAATGCACTCTTTCCGATAACAGCAAAGTAACGGTGGAGATTCGCACGCTTAACGGAAAAAGCGCGGATATAAATTTTAAAAGCAATTTTGCTCCAAAGGATAAAGAGCTGGAGATCAGACAGTATTTAACGCAGCAGCTGCACCGCGGCACAATTGATTTTTCCATTAATCAGACAGCCGGAGACTCTGCGGCGCAGAAGACAATCAACAAAGAAATTTTTGAACAGTACTATGACCAGCTTAAAAATTTGCAGGATTTTCATAAGTCCGCAGGTTTTATCGGAACCGGAGAAGAACCTGTAGATGAGGCCGTTTCCGGCAGGACTCACGACAGTTCATGCTGCACAAACGGACAAGAATACCCTTCATATACATCAGACTCAATATTAATGTCCGCAGTAATGAAACTTCCGGATGTGCTGCAAACCAAAGAACAAGTCATATCAGAGGCTGACTGGCAGCAGATTACAGAGACAATACACACGGCGACAGATAAATTAAATAACTATCGCGATACAGAAGGAAAAGCCCTTTATGCAGATGTGACAAAGCGCGTCGGCAACATAGAATCATTCCTGGAAGAGGTTAAAAAGCAGGATGTTACAAGAGTTCCGGCTATTAAGGAGAGGCTTAAGGCAAAGATTGCGGAAGCCGGAATCCCTTCTGATCCAAACAGATTAGAGCAAGAAATTGTATTCTACGTTGAGAAATTAGATATCAATGAGGAAAAAGTCCGCCTTGCCCAGCACTGCAAATACTTCATGCAAACTATTGATGGAGAAGCTGATGCAACCACCGCAGCAACCGGATCATCTGCCGCTGCTGCAGCCGGAGCAGAAGAATATCCCGGCAAAAAGCTAGGATTCATCATTCAGGAAATGGGACGTGAAATCAACACCATCGGCTCAAAAGCCAACGACGCTGATATTCAAAAATATGTAGTCCGCATGAAAGATGAACTGGAGAAGATCCGCGAGCAGAGCATGAACATTCTATAAGCTTACTCCAAAGTAACCACGTTGTTCTTGCAAGTGTACTTGACCGGCATAATCAGCTTCATTATCTCCATTATCTGAACTATTGATTCTGAAGTGAATACGGCGGATAGCTTGTAGGTGTATATATCATTGTTCTTTACGATGAATTTTGTGCCGTGCCATCTCTCCAGAGTTCTTAAAACTTCCGGCATCGGAGTGTTGTCAAAGACAAGCGCACCATCTTTCCATGCTTTGTCATTCTCCGGCTTTGGAGATATAAACTGCTTAACTTCAGCAAGTTTTGGAGTATAGTTGAAGGTCTCGTTGGGCTTCAGCTTTATAGTAGAAATCTTAGAAGTATTAGCATCGCGATAGTGCATTTTTATGCTTCCCGTATACAGAGTTGCCATTGCATTATCCTCATTATCATAGCTTTTAATGTTAAAGCTTGTACCTAAAACCTCCAAAGAAAAATTCTTGTTTGTCATCACTATCATTGGATGAAGAGAATCTTTCTGTACTTCAAAATAAGCCTCGCCGCTAATTGACACATTCCTGGTTCTCCCGTTAAACCCCTCAGGATAAGTGATTTTGCTATCTGAATTTAGCCATACGCGGGAACTGTCGGGAAGAACAACAAAACCCTTAACCCCTTTCTCTGTGTAAAGAGTATGTATAACTGGCTTGTGCGGCAAGATATTGGAAACTTTGGTTATACCTGCAAGCCTGTCATGTTTTGGTTTAAGCAAATAGCCCGCAACAAAAAATATTGCGGCAATTGCAGCTGCTGATGCACAATATGTTACAATGGAAAGCACCCTGCTTTTTCCAGAATATGAACGGCCTGCGCTCTTATCTCCAGCAGCATCCCCTTTAAAGAATGTATCTGCAGTATCCTTATTCTCAGCCATTTCCATCACATTGAACAGTTCTCTCTCACTTGCAAAATACTTCTTATTTGCCGGAGACTCATTAATCCATCGGATTATGGAATCCATCTCTTCCTTGGAAGCCTCACCCCTAAAGAATTTTATCAGAGTATATTTTTTCATAAAAATGTTTTTCAGTTTATGTAATCCTTAAGCAGCCGCTTCATAATCAGAAGCGCCGATGTAATTCTGGCCTCAATCGTGCTCTCGGCAACATTCTCAATAGCAGCAATATCCTTATTTTTTATCCCCTGGAATCTGCTCATGACAAAAGTTCTGCGCACTTTAGGTTTCATCATAGACATTCCCTTCCCTATGATAGCCTCAACATCTACCTCATAAAGTTTTGGAGAATATGAATTTTCCAATGCCGTATAATTAAGAAAATCAGCCATTTCCTTGATAGAAGAATCAGCATATTTGTTTGCGTTCAATTTCTTCCTCAGAATATTCAGGCAGGAATTTTTTGCAGCCTCGTAAAGATATGCCACAGAGCGTTCCGTATCTATATCGTCCATCTTCTTCCAGAAAGAAGCAAACACATCATGTGCAACATTCTGTGCCTCAGACATATCTCCAAGATAGCCGCGGGCAAAAAATATCACCCTCTGCAAATTTGCAGAGTAAATCTTCTCAAAGAGAGCTTTTTTATCAATACCTGTGTCCACAGCGTCGGTGCGCTCTACAGGAACGCTTAACCCTGGAACAAAGATACTACTATTATAATTGCTCATTTAATTTAAGACACTCAAAAACGCGTTTACCATAATTTTTTTTTAGGGATTAAGGCAGTTTGAGTGTCTTATAAATAGAAACCTAACATAGTAAACATGGGTAAAAAACTATTTTTAAAACTTAGACAAAGAATTGCCTTAGTTTTAGCCCTTCTTCTTGTTGCCCCGTCGTTCATTTTTGCACAAAGCGGAGTGACAATAGAAGTTAATGGCGCACCGTTAAAAACGGTGATGGAGAGTATCTCTAAACAAAGCAGTTACAGGTTTGTATACACCAATGAGCTGAACGTTGCATCCTATAAGGTGACGGTCTCCTCTAAGAATGAACCTGCTACGGTTTTGTTTGATAAAATTTTTAAACCCCTTAACATCAATTATCGTATCAAGGGGAGCCAGGTAGTCCTTGGCATTACTTCAAATCTTGCGCAGAATACAGAAGAAAATGCACAAAGCGCACAGCAGAAAAAAAATTTAATTTCAGTTAAAGGAACCGTAAAAGATGCTGCGACGGGCGAACCTATCCCCTATGCTTCTGTCTTTGTAAAAGGCACAACATCAGGAGCATATACAGCAGATGACGGTTCTTTTAATATAGCCCGCGTACCGGCAAATGGAACGTTGACATTCAATTATGTGGGCTATAAAACTCAGGAAATATCAGTCAACTCCCGCGCAATAATAAACGTTCAGCTTGCATCTGAAGCTGTAAATCTGGACGATGTTCTTGTTGTTGCATACGGTACTGCAAAAAAGGAATCTTTTACCGGTTCTGCAGAAGTTGTTAAATCAGACAAGCTGCAAAAAAGAACGGTATCCAATGTAACAAAGGCAATTGACGGAATGGTTACCGGAGTTCAATCAACTTCCGGAAGCGGCCAGCCAGGCGCAGGAGCATCAATCATCATCAGAGGATTTGGCTCAATCAACGCAGCCAGAGACCCTCTTTATGTAGTTGACGGAATTCCTTACGACGGCAATATCAACTCCATAAACCCTTCAGATATAGAGTCTATGACAATTTTAAAGGATGCATCTGCAGGAGCTCTTTACGGTTCCAGAGGTGCAAACGGAGTTGTTATGATTACTACAAAAAAGGGAACAAACGGAGACTTGTCAGTTGAGTTCAAGGGTTCATGGGGCGTATCCTCACGCGCTATTCCAATGCACTCAACACTAAATGCTTACGGCTATGTGGAAAGCATTTACAACTCATACCGCGGAGAACAAATCCGTAACGGAGTATCACCTGCAGATGCAGGCCAGGCTGCTCTTAATGAGATGATTAATGGCTCAGGCAAAATCTTTGGAACTAACGCAATGTACAATCCGTTTGACTGCAACGCCGCAGATATCATTGACTTAAGCACAGGCAAAGTAAAGTCAGGCGCAAAGCTAAAATGGAATGAGAGCTGGATGGACGCTGTGACTCAGAATAATCCTCTGCGACAGGATTATGTATTAACTCTATCGGGAGGCAGCGAAAAAACAAAATATATGTTTTCTCTCGGCTATCTGGATGAGAAAGGAATGGTTGTCACGACAGATTTCAACAGATATTCAGGCAGAGCAAACATTGACTCACAAGTTAAAGATTGGTTGAAGACGGGAGTTAACATGAACGTTGCAAAGTCCAAGGCTGTAACTACTTCCCTTGGTTCAGGCGACGGCTCTTCTTCTACCGCATCATCAAATGTTTTCCATGCTTCATTCTTAATGGCCCCTATCTATCCTGTATATGAGAAGGATGACAATGGCCAGACAATTTATGAAAACGGCAGCGCAGTTTATGATTACGGTGTAAGCCGCCCTTCCGGAGCAAGTCCAAACTGGAGCAGCATCGGAGCACTTTACAATGACCGTTATCGTTTTGCAGTTGAGAGTGTTAGCGGCAGAACTTATATAGACCTTGGAGGCCTTAAAGAAGGACCGCTAAAGGGTTTAAAATTTACTACCACATTTGGTTTTGACTACAAAAACAGCAGATATGATTATTACTACAATCCATACACAGGCAATGCAGTTGAGACAAACGGAAAGGTAGAAGTTGATACTTATAAAACTTTCAGCTACACATTCAACCAGCTGCTTAATTACAACCGCACTTTTGCAGAGAAACATAATCTTGATGTTTTAGTTGGACATGAGTATTACTCATACAAGAATAATTACTTCGGAGGCAGCAAGACAGGTCTTCCTTTTGGAGGAATGTATGAATTATCAGCCGCTTCAACTCTTTATTCTCTAGATGGTTATGAAGACAATTACGGAATCGAGTCTGTACTGTCGAGATTAAATTATAACTATGACAATAAATACTACTTCTCCGCAAGTTACAGAAGGGATGCATCTTCCAGATTTCAGAAGAGCAAGAGATGGGGAGATTTTTGGAGCGTAGGTGCAAGCTGGAGAATTTCAGAAGAGAAATTCATGAAGGATATCAAGTGGATTAACAACTTGACAGCCAAGGCTTCATACGGTGTTCAGGGAAATGATAACATTGGAACATATTACGCATGGCAATCTTTCTATAATCTTGGATTTCCTAACGGAGCTCTTTCCGGCGCCCTTATTTCTTCCTTGGAAAACAAGGACCTGAAATGGGAAAAGAACGGAAATCTTAACCTTGGTTTGGAGGGCAAGTTCCTGGATAACAGGATTCAAGCATCAGCAGAATGGTACAGCAGAAAAACTACGGACATGCTGATGGCATACCCGATGGCTACTTCTCTTGGATTTTCATCCTTCAATAAAAATGTAGGAAGCATGCGCAACAGAGGATTTGAATTCTCCGTTACGGGAACTGTAATGCGTACAGATAATCTTGAATGGAATGTAACATTGCAGGCTTCAACTATAAAGAACAAAGTGCTGACACTTGCTGATAAAGACGAGATTATAAGCGGTACCTACATTACAAAAACAGGTGAAACGCTTAACTCTTTCTATGTATCAAAATCTGCCGGAGTTGACCCTGCTACAGGTGATAAACTTTATTGGGTTTGGGATACGGACGCTAATGGAAACAAAGGAACAGAGTATATATCAAACAGTTACAGTAAAGCAGTTTCTTGCCGCCACATTGCAGGCAGCAGAATTCCTACCGTATACGGCTCTATCTCAAGTGATTTCAGATACAAGAATTTTGACGCCTCTATCATGACAACATACTCAAAAGGCGGAAAGATTTACGATGGTGTTTATCAGGCAATTATGTATCCGTTCTATCCGGGCGTAACAGCAGCTTCCAACAGAACAAAAGCATGGAAGAACCCTGGAGATATTACAGATGTTCCAAGAATTGATATTGCAGGCAATTATGCAACAACAGATGATGATTTGTTTGACGCATCATACTTTGCAATAAAGAACATTACGGTTGGATATACACTTCCTAAGAGATGGACAAGCAAAGCTCGCATGTCCTCTGCAAGAATCTCATTAACAGCAGATAATCTTTGGGTATTCACAGCCCTTAAAGGCATGGACCCTCAGACCAATTTCACCGGCAGCACAGGTTATACCTACAGCGCCGCAAGAACAATTTCATTTGGCCTGGATATTAAATTCTAATAAGGGAGGAATTGAATATGAAAAAAATAATTAAAAATTTATCTATAGTTTTCATCGCGACAGTTCTTTTTGTTGCAGGAGGGTGCTCAAAGCAGCTAGATACTGTTCCAACTAATCAGGCTACCGGTACTACTCTTTTTGAAAACGTAACGAATGCGCAGACCGCCCTAAACGGTATCTACAGAGCTCTTTATACTTGGCAGCTTGCAGGCGGATGGGCAGGAGAGAACGGAGGAATAATGGCTTACAACCTTGTAGGTTGCCTTATGGGTGAAGACCAAATTCAGCATGAAGCAGGACCAGGCTGGTTCACAGATGATTATAAGCTTAATGTTTACGGATATTACACAACCGTAAAAGGCCGTTCATACAACGTATGGTATTACTTCTACTATATAATTGCAAACACTAATTATATTCTTGCAGAAGAAAATACTCTATCCGGAGACGCAAGCGCAGTTAAAGATTTGATGGGACAAGCTTATGCACTTCGCGCTCTATCTTATTGGTATCTTACTCAGTATTTTTGCCAGCATTCTTCTAGTGCTCCGGGCGTTCCAATTTACACAGAACCTACCACGGCAAAATCAGAAGGAAAGGGCAGAGGTACTGTCGCTGAGGACTATAAGCAAATGACAGCAGATGCGGCAAAAGCTGTTGAACTGTTAAAAGCAGGCGGACTTAGCCAGGTCAACAAGTCACATATAGACCTTGCTGTCGCTTACGGAATTCAAGCTAGAATAGCTCTTCTTACAGGCGATTATACAACTGCTTACACTGCTGCAACAAGCGCTATTTCAGCACATGGCAGCGGCGTGGGAAGCTGGAGCGATGTTAAAGTTATTAACGACGCTTCCAAGAGCAATGTGATGTGGGGACTGCTAATTGAGACTTCACAAAACCTAATGGATGATTGGGCTAACTTCCTGTATTTCATGGATGCAGACGTTGCAGAGTCTTACGCTTCCAGAGCAAGAGAGTGCATAGATTACGGTTTGTGGAAATTGATTCCTGCTACCGATTACAGGCTTGCATGGTGGAACGGAGAAATTGCAAATGAAGAGTCAGGAAATTCTAAAGTAAGTTATTGCCAGCAGAAATTTAAGTTCTTAAACTCTGCAGCAGGCACCGGAGATTTCATTCTGATGAGAACGGAAGAGATGGTACTTATTGCAGCAGAGGCGGCATGTCAGAAATCAGATTTCACAAGTGCTAAAACTTATCTGGAAATGCTTGAGTCTAAGAGAGATCCAAACTACGCAGCAAGAATTGCCAGCCTGGATCCTTCAAAAACTTACCAGACAGATACAAAGCTTGCACCGGTTTCTTACATGGATGAAGTGCTGTTTCAAAGAAGAGTTGAGCTATGGAGCGAACTTCCAAGAGTCTTTGATTTGCAGAGACTTGGACTTGGATATACAAGAGACTACACTGGTTCTAACCAAACTCAAAAATGCATAGGAAAGAACACAAGCGCAGGCTCAAAGTATTTCATTCTGCCAATTCCACAAGCGGAAATAGATGGTAACGCAAATATTACATCGGCCGACCAAAATCCTGAGCCATAATGTTTTGCATGGATGATAAAAAATTACAAATTTTAAAATGAAATCATTTATGAAAAAGATATTTTTAATATTAATGGCAGTTGCGGCAGGTGCATTTTTCACCTCATGCAAAAGTATAGACGGGACGGTTTACAAGCCGACAGATGTAAGCGCATCTTTCCCATCTTCCGTTATTCAAATTAATATGCTCCCTGCGGACGGCAACAAATTCCAGGTTCCGCTGTGGAGAGGAAATAAGAACGGCGCGGCATCAGTTCCGGTCACGATAGATGACCCGTCGGGAGCTTTCACCCCATCATCAACTTCTTTTGATTTTGCTGATGGAGAGTCAGTTGCATACATCACATTCTCTTATGCAGACCTGAATAATTTTACTGGAGCGGCAAATGATATCACAATCACTCTAAAAAATGATTCTGATGTTTCCGTTTCCGGCATATCTTCTACTCAGGTACAGGCCAAGAGAAAGCTGACTATGAAGCTGATAGGCAATGGCACATATCACAGCGACTGGCCGGAAGAAGATTGGTCTCAACCCGTTTATGAAGCGGAAGAGGCTCATTACTATGAACTTCCTGACTGCTTCTATAATGACGGATATTCTGCGGCAAAGGGCTACACAATTTGCTTCTCAATAAGCAAGGGCAAAGTAATTTGGCCTGACGAGCAAAACACCGGAGTTTACAGCAGCGGAAGAACCAGCAAAATGTATTTGACTGTAGGCAGTGTAAAACTTACAGGACGCGTAGTTGAAGCTACCGTAGATTACCACTTCCCTGGTGCTGCAAACACAGCCAAGAGATGGTATGAAGGCGGAAGCGCAGCTGATCCTGCATATCCGGAAAGATTCACTTTCCCAGACAGTTATACAATGCCAACAGATTAAAAAATATTCCAGCTGTTGCAGGCAGTAATACTACTGTTTGCAATAGCTGAAATTAAATTTGACAGGTTAGGTTAAAGAACAATATTTAAGTGGAAAATGCCGCCCCAAAAGGACGGCATTTTTTTGTTAGAAAAACCTTCTTTAATAATAGTTACTTATCGGAACCGTCAAAAATATGTTTGGCGTAGTTGTAATTGTACAAATCGTAGAACTTGCGCATACTGTTCATTCTCAACAAGAAAGACTCATAATTTTTGTTCTGGGGCTGGCTCCATTGAACTTCGCACAAAGCAGCAAGACGAGGAAGTATCATATACTCAGCTTGCTGGAAAGTAGGAATATATTCCGTCCATAAGTTTGCCTGCAAACCGCGAATATGTTTTGATTCCTCTTTGCTCAATGATGAAGGGACAGGTTCATAACTGTAAACTTGCCGGACAGGAATGTAGCCCCCTATTGCAAATGGCTCTTTATCAACATTTTTAGCCTGATAATAATCAAAGTATAAATAAGTGTTAGGAGCCATAACCGCATCATGTCCGTTGCGCACGGCAGTCATTCCTCCAACCTCTCCCTGCCATGACATAATAATGTCATCCTTGGCCAGGTCACCTCCTTGAATTTCATCCCATCCAATAATCTCACGCCCCTTTGAAGCAAGATATTTGTCAATGCGTCCTGTGAAATAGTACTGCAACTTGCGGAATGCATTGCTCTTTGCATCTGTCTTATAACCCTCTTTCTCAACAAGTTTCTGGCACAAAGGACATTTTTCCCAATTACTCTCCGGACACTCGTCACCTCCGATATGAATAACTTTCCCAGGGAAAATTTCCATCAGTTCATCCAAAACTCCTTTAACAAATTCAAAAGTTGTCTCTTTGCCAACGCACAAAATTCCGTCAGAAATTCCCCACTGAGTCCAAACGTCTCTTGGCTCTCCGCTGCAGCTAAGCAATGGATATGAGGCAATTGCAGCAGTCATGTGGCCCGGCATATCAATTTCAGGAACTATCGTGATAAACCTCTCAGCCGCATACTTTACAATTTCCTTTGCCTGCTCCTGTGTATAAAATCCGCCATAAGGCTTGCCGTCCCATTTACCTGGCAATTTGCCAATTACGGTCTCTTTTCTCATGGAACCTATCTTGGTCAAATTAGGATATTTCTTAATCTCAATTCTCCAGCCCTGATCATCAGAAAGATGCCAGTGAAAAGTATTGCAATTGTGAAGAGCAAGAATATCAATGAATTGCTTAACCTCTTCAACGCTCCAAAAATGACGTGAACAATCCAGCATCATACCCCTCCACGCAAAACGCGGAGCATCAGATATTTGGCAGGCCGGCACTGTTATGCTTTTGTAGTTCCCGACAGTTTTTTTTGCATTGCCAGACGTTGCCACAGTCTTTGCCTTTGCAACCGGCAGCGCCTTGCGCAAAGTCTGAAGTCCGTAAAAGACACCCGCATCCGAACCACCGTCAATCACGATTGTCTTCTCAGCAACCATCATCTTATATGCCTCCTTATTTTTAGAAAGGCACATTCCCTCTTCATTATTGCATTTTGCATCCTTGCCGTTATGCATGTGCTCACCATCATGAACTCTCAGCACAATAGCATTCTGCAACTTACTGAAGCTCTTGTACATGCCGTAATGCTTCTGACCAGGTGCAGCTGGCTTGTCAAACGGTTTAATTGCAACCTCAATCCCCGTAGCATCCTTAATATACTGCTGCAAAAACTTGGCGTTGCTCACCATCTTGGCATCAGCCGCATCATAACGGACAACCGTAGAACTACTTAACACAAAGCTCTTTGCAGGAACTGCAGAAGTAGCAGCATTCCCCGCAGAAACAGAGGTAATCTCCATAGGTTTAGGAATCACCTGATTAAAATCCGCCTTGCCGCTCTGGGCAAGCGCGCTGCCAACAAACGCTACACACATAACAAACGGTAAAAAAATCCTTTTCATATCCTTTAAGTTTAAATTATCCAAAAGCCAAAAGTACGTCGTAATAACCAATAATACGCCGTAATAACCAATAATACGCTGTTATATCCAATATCACGTCGTCATATCCAATATTACGCTGTCATATCCGGTAATACGGCGTTACAGCATTTGTACATTAACTGTTACAAAAATAAAAATTATTTTTTGAAATGCAAGCATTAATAAATTTTTTTATTATATTTGCTTTACAAAGCAAGAGGTTTTATTAACATCTTGCTCCTAAACTAAAGATTGAATTAACCTGTAAAGGGACTTTATTATGACAGATTTTAATCGCAGAGATTTTATTAAGAAGGCTGCGCTTGCAGCTTCAGCGGCCGTTGTAACTCCTTCACTTCTAAATGGTGCGGAGCGTACGGCAAATATCAATTCTATTATCGGCGGTAAAGGCGGAGATGGGGTAAGCGTTGGAGAATTTGGCAATAAGCTGATTGTTCCAAAGGAGAATGGCATACGCATTACGGGTACTTTCCTGGATGAGATTTCCCACGATATTCCTCACCAGAACTGGGGGGAGAAGGAATGGGACCGTGATTTCAGATACATGAAAGACATTGGCATTGATACAGTTATAGAGATTCGCTCAGGTTACAGAAAGTTCATTACATGGCCAAGTCCATACCTATTAAAGAAAGGGTGCTACATGCCTTCAGTTGATTTGGTAGATATGTTTTTGAGGCTTGCGGAAAAGTACGGAATGAAATATTATTTTGGACTTTATGATTCCGGAAGATACTGGGACACAGGAGATATGACATGGGAGATAGAGGACAACAAATATGTCATTGATGAGATTTGGAAGATGTATGGGAGCAAGTACAAGAGTTTCCAGGGATGGTATATCAGCGGAGAAATCAGCCGCCGTACCAAGGGCGCTATCAGCGCTTTCCATCAAATGGGCAAGCAGTGCAAAGATGTTTCCGGCGGTCTTCATACTTTTATTTCTCCATGGATTGACGGAAAGAAAGCCGTAATGGGAACCGGCAAAATGACTAATGATCAGGCAATTTCAGTGCAGGAGCACGAGAAGGAGTGGAATGAAATATTTGACGGAATTCATGATGTTGTGGATGCTTGCGCATTCCAGGACGGTCACATAGATTATGATGAGCTGGACGCGTTTTTCTCTGTAAATAAGAAACTTGCAGACAAATACGGAATGCAGTGCTGGACAAACGCAGAGTCATTTGACCGCGACATGCCTATCAATTTCTTGCCTATTAAATTTGACAAGCTGAGAATGAAGCTGGAGGCCGCAAAGCGCTGCAATTATGACAAGGCCATCACTTTTGAGTTCTCACACTTTATGAGCCCGCAATCTGCTTATTTACAGGCAGGCCACCTGTATGACAGATACAAGGAGTACTTTAATATAAAGTAATATTAAGCTCCCGACAGAAAATTACTAAGCTCATTATTTAAGATTTTACTTAACCTTTTATTTAAATATTACCTGACCTGTTCTTTTAACAAAACAAAACAACTTATTAATTAACTCATGAAAAATCAGACAAATACGGGGTACATTGTTTTTCTGGCAGTGGTTGCCGCAATGGGAGGAATCCTGTTTGGTTATGATACGGCTGTAATTTCAGGTACAGTATCCGATGTTGCCAAACAGTTTTCTCTCAACACAATGCAGCAAGGCTGGTATGTCGGTTGCGCGCTAATCGGCTCAATAATAGGAGTTTCTGTAGCCGGTCTTTTGAGCGACGGACTCGGCAGAAAAATCACAATGCTTATCTCCGCCGTCTTTTTTTCATGGACTGCAATAGGTTGCGCGATCTGCACCACTTTTCCGCAACTGGTCATTTACAGGATGATAGGAGGCTTCGGCATAGGTATTGTTTCTATAGTTTCCCCTATTTACATCTCTGAAATATCAGTCGCAAAATACAGAGGCACAATGGTATCCATGTATCAACTTGCCGTAACAGTAGGTTTTGTACTAGCATACATTATTAATTATTGGATACTACAAGCCTCTGTAAGCGGGCAGTTCACATCTCCGTTTTGGAACAGATTATTTGTAACGGAAACATGGCGCGGAATGCTTGGCGCAGAGATAGTTCCGGCACTTTTATTCTTCCTGATAATCTTCTTGATTCCGGAGAGTCCGCGCTGGCTTATTATTAAGAATCGCGATGGTAAAGCACTTGGGGTTTTAGGAAAAATATACAGGACAAAGGAAGAGGCTCAGCAACAGCTGGAGTATACAAAGTCTATATCGTCCTCAGCAAACAACACAGCATCAGCAATAAAAGAGAATACAAGCAGTAAAGCATCTGGCAGCAACAACACAAGCAGCACAAAATCAGAGTGGAAACAGCTAAACACCAGAGGGATGCGCAAGGCGCTCTGGATTGGAATTGCAATTGCAATGCTTGGTCAGTTCATGGGTGTTAATGCAGTTTTGTATTACGGCCCTTCAATTTTCCAGGATGCCGGACTGGACGTAACTCACTCTTTGTTCTCTCAAGTACTTGTAGGTCTTGTAAATATGGTCACCACAATTATTGCGGTAATAATAATAGATAAGGTAGGAAGAAAGAAACTTGTTTACTGGGGAGTATCGGGAATGATTCTATCTCTTTTAATGATAGGCTTTTACTTCCTGTTCAAAGATTCAATGGGACTTCCAAATTTGTTCCTGCTAATCTTCTTCTTGTTCTATGTTTTCTGCTGCGCCATCTCAATTTGCGCCGTTGTATTTGTCATATTATCAGAGATGTATCCAAACAGCGTCCGCGGACTTGCAATGTCAATTGCAGGACTTTCTTTGTGGATTGGCACCTATTTAATTGGACAGCTGACTCCTTGGATGCTGGAGAATTTAACCCCTGCGGGAACATTCTTCCTGTTTGCGGCAATGTGCGTTCCATACATATTAATAATGTGGAAGGGAGTTCCGGAGACAACAGGCAAGACGCTTGAGGAGATTGAACAATACTGGAAATCAAAGGATTAATAGATAAATATTTATAATCCCGATAGTTAATCTGTCGGGATAAAAAAGAATATATACAACTTAAAAATAACTTATGAACTTTAAAAAATTGGCCGACCAATACAAGTCGGAACTTTATGACAATGTCCTCCCTTTTTGGCTGGAACACTCTATTGACAAAGAGTTTGGAGGATATTTCTCCTGCTTAAACAGAGACGGCAGCGTATATGACACTGACAAGTTCATCTGGCTGCAGGGGCGTGAAGTCTGGTTATTCTCAATGCTTTACAACAATGTTGAAAAGAGACAGGAATGGCTGGACGCTGCAGTTCAGGGTGGAGAATTTCTTAAGAAATTTGGTCACGACGGGAACTACAATTGGTACTTCTCTCTTAACAGGGAGGGCAAGCCGCTTGTACAACCTTACAACATTTTCTCAGACACTTTTGCAATCATGGCTTTTGGACAGCTTGCGCTTGCAACTGGTAATGAGGAGTATGCAGAGATCACAAAGAAGACTTTTGCAAGAGTTCTGGAGAGAAGAGGAAATCCAAAAGGACAGTGGTGCAAGATTTATCCGGGCACCCGTCCAATGAAAGACTTTGCGCTTCCTATGATTCTATGCAACCTGGCCCTTGAAATTGAGAAACTTATGGACCCAAAGACACTTGATGAGACAATAGATATTTGCCGTCATGAAGTGATGGATGTTTTCTATCAGAAAGATTTGGGACTGATTGTAGAGAATGTAAATGCAAAAGACAACTCGCTTCTTGATTGTTTTGAGGGACGCACAATTAATCCCGGACATTCACTGGAGGCTATGTGGTTCATGATGGCGCTGGGTGTCAGAGCAAATGATAAAGAGCTGATAAATAAAGCAATAGAGATAGCTTTAAAGACCATAGATTTTGGATGGGATAAAGAGTACGGCGGCATATTTTATTTTATGGACCGCAAGGGTTATCCTCAGCAGCAGCTGGAATGGGACCAGAAACTTTGGTGGGTTCATCTGGAGGCTGCAATCACTATGATTAAAGCTTATCAGCTTACCGGCAACAAAGAGTGCCTAAAATGGTTTGAGAAAGTTCACGATTATATGTGGAAACATTTTAAGGATACTAAATACCCGGAATGGTTTGGATATCTGAACCGTCGCGGAGAAGTATTATTACCTCTTAAAGGAGGTAAATGGAAAGGATGTTTCCATGTTCCAAGAGCCATGTATCAGATATGGCAGATTCTGGAGAAATGCCAATAGAATCTAATTTACAGAGAGATATAAAAATCAAACAAAATAAAATAACCAAAATCATTACCTATGAAACAAGCTAATTTAAAAAGAAGCCTTTGGAGCGTGATGCGCAGGTTATTCACAATTCTTTGTGTAATAACAATTTCTGCAGCAGCTTACGCACAGAGACAACAAGTTAGCGGTACTGTTTTAGACTCAGACGGAGCACCGCTGCCCGGTGCTTACGTTGTGATTAAAGGTACTACTAACGGGGCGACTACAGGACTTGACGGACGTTATAAAATAACGGCCAAACAGACTGATGTCCTGGTATTTACATTCATCGGCATGAAGACTCATGAAGAGAATGTCGGAAGACGCGCGGTCATTAACATTAAGATGGAATATGAGGCTAACAAGCTGGAAGATGTTATTGTAGTTGGATACGGCACAAAAACCAAGACTACTCTAACAGGCGCTGTATCAGCGGTTAAGGGAGATGAACTTCTTAAGACTCCTGCAACCAATGTATCCAACATGCTTGCAGGCCGCGTAACAGGACTTACAGCTGTACAGGAATCCGGACAGCCAGGTTCAGACCACGCCTCTTTGAACATCAGAGGTTCTCAATATGGCGTTACCTACATCGTAGATGGTATGCCTCGTTCAATCAATGACATAGATCCAAATAACATTGAGAGTATCTCCGTATTAAAGGATGCTGCTGCCGCTGCGGTTTACGGACTTCAGAGTGCAGGAGGTGTTATTATTGTTACTACCAAACACGGTAAAGTTGGTGAGAATCAGATTACTTATGATGGAAGCTACGGTATTTCAAAAAATGCAAACTTCCCT
Organism: Bacteroidales bacterium; assembly: GCA_022647615.1. NCBI lineage: Bacteria > Pseudomonadati > Bacteroidota > Bacteroidia > Bacteroidales > Bacteroidales bacterium. Next base: position 2,171,438 of record JALCKZ010000001.1, read on the forward strand.
ACTTTCCTTAACGGACCTGAGTATGCTTACTACTATAACAAAGGATTGGAGATGGACGGATATTCCCCAATATTCACTGATGATATGGTAGCAAAGATGACTAACGGAGATGATACTGACGGATGGGCAAATACAAACTGGATTAAAAAAGTATTTGGGACCGGTCACAATCAAAAACACACCGTTACCGCAACCGGAGGCAATGACAACATAAAATACTTTGCCTCACTAGGTTACATGGGACAAGATGGTAACATCAAGAACTTCACATACAAACGTTACAACTTGCGTTCAAACATTGACGCACAGCTTGCAAAAAATCTTAAGATGACTTTTGGAGTTGCGGGACAATATAGCAAACAGGAGCGTCCGGGATTTGGAGCAGGTGGCGGAGAAGGAGGCAGCGGAAGTGATGAATGGATGTCAGTGGCACGTCAGACTATTGCCGCACTTCCTTTCCTTCCAACAACTTACAACGGTCTTCCTGTTGCATCTCCTAATAAATACGGACAAGGCTCAAGCCCAATAGCGGCTACTGAACTGTCGGGATACAATAAGAATTTCTCTTTAGACTTGCAGACAACTTTGAATTTGGTTTACAGCGTTCCTTGGGTTAAAGGGTTGGAAATCAAAGCAAACGGCTCATGGGACCACGGCTACAGCTACAGCAAGATTCTTGCAACACCTTATTACGTAATGCAAGCTGCTCTTCCAAGTGCCTCAAGTACAGATATTTCTTACTCAAAAATGATGGACGTACGCAACGTTACATACAACACTTTGGGAGAAGGAACTTCTCGTTATACAAGCATGGTTGGAAATATCGGCCTATACTATAATCACACATTTGGGGACCACTACGTTGATGTAACGTTAGTTGGAGAGGAAAGAGATAACAGGTCAAACAATTTGGCCGCATACGGAAAGAGTCTTCCATTTGTTGAACTTGCAGAACTAGACTTTGCAACCGCAGCTGACAGTCCAATTTCAGGTATGAGTTACCACTCACGTACAGCAGGTTACGTTGGCCGTATCAGTTATGATTATGCAAAGAAATATTTTGTTGAACTATCCGGAAGATATGATGCTTCTTACAGATTCAATGGAATGAACGGTTCAAGATGGGGATTCTTCCCTGCCGCTTCTCTTGGATGGAGAATGTCACAGGAGCCTTGGCTAAAAGATGTACAATGGCTTGATAATTTAAAGATTAGAGCATCCATCGGAGAGACCGGAGATGATTCAGTTTCACCATACAAATTCCTAAATCTTTATAGCGCAACATCACCGCTTTATTTGAACGGAACACGCTACACTACTTTGTATGACTCATCAGTTGCAAATCCTTATCTAACATGGGAGCGCGTTAAAGCTTACAACGTTGGATTTGATGCCTCTATTTTCCATGAATTGTTGGGAATTGAATTTGATATGTTCTACAACTACAATTATGATATTCTTCAATCAATGGGCGGCAACGTACCAGGCTCAGTTGGTTCATATTACAAAGATGTAGAGAACTACAGCAAGATGGATACCAAAGGATTTGAGCTTAAACTTACTCACAAGAACTCTATAGGCAGCGGCAGTAACGCATTCAATTACAGCATTGCGCTTAATTTGTCTCATGCCTATACGCGCTGGCTTAAGTATCCCGACAGTCCTAATGAACCTGCTTATCAGAGACTTACAGGTCATCAGGTTGGAGAGATGCTAGGTTGGGTAGCAGAAGGGCTTTACAGAAGCGAGGAAGAAATTGATAATTCCGCATGGCCATTTGGACAACGTCCAAGAGTTGGAGATATCAAATACAGAGATATAAACGGAGACGGAGTTGTTGAATATCAGGATAAAGTATTTACCGGACGTTCCAATACCCCTGTACTTCAGGGCGGTCTGTCAATCGATGGTTCTTGGAAAGGATTTGATTTCTCATTCCTGTTCACGGGAGCTACAAGATGTGACGTATCACTAACCGGTACATATTACAATGGAAATGATGATAATACGGTCTATACGGAAACCTTCAAAGAGGGAGGCAACTCTCCTAAATGGCTGGTTACCGGAGCATGGACGGAGGATAACCCTAACGGAAAATATCCTCGTCTAACCGTTTCATCACCAACCAATAACAACGGTCTTGCTTCTACTTTCTGGTATAAGAACGGAAAATATTTGCGTCTAAAATCTGCGCAAATTGGATACAACGTTCCTTCTAAGTGGCTAAACTACATTAAAGTAAAGAGTTTACGCGTTTACATAGAGGGCACAAACTTGTTTACATGGGACGGCCTTCCTAAAGGAATTGATCCTGAGTCCCCTGGTGTAAATAACGGATATTATCCTCAGCAGCGTACATTTATGTGCGGTCTAACTATCACATTATAAACACTATAATAGGATGAATATTATGAAAAAATATACATTATTATCATTGATTGCATGTGTAGCTCTGCTGCTGAATTCTTGCAACAGCTATATGGATTTGACACCAACAAATTCACAATCTGACAAGATGTTGTTTGCAGATGCAAATTATACAGAACTGGCAGTCAATCGTTTTTACCACTTCATTGATGCAATGGGTCAATTTGATGTTGGCCAATCATCTGTCGGACTAACAGAAGGAATGACAGAGACTTTGAAGTATGGTTGCACCACATTAAATACACACATGTGGTTTGCAAACCAGATTGCTTACGCAGAAGATGGTCTTCCTGCTTCAACGGCAGCATTTTTCCTGGGAAGCTGGGACCTTCTATATGGCTATATATCACAAGTTAACATAGCTATCAGAAATATCGACAAGTACGCTGCTTATGATGACGCAACAAAGACTCGTCTTCTTGCAGAGTGCAGATTCTTCAGAGGCTGGCTGTATTTTGAAATTCTAAAACGCAGCAAGCAGTGCATTTTAAGAACTGAAGATTTGGACAATACATATCAGTATAACATGCCGCTAAGTTCAGAGGCTGATTGCTGGCAATATGTTTATGATGAGCTGGAATTTGCTGCTACAAATCTTCCGGAGACAAGTGCTACGGGACGTTTGACAAAGTACGCCGCTTACGGAATGCTTTCACGTGCAATGCTTTATGCAGAGCGCTGGCAGGATGCTTTTGATGCTGCTTCCGCAGTTATCAAGTCTGGCAAATATTCATTAACCGCAGATTACAAGACAGCTTGGTCAACAACTGCAGCACAAGGAAATACTGAATCAATCATTGAATATCAGTACAATCTGAGCGGAGTAACTCACAGCTTTGACCTTAACTTCTCACCCGGCGGAGACGCAGGAATTGTAACGGGAGCTCTCGGCACCCCTACTCAGGAAATGGTAGAGATGTATGAAAAAGCTAACGGAACACAAGTTGACTGGAGCGAGTGGGATAACGCCACAACTACAGCTACAACAGCTACCCCTCCTTATGATGAACTTGAGCCAAGATTCGCAGAGACAATTATTTACAACGGCTGCACTTGGAAAGGACGCACTATGAATATCACCACGGATGCAGCAAGCAAAGATGGTTACATAGCATGGAAAGAGAAACCTCAGACAGGCGGCAAGACAACCACAGGATATTTCTTAAGAAAACTTGTAGATGAGACTCACGATATGTCTGTAAATGACCGTGCTACATCTCCTTGGATTGCACTGCGCTATGCGGAAGTTTTGCTAAACGCTTCAGAAGCAGCATATCACATCAGCGGCAAAGAGGCTGACGCAAGAACTTACATGAATCAGGTACGTGCAAGAGTTAATCTTCCACAGAGAAATTACTCAGGCACAGATCTTTTGGCTGCCATTCAGCATGAGAGAAAAGTTGAGCTTGCATTTGAAGGACAGCTTTATTGGGACATGCGCCGCTGGAAACTTTCAGCTACCGCTTATACCGGAACAAGAGTTCACGGACTAAGAATTGACAGAATTGGCGGAGTCCTTAATTACACTTATGTTGACTGCGACGGACAAGACAGATACTTCCCGGCAAGATTGTATCAGATTCCTATGCCGGAAGATGAGTTGCAGAACAATACCGCTGTACAACAATTTGAAGCATGGAGGTAATTATTATGAAACAGATGAAAAAATTTATGATGATAATGCTGGCGTTTGCAGGAATTTTTGCAAGCTGCCAGAGTCCTCAGGATTTCACACCAACAACTGAATCTCTTGGACTTACAAGCGTTTCAGCTATGTTCAATTCTGGAACATATAAGGGAAATTCCGCAGCAACATTTACCGCCACGGTTTCTGACCTTACTCAAGATATTGTAATTAAAATACCTTATTATTACCCGGAAGAGAGCAATAATCAGGTTACTGATATTACTAGCATGAAGGTCTATGCAACAATGGATTACAACTGCTTTATAGAGCCAAAGCTTGGCATCTTGGACCTAACCCAGCCAAACTATTTCACCTATACGGACGGCCGCGGAGAGCAGCATAAAATCTGCATCAGGGGTGAAATTGTTAAACTGTCGGGAAACAAAATACAAGCTTTCTCTGTCACAAACCCTTCACTTACAGGAATTGTTGACAACACAGCTAATACAGTTACCTTCCCTGTCGGCGCAGGTGTTGATGTGAGCGCAGTTACACCTTCCATCACTCTTGACCCTCACGCAACCTCTAATTATGACGGAGTTGCAACGATGAACTTCTATAAGGACACGCTTGTAACTGTTACCGCTCAGAACGGAGATAAGAGAGAATATAAGATTGTTCTTAAACAGCCGGAGAAAACTTCTTACGGATTCCGCTCAGGCTCAGAGACTTTATTGTGGAGCAAACAAGCCTCTGCAATTGGCTCGCCTTACGAGGTTTTGAACAATGTATCATTGGCTGTATGCGACGGTTATGTTGTAGTAAACAGCAGCAACGGCACAACGCCGGTTTATCTGGACCTTGCAAATGGCTCAGCCAAAGGGAGTATCAACCTTGGCTCTGCTGACGCATCGGGTTGCGTAAAGAATGATGATGCAGGCAATATGATAATCTGCAACTATTCTGCTACTGAGTTTAAGATTTGGAGAACTAACAGCGTTAAAACAGCACCTACATTATTGCTTTCTTATACTATTCCCGACGGATTCCCTCTTGGATACAAAGTACGCGTTCACGGAGATTTGGACGGAAACGCTTTGATAGTTGCAACTGTAGAAGGCATTGACGGAGTGAGTGTTAGCAATGATATTGTTTACTGGACAATAACTAACGGAACTGTTGGTGCACCGGTTAGAGCAACCACTTCCAACATTGGAGCAACTCCGGGCTGGGGAGCAGGTCCCGGCAACAACGCAGATGTCTCTCCTCTTTCAAACAACATTGCCAACGGTTTAATGGCTTCATGCTATGACAGCGGATATGATAATCTGTACTTTGTTAACGGAACTTCATTTGCGGGAAGCGTAATGCTTGGCCCTCAAAGCGACGGAACAGGCTGGGGATACAACAACAATTCAATCGGCACAGTTACCTTTAACAAAGCCGTTTATGCAGCATTGCTTTGCACTTCTCACTTCCCTCAATGGGGTATGGCTCAGTTGCTTTACATGTATGATGCAAGCAATCCAAGCTCATTTGCAGGAACTGTAGATGCAACAACACCAATGGCTTACAAACCAACATTAACTTCATACTACTCAACCGGAGATGGAGTTGGAGCTTGCGGAGATGTTGTACTTTATTCAACACTAGATGGTTACATGATGTATATGGTTTACATCGAGCATAACAATGATGCCATCGAATGCTTCAAATTTGACTGTATTAAGCAGTAGGGTTATATAAGTTGGAAAACTCCCGCCCCACTTTACGGCGGGAGTTTTTTTATTTAAATTTACATAGTGAAAATCATTTAAATTAAATGAAAAGAATATCAAGTAATTGTCCCTGTTTTGCGGTGCGGTTTTTAGTTTTAATTTTCATCGCGACAGTTACACTTTTCTCCTGTACAAAGGGAAACGACGACCATTTCGTATACCCAAAGGGAGATACGACAAGCAAGACAACTACCTTAAAACCAAGATATTTGTGGATTGACGCAGCAGCAAACTTTAAATCTTATGCAAATTCAAAAGATAATATTGCGGCAGATTTAAAGCTGGCTTATGACGCGGGATTCACAGACATTGTAGTTGACGTGCGTCCTTCCGAGGGAGATGTGCTGTTCAAAACATCTGCTGAGCGGCAGGTTACAAAGCTTGATATTTGGGAGGGTTCATCATATCGCTTCTTTGAGAGAACGGCAACATGGGATTATCTTCAGGCGTTTATAGATGCGGGGCATGCGCTTGGTCTTAAAGTCCACGCTGCAATCAACACATTTACGGGAGGTTGCAAGTATATGTACGGACTTGGAGAGCAAGGCATGCTGTTTAGAGAATCCTCCAGAAAAGATTGGTGCACATCAATTAATACTGCATCAGGAATTGTGAACGAGATGGATATTTCCGACCCTTCTACATACGGAACAAAATTTTTAAATCCGTTAAGGGAAGATGTACAGAACTATATTCTACAAATGCTCAGAGATTTAGCCGCATATAAAATTGACGGCATATTCCTGGACCGCTGCAGATATGATGATGCATCTAGCGATTTTTCTGACTACACCCGCGCAAAATTTGAGGCATACATTGGAACAACTGTCGGGAACTGGCCAAATGATTGCCTGGCATATAATACTGACCCTAGCTCAGTTACAAGCGCCACTGCTCCAAAGTACATGAAAAAATGGCTGGAGTTCAGAGCAAAAACCATATATGATTTTGTCTCAAAAGCACGTGCGGCAGTAAAGGCCGTTAACCCGTCAATACAATTTGGAACTTACGTTGGAGGCTGGTACTCAAGTTATTATGAAAGCGGAGTAAACTGGGCAAGCAGCACTTATGACACATCTTTATACTATCCAAACTGGGCCTCCGCAGATTATAAAAACTACGGTTATGCAAGTCTGCTTGACTTCATGCTGATTGGCGCATACGCCACTCCTTCAAATGTTTATGGAAGCACAGAGTGGACTATACAGGGCTTCTGCAAACAAGCCGGAATAGTAATTAACGGCGCTACAAAATACGCAGGCGGACCCGATGTCGGCAACTGGTACACAGGCGGACAAACGCCTGCAACACTCAGTCTTGCAGTTACAAACAGCGTAGACGCCTGCATCAATTCAGGCAACGGCTACTTCTGCTTTGACATGAGTTCAGTAAAAGCGAACGGCTACTGGGATGAACTAAAAGCCGGGATTGACAAATACAAAGCTGCAAATAAATAATAGTTCCCTCGCAACTTTTTACATATATTTGATTCACAATAAGTTAGTTTATAAACATACTGAGATGAAAAAAATTAAACAACTGATTTGCAATTACATACAAAAAGTTCCGTTGGAACTTTTACTTGTGCTGGCATCAATAAATATTGCAAATGCACAAAGCGTTGTTAAGTCATTCTCCAACAGAATGGTAAACGGATTTGTCATGTGCAATGGAAACGGGGTGGAAGGGGTTGCGGTAACTGACGGATACAACGTTACCTGCACCAACAAGACAGGTTATTACATGCTTGAAACAAATCAGGATGCAAAGTTCATAAGCATCTCTACCCCTGCAGGATACACAACATCACGCAACGGTTCCAGACCTGCGTTCTACCAGGAAATAAGCAAGAACAATGTAAAATCAAATGAAGGAAATGATGGCTGGCCGCGCAATGACTTTGAAATCTTTAAGAACCAGGATGAGCACCATATCTTTGTTGCCCAAGCAGACGTGCAGGTAACAAGCAATAAGGAACTAGATATGTATGAGCCAATTGTGAAGGATATCAATGAATTCATGTCAACATACGTTAACGGAGCATATTCTAGTTTAAGTAATAATCAGACGCAGAATACGAGCGCTAAAAAGAGTAAAAAATCTAAACGCGGAAGTAAGAAAACCACAAATACAATCAACACAAATATATTAACAGACATATCTGTCGCGAGTGAAAAAATAGATATTTTTGGAGTGGACTGCGGAGACATGGTTGGAGATTCACCGCAGCTTTTCCCAAGATACATAGAGATTCAAGACCGTCTTAATATGCCTATTTTCAAAACAATAGGCAATCATGACCAAACTTACGGCGGCCGCACATTTGAGACGTCATACTCTACTTTTGAGAAATATTTTGGACCTGTCCGCTACTCTTTTAACAAGGGGCAGGCTCACTACATTTTTTTGGATGACAATTTTTATATAGGTCGCGACGGAGATTACATTGGCTACATTGATGAAACTACGTTCCGCTGGCTAGAGCAAGATTTGCAATTTGTGCCAAAGGACAAAATAATATTCCTGGTAATTCACATGCCGACCTCTCTTACAAAACAGCAGCAGCCATTCCAGTTTGACTTCAATTCACTTGCAGATCAGCTGGTTAACGCAGAACATTTGTACAGCGTTCTGGCAGGCCGCAAGACACATATCATATCGGGTCACATGCATTATAATCTGAACATTGACCACTCGCTCATGCCGTTTGCAAAAAATAGTAGAAGCACTGCTGTTAATACAGGCAATGCAAAAGGTAATTCGCAAATCAAGATTGATGATGCAAACGGATGCCTGCAAGGTACTGATATTTATGAACATAACATAGCGGCAGTCTGCGGCACGTGGTGGTGCGGTGCCCCCTACCCCGGCAAAATTTGTCTGGACGGAACACCTCAGGGCTACGCAATATTTGATGTCAACGGCAAGAATGTCAAATGGTTATACAAAGGCGCAGGACTGCCGGATTCATATCAGGCAAAAGCTTACTTAAAAGATGCAGCCACTTCTGCACTTCTGCCACTTCTGCTACTTCTGCTACTTCTGCTAATGCTGCACTTCTGCTACTTCTGCTAATGCTGCTACTGCCACTGCTTCAACCGCAACATCCGCAAGTTCCGCAAGTTCTGATAAAGAGCTAATTGCAAATGTTTGGAATTTTGATGAGGGATGGAAAGTTGAGTGGTACCTGAACGGGAAATGCATGGGCAGGATGGAGCAATACACAGGCAATGACCCTGATGCAGAGGCGCTTTGTTCTGACCGAAGCAAAATAAAATATGACTGGATAGCCCCAATGCCAACAGAGCATCTGTTCCGCGCAAGGATTCCGGCAGAGTTATTGACAGGCAATCAAAACGGCAACAAGCACACAGACAATCAAATAGAGGTTGTTGTCACAGATCGCTTTAACAGAGAATACAAAGCAGCTGTAAAATAAAAAAGGCAACCTCTTAGTAGAGGTTGCCCTATTTTTTAATAAAATTAACTACTTAAATGCGCCCCCCACAGCCCAGCCGGTAACTGTAGAAATGTACGGAGCTATCAGCATTGCCATCTTCTTTTGTCCCTCATAATTAGGATGTTCAGACGCTCCAAGGTCAGTTGTATTATTACAGTAATCTTGAAAAATTGCAGCCAGGTGCAAGTTGTTTGAACTGCCCTCAACAAACTCCGCAACATAGTCAAAACAAGGGCCTTGCACGCGCGGAGCAATGCATATAATTGGAATATTACCATACATTTTACGCACCGCAGCAACTATCTGCGAATAAGCCTCTATAAAATCTTTTTTATCTGGATAAGGCTCCGTGCCAAAATCATTAGTACCCAGGTTAATCACCGCAACATCAGGCTTTTGAGAGTCAGAGGCATAATCATATTTATTATCAGCCACATCCCCAAGATTGCCTTTGCTGCCTGAATTATTTCCGCTATTGGCTAGCATTTCGGCAGCAATTTTTGCATGTCCCGGCTCATCAAAAATATTAAACATTTTATCTCTCATATTCCCGACAGATACTTTCTTTGGGTCTCCCCAGTTGCGTACGACTCCCCTACCGGAATGTGCAATTAAAGTGTAATCAGCATGAAAGTAACGGCTTAATATACAGCCAAATGCCTTGTTGCAATTTTCTGTTGCCGCAAAGAAATCTTCTTTGCCGGAGAGAGATTCAGTGCCATATCCGCAAGTCAGCGAGTTGCCAATAAATAAAATGCGGCGTTTCTTGATAGGATTATTGGCACCAAGTTTTACATCGGAACAAGATTTATCCCTTGCAATAATGCTTGACGATTTTTTATTTTCTTGGATAATTTTGCCGTCGGGAGCTAAAAGGAATTCATGAAGAGTAGTCATACCCTGCTCACCCTCAGTACGTTTCTGAATGAGCAAAGTATGCGGTCCCTTAGACAAATTCTCAGCAAGCACAACTGTTGTGTCATTGCCGTGCGCAATAGCAACCTTGCTTAACACGCCGTCAATGAAGACATTATAGTAATCACGTCCGGTATCTGAAAGCCGCACTGCGCAATAACCTCCTGTAAACTTGAAAGTTGCATGAACGCCGGCCCAGTCAAAAGAAACGCTGCCGGAGTTTTCTTGTTACCGGACTGCATGCTGCCGGCAGATTGCACATTTCCGCTACTGTGAAAAAGCACCCTTCCGGAGTAAGTTATCTGAGGGTCAGAGGCTTTCACGATTTTAACCGATTGTCCCTTCTGTTCAGTTTGTGCGCATACATTGCCATTAAAAGCAAAAGCCGCAAGTGCTAATAAAGAAATTGCCATAATATTTTTCATGGTATATATAATTATCTACTGCTCAATGCATTTTTAAGAGGTCCCCACCAGCCATAATGCACAATATGACTCATATCAAAAATCATCACGCCTCCGTCACAACCGCCGCCGGTAACTACATCACTCGCCCCACTTACACTATTTGCAACACTTGCACTATTTGCAACACTTGCACTATTTGCAACACTTGCACTATTTGCACTACTTGCACTACTCGCACTACTCGCACTACTTGCACTACTTGCGCCACTGCCCAACAGCACATGCATGTTACTTACAAATCCATTAACGTTGCCGCGATAAACTGATACACAGATACTTCCTGTCAACGGCACAGCACCTCGCAACACATCTTTTACGGCTCCGATGTTTCCGGCGGAAATGTTTTCATAATAGAAACCGCTCATATAAACATCCAGCAATTCCGCATACCCCTGCTTGCCATATTTAGCTGTAGCCCAAGGATATTTTCTAATTACTCTTGCAGGAGCAATTGTAGTTGCAGGCAATTTTACCATTTGGGCAGACAAGTCATAATGCTCTGATGCCCAATTAACTCCAACGTTATAATAGCTGTCATACCAGGCACCTGTATAAACTCCAACTTTTAAATCCGGATTAATTTCCTTCACTTCTTTTCTAGCTCGCGACAGGAATTCTTTGATTACATGTGCTCTCCATTCCAGCCATTTGCCATAAAGCTGCCCCGGCACAATATTCTGCTTATCAGCGTTATAAAGAGAATCCGCACGACCGCGGGACATAATCATTCTTACACGGCTGGCAACATCCACTCTTCCGCCAACAGCGCCATTGCCAACATTACCAATTGACACATAAGCCTTTACACTGTCAGCTGCCGCACTTGGATTCCAGCTGAAAACATCTTGCGGCCAATTTTTAACGGCATGTCCAATATATTTCTCAAACTTTTCCCTGGAAAGACTACTAAAATCAGAAGTTATATCATCATAACGCACTCTATCAAAGATAATTCCGTCAAGAGCTTTATACTTGCCAACAAACTCCTTAATGATAGACAACTCATAATCTTGCACTTGCGGGTCCGCAGGATTCAGCATGGCATTGTAATTCCAATACATCTGAGTATGGGAAAAATCTCATTGCGCCAGTAAACCTGTGATTGCCAAGAGCTTATATTAACAGCGCTTAAGCCTCCCTCAGCGCTCAAAGCTCCATTACTGATTTTGCGATTACTCTCACCGGCAAACAGAATTCCGCTGCGATAATAATTGTGACCTCCCGCAAAAATATTCATAGAGGCAAAAACTCCCATCCCGGATTTATGTCCCTCATCAATAACAAGTTGCACAAGATCATAATCAGGAGCTCTCCTAACGCCCATCCATTCACCCATATACGGAGCAATTTTACTCTGATAAGCAACCGTTCCCATGATTGACTTAACATCCAGCACCATATCTGTAACGCCCGCAACTTTCATTTTATCAATGTAATAGCGGACAGAATCAGCATCTGAGAGACGGGAATAATTTGCTTCAATATCCATCCACATGTATATGTGTCTGGTCTGCTGTGCATTCAATGGCATAGCAAAAAACAAAAGCAATATCAGAAAAGTTCTACTTTTCATATAGAACAACAGCAGTTGGCACGTTACGCTCTGTTCCGTCAGACGGAGAATTCAGCGCCTTCCCATCCTTGCCCACAATTTCAGAAGAGCCCCCACCATCCAGATTCACAGCACATACCGCACCCAATGAAATAAATTTTGCAGCAAGCTCATTCAATGTAAGCCCTATGCTTCCATTCTGATTGCGGCCATCGCAAACTATCACAATCACCTTACCATCAGAGGTTGCGCCAATTGCAGTACGAGGCTGTCGGGATAAACCTGCGGTTCCGCCTGCATCCAAAAGTTCACCCCAATATGAGGCAACCGCAACATTCAAGCTGTTTTTTACCAAAACAGGACCGCCTCCAATTGCCTCAGCAGGAGACCATTGCACCGCTCCGACAGATTTTGAAGTAACGGGAGAACTCAAATATGTTTTTGTTTGCTCATCATTCCCCATAGTTGAAGGAAACGCATAAGGCTTGTTCGCCTGGTCAGCAACGCAGTAAACCCACTGAGCCTCAAAGCTCCCGGAGTATGTAAGGCCAAAAGCACCACGCACAGGATAGGTCACGATAGATTTTCCTTTTTGGTCTGTGCAGTTGTAATCTGCCTGAGCTGCAATGCTTTTCACAATTCCATCATGAATCAGCAAGCTCAAAGAAGCTCCGTTATAAAAGTATCCGCCGTTGGTCACAACGTAAGGAGTCCCGGCACCCGAAGACTTGAACTGTGTAAAAATTCCGGATGGAGTTGATGCCGCAGATGGCTGATATGCAGCAAAATGCAGCTTTGTATTTGCTTTAGTATCCGCAATAGCAACCCATCCCACACACTTAGTCCCGTCTGAAAAGTTCTCTGTAAACTGGCTGACACTCAATCCTGTAGGATAATTCGTAGTAGTCCCGCTGCCAGTACCGCCGCCGGAACTGCTCCCACCTCCTGAAGGATAAGTAAACGTACCGCTTCCTCCGCTGCCACCGCCGCAAGACGCCAGCAACGCCGCCATCGTGAATAAAATCACTGCTCTAAAATTCCTTCCCATAACATCTAATTTTATAACGCCGTAATAACCAATATAACGTTGTCATATCCGATATGACGTTGTAATATCCAATATAACGTCGTCATAACCAATATGACGGCGTGCAATCTTGGTTCACAAATTTATGTAAAAACTTTATAAAGTAGCCTTTAGAAAATAAAAATTTTTATCTTTGTGAATAGCAAACATAAACGGCGTTTGCAAATGATAAAGACAGCACCATGAACGTACTGTTAAACAGAGGATTATGACAGAAACTTTTTTACGCCAGGCTGAAGAGGGAAATAAAAATGCCCTTTTGAAGCGGCAGATTATTGGTCTTTACATCACCGGCGGGGACTTCAGCATTACTGATTTAAGCAAGGAGCTTAACTTATCCGTCCCTACGACCACCAAACTTATTGGAGAGCTTATAAATGAGGGCTTTGTGCATGACTATGGCAAGCAAGGCCGCAGCGGCGGAAGGCGCCCAAATATTTACGGACTTAACCCGTACGCCGGCTATTTTGTCGGAGTTGACATTACTCAAGACTCTGTAAACCTGGGTATTATAAACTTCAAGGGGCAGATGGTATTTTATAAAGGTGCCGTTCATTTTAAAATTGATAACACTATTCAGTCTCTCGACAGACTTTGTACTGTTGTAAAGAACTTTATATCAGAGAGTAAGATTGTCAAGAAAAAAATACTTTCAATAGGTGTGAATCTGTCGGGACGCGTAAACTCAGAAACCGGCTACTGCTACAACTACTATTTTGAAGAGCGTCCGCTATCTGTTTTGCTGGAGGAGAGAATGGGATATCCCGTTCATCTAGAGAATGATACGCGTGCCATGACTTATGGCGAATATATGTGCGGAGTCGCAAGTAACGAGAAGACAATGCTTTTCATCAACGCCAGCTGGGGCCTTGGAGTCGGCATCATAATAGACGGCAAGCTATATTACGGAAAATCAGGCTTTTCCGGAGAGTTCGGACACTTCCCTATGTTAGACAATGACGTTCTTTGTCGCTGCGGAAAATCCGGCTGCCTGGAGACCGGCGCATCCGGCTCAGCGCTGCACAGACTATTTCTTGAAGCCTTAAAGCAAAAGAAAATATCCTTATTATCAGATAAATACGCCAAAGGAGAAGACATCTCACAAGAAGACATACTGCGCGCCCTGAGGCATGAGGATATACTCGCGATAGAAATCATGGAGCAAATTGGAAATACACTTGGCCGTGCGGTTGCAGGACTAATCAATTTGTTCAACCCTGAACTAATAGTCGTCGGCGGAACACTCTCAGTAGCAAAAGATTATCTAATGCTGCCGCTAAAAAGCGCCATCAACAAATACTCCCTGTCCCTGGTCAACAAAGACACCACAATCAAAACCAGCAAGCTCGGCGACAAAGCCGGCGTCACAGGCGCCTGTTTCCTGGTCCGCAGCAAAACCCTGGGGTTACTTTAATCTTACGCCTAATTACCGTGTAATACAACGTAATATTGGTTAGTACGCTGTACTGTACTATTGAGTAATTCAGCGTAATATTGGTTATTACGCCGTACTATTCAGTAATACAGCGTCATTTTAGTATCCTTTTTATTCTTTCTTGGCTGTCATGGAGCAGACTAGCTATTTGCCGAATTGAGCCAGTTGTGGTGGTTCTTAGGTATTTTATTAGGTCGTCTGCTTCTGCCGGTTTTAGCATGTTTAGGTTTTGCTTTGAGTATTGTTTTGATATGTAGCATATTGCATTTGACAGTAGCTCTTTGTCGTCAATACGCTTGGATGAAAATATGTCTTCTGATTTTTCCTTTGGCGCATCTTTTTGTGATGTAACAACGTATCTCATAAAATCATCAAAATCCTCATAGCGCCTGTCGCAAATTGTTGTGTCAACGGTAATTATATCGGACAGCCTTTGAGGGGCAGGCAAACTGTCGGGAGACTCATCACATTTTCCAAAGTGCATCTTAGCTGAACTCCAAAAATAATCCTGTGGTTTTGCGCAAATCCCGGCCTCCACCGGATTGTTTAGAATATAAGCACATTTTGAAATCATATGATTTTCAGAGAATTGTACTGTACTTAAAAAAGGAGTTCCAAATAGCTTTTCCGATAAATTGTACTTGCGATTATGCCATCGGCTGTACTCACGCAAAAATACCGTCATCATCTTAGTGAGACAGTCTGTTTGCAACATAAGATGGCAATGGTTTGACATGATGCAAAACTCATAAAGCGTTGAGCTAAATTTATCAAGTTCACGTTGCAAATATCTAAGCATCATTATCTTATCATCATCATCGTAAAAAACTGTAAACTTTGCATTCCCTCGAAATGCGACATGCATCACTCCCTCTTGAAGTCGCGGCTCTCTTTTCCCCTTCATAATTCTTTAAATAAAATTTTAGCAATAATATTATGCAAATAACTAAAATGCAAGCAATTATATCTATCATCCGCAAATATTTACAATTCCGGATTTTTTAAGAAGTAAAATTGTATCTCAATCCTTTTTGCACGCCGTGTTAACGGTTATTACGTCGTAATAAACGATAGTACGGCGTATTAACCAGTAATATGGCGTAATAACTGGTATTACGGCGTTAAAGATTAAAATTGGAAGTAAATGAACGGCTGGATCTGGCTGCTCTTGGTTTGGATTACTATGTAGATGATGATTATCATTACAAGGGCTTTGAACCATAGAGGTGTGGCGGTGAAACGCTCCTGAAGTTTGTTGGTGATGCGGTCCGGCACGTAATGTAATGCATAACCTAATACTATCAGTGCCAGGACTTTCCAGTAGCCAACGATGAGCTGCGGCAGGATTGAGGCGTGGAATGAAGTAAAGATTTGACTCAAAACATCGCTGGCAGTGCTAAGGTCATGCGCGCGGAAGAAAATCCAGCAGAAGCATACAAAGTTGAATGTCAGGAAGATATTGATGAACCGTCTGAAGCGGTTTACCGGTTTCACCTTTCTGTCGTGACCTTTATCAACATTTTTATCGTGACCTGTAATACTTCTCCACACTTTATTTGCTGCAAGCGCTACCCCGTGCATGCTGCCCCACAAAATAAAATTCCAAGATGCGCCGTGCCATAAGCCGCATAAGAACATGGTTGCCAGAAGGTTAAAGTATTGCCTTATTTTTCCTTTTCTGTTGCCGCCAAGAGAAATGTAAACGTAATCTCGCATCCAGGTTGACAAAGAGATGTGCCAGCGATGCCAGAAGTCGGTGACAGACACAGATTTATAAGGATTATTGAAGTTTATGTTGAAATGGAATCCAAGCAACAGGGCAATACCAATCGCCATGTCTGAATAACCTGAAAAATCGCAGTAAATTTGCAGCGCGTAGCCGTATGTTGCAAGCAAGTTTTCAAGGCCGGAAAACAGTGTAGGTGAGTCAAATACGCGGTCCACAAAGTTGATGCTTATGTAGTCTGAAATGACAGCTTTTTTGAAAAGTCCGCCAGCAATCAGAAACAATGCAACACCAATCATTTTATCAGTAACAACCAGATTTTTACGTATTTGCGGGATAAAATCCTTCGCCCTCACGATAGGTCCTGCAACTAGTTGCGGGAAGAATGAGACATAAAATGCATAGTCCAAAAGGTTGTGCAGCGGCTTAATCTCGCCTCTGTAAATATCTATGGTATAGCTCAATGACTGGAATGTAAAGAATGAAATCCCGACAGGTAGGAATATGTCTTTTGGCTGAAAATTGCCGCCAATCAGATTAGAAAAAATCTCTCCAAAAAAGTTTGTGTACTTAAAATATGTAAGCAATCCCAAATTTATGCAGATGCTGAGCGTGACCAAAAGCGTCTTACAAGTATGTATGTGTTTGTCTGACAACTTTTTGCCAGCCTTAATACTACCTGTCGCGAACTTAAACTTCTGCTCAATTTGTTCCATTGCATAGCCGATGCAAAAGTCTGAAGTTGTGACTAATGCAAGAAGCCAGAAATAAAGGCCGCTGGATTTGTAATAGAAATAGTAAGAGAACAACACCACAAACAGCAGACGGCCAGTCTGTTGCTTGCGCAGCAAATAATATATAATGATGAAAGCCGCAAACAGCCACAGGAATAGCCCGCTGCTAAAAATCATCGGAGCCTGTGCGTTGTACGTCAGCACATCTTTCAACTTTGATATATCTATCATTTATTGTACTCTTTTATTAACGCGCAATACAGCAATTGACCCTGGAGCGTGTAACCTTCCGGCAGGAAGTGGACGTGGTCTGCGCGCATTAAGCGGGCAGATGTCCAATTTCGGCATGCGTTTTCACGGCCGCCAGAGATTGTGTATAAGTCCCAGTAAGCCAGGTTGTTGTCTTTTGCGTATTTTACTATTGTTGCTGCGCACGGAGCATTAAACGGATTCTCCGAATACGTTGTACTTGTGCGAGTTACTGTCTTATAACGGCGGCTTTTTCTGCCGTGTTTGGAGTGCCTGCTGCTTATCGGCACCCTAACTTTGTAGCTGGAGCGGTGCGCCTTATAACATCCTGCAGGAGTTGTAAGCAGCAGCGGAGTTCCAGGAAATGCCTCATTCAGAGCCTTTACCAAATCATCAATTTGTTTGTAATGCTCGTCTGAATTGTAATATCTGCCGTAACTTTCATTTGTCCCAAAGGAAACAATTATCAAATCCGGCTTATGGTGTTTTGCAATCAGACCTCTATGAAGAATCTGATTATCATCGGATTGTGAAATCAATGGATTATCCTCTTGTTCAAGTGTATACGTACACACTTGCTGCATCGTGCGGGAATTAAGATAAGAGTTGCAAGTTGCACCGTTAATTCCAAAATCTTTGTAAGCTATTGAGCCAAAGGATTCTGACAGCAAATCTCTAAGTGCGTGAGGATAGACATGACCGCGTACATGGCTATCTCCTATATGGATAATATGCAGTGTATCATTTGATTGCGGTGCCTCAAAATCTTTCTCCAGCATATTATTTTTAAGATAATTTTTCCTGATGCCGCGCAATTTGTTCATTATTGGCGCAAGAGTTTTGCCGGGGTCATGCAGAACATTTTCTCCCATTCCCCTGAAACTACCTGGTATATTGGCAATTGGGACTGCAATCTTTACATCATCATTTTTTTGCTGGTCGGCAGAAAACTTGGATTGCTCAGTGGATGATATTTTTGATTGCGCACTTGCAGAGATATAAACTACAACCGCACAAGCAATTAGGGAGACTGTCGCGAATAAAATTCTTTTCATTTTTGTCCCTCCGTCAAAGCTTTAAATAATAATTTTGCTATCTTTTTTCCTCCGCGATAGTTTATATGCGTATAGTCTAAATTTGCCATAGGCGGCTTGTTATCAACCATGTGCGCCATGCTATCCTCGCCTCCCATCGCCTCAAAAGTATTCCAAAAAGCAACTCCGGATTTTTGCGCCATCCTATTCTGTGTTGACAGCAAAAGCCTGATTCCGGACATTGTGTGAATTGAGCCATCCTCACTCCTTTGATCTCTATCGCTGACGCCAAGAAGTAAAATTGACGTATTCGGAAAACATTTTTTAAGGTACGCAATTGTCTTCAAAAAACCTGATTCATACCAATTGTAGTTCTTAGCTCCGGGACTTGCAACATTTAATCCGTACTCCAAAATGATTAAGTCATAGTGTCTTACGGCATTGAATGATGTTAAAGTCTGATATGGAATTGCATGAAGTCTTGTGCCTGAATTGCCCCTTAATGAAAAATTATCAACGGTAACACCGCGGGAGCCATCCATTGCGACTCCATAAACAACTGTCTTATTTGACTGATTTATAGTCCATTTTACACTTCCTATGCGCCCGTCCACATGCAAAGTTTGCATGGAAGCGGAAGCCGGAACATTGAAAGTTTGTTCCGTTGTATTATTAACTCTCGCAGATATATTTGCTCCGTATCTACTTGTAAAATAGATTGTTGAACGGTTGCATGTATCCAGCCGGGCTGCAAGTTTTTTCTGTCCGCGCAAAAAAACATAGGCGCCATTTGCCGGTTCAGTATAATGTCCTGAAATCCCGAGCTTTGTGCGGTCATAACCTTTTGTGTCCATCGCTGAGTGATCCGTGAAACCCTCTGATTTTTGGCGTATTGTAGGACGCGGCGCATCCGCAACAGCATTAATATTCACAAAACCTACACCTCTTCCGCCGTACTGTTTTTGGAACATCTCCCTTAAGTTAACCGTCAGAATATCAGCCTCTATAAAAGAATCTCCAAATACTGCTATCCGCACCGGCCTGCTCCCCGCACTATTAAGCGCAGCGTAAAATGTACCCATCCCGTTGGAAGAGCCGCTGCCATAATCTATTATTTTAGTGGTATTTGCAGGCTCCGAGTATTGAGAATTGCCCGCAGCATATTGTGAATCAGCACTTCCTCCCTGCCGTTGCGACATTTCTTCGCGACGTTTGGCCAGCGCTTTTTTATGTTTTGCAATTTCAATTTTCGTCTTTTCGTTAGTTGCCTGAGCGTCAGCTAATTCAGCTTTTACTTTTGCAAGCGCTGCACGCGCCGTATCCAGATTCGCCTGAGCCTGAGCCAGTGCCGCCTTTCCCTCTTCAGTAGTAGTATCGGCCATCGCAGTTTCAACAGCTTTAGCAGCCTCATCCTCAATCCTTTGATGCTCAGCGACAGCCATTGTATCTTCCGGCACAAACTCCGCCTGATACGAATCGTCCATAAGAGCCTCATCCGCACCGCTCACATCAGCAGAATCAGAAATCCCAATAGCAGAAGAATCCTTAACAGCGTGCATCCTGTCGGGATTAGCATTTTTATCCCCGTCTCTCAAATCACTCAAAAGGTCAACCCTGCGCAACGTGGTGTTGCCCAGCCTGATAGGTGGTATAAAATATAACGCTAACAAAACCGCCAGGATAATCAACGTCACCCACAGCGATTTCCTCAAATTATTCTCCATGTGTTCCTCTCAAAAGGGCTGCAAATTTATAAAAAAAGACGCCGTCATACTAGTTATTACGACGTATTACCAGTTAATACGACGTAATATTGGTTAATACGTCGTGCTTTTGGTTGTGCGCAGTTATTTTATTTCAAGAACCTTGAACCAGTCTTGCAGGATGCCTTTGTAGCCGCTTTGGGAGTCGCTGATGAGGATGATGGTCTGGTTGCCGTTGTTTAGGACGGGGCCCAGGCACATGCCTTCATAGTTGGCTATGTTGAAGTCGTTCAGGGATTTGATGGCGGTTGTGAACTGGTAAAGGAGACGCTTTGGCAGGATTTGGGCATCGGAAGGGATAGCAGCGCTAAACTGTGAACCGGAACCTGCAATCGGCTTGCAATCAGCCGGATTCACATGATAGAGCTTGCAAACAACGCGCGCCCCTATTATGCCTGACGGGATGTAAAACTCCCTTTCAAGCACAATCAAAGAACCATCGTCAAGCGCAAGTAACTCGCTGACACCCATTGCATAAGGCATATCGGCAGCAGCGCCTTTAGCGACAGAAGATTGAGAAAGTACCTGACTCGCGACAGATGTTATCATTGAGAACAAATCCCCTACGCTGTCATCGGAACCGCCGTTCTTTGCGGCATTCGCTTTTTTCTCTGCAGCAGCCTTATTCTCAGCCTCTACCGCAGCCGCAGCAGAAGGAGCATCCATCTTGTATACATATTGCGCAACTGGCTGCAAATTTTCATCAAAGGACTGGAATCTCAGCACATTGCACACTCCATTTTTAGCAGTAGCTTGAGTGCCATCAGATGGAATAGTGCTCTCGGTAGTCGTCCAAAACAAGTGAGTCTTAGCATTATACGCAAGACTTTCAAAACCGTAATTAGAGGACGCACCAGAAAAAACTGTCGGGATATTCAACTTTCTCCCCGTCCTTGCACCCTTCATATCATACTCATACACAGCTTTATCCGCCTCTCCGGAAATAAACACGGTACCGCTACCGCTTGACGCAGAGGCATTTTTAGAAACAGCACTTGCACCAGCAGGAAAATATACAATTCCTTCCGCATCACGATTAGAACCACCTGCAGATAAAAAAGAAACTCCTGTTCCGCTAGATGAACTATTTGAAGCAGAGGTAATTGTACCACTCTTTTTATCAATCTTAATCTCAAAAATAAAGAAGCCGTCGCCCCCGCTTTTATCGCTCACAACCGCGTAATGGCTCTCATCAATCATGGAAATTCCGCTGTAGTCCCCCGGAGTGACAGTCTGCGGAAAACTCTGTTGTTCAAGAGCTTTCACAACTTCCAATTCATGCACCTGAGCGTTCGCATCAGAACTTTTGCCGCATCCCGCCGCAACAAGCGCAGCCATCAAAAACAAAAAAGACCTCTTCATACCTCTAATAATTAAACAACTACAAAGGTACACTTTTTAAGCTCCCGACAGATACTGCATTTGCGAGCTATTTCAGGCAATATTTTGCAACAGCTTAGGATTCAATTACTTTTGCAAAATCCAGCCTGCGTTATTAAACAAATTTCCCATCTCAATGGCAGTAACCATAGCATCAGAACCTTTGTTACCAGCCTTAGTACCAGCACGTTCAATAGCCTGCTCTATGGTATCGGTGGTCAAAATACCATAGGCAATTGGCACACCTGTCTGCAAAGAAACGGTAGCAACGCCCTTGGCAGATTCATTGGCAACCATCTCAAAATGAGCAGTTGCGCCACGTATAACAGCACCCAGACAAACAACAGCAGAGTACTTTCCGCTCTCAGCCATTTTCTTTGCAACCAAAGGAATCTCAAAAGCACCTGGCGCCCACACAACATCCAGATTATCAGAATTTCCGCCATGCCTCAAAAAAGCATCTTCTGCTCCCGACAGCAATTTTCCGGTTATAAATTCATTGAATCTTGCAACAGCAATCCCAATATGCAGATTGTCCGCTAATAATTTACCTTGTATAACATTCATAATTTCAGATATTTATATTTATTCTTATTAATTATTCTAATCCTAGTTCTAGTTCTAATTATTCTTATTATTTACTCCTATTGTTTAACATTTTTAACATGCAGCAAATGCCCCATTTTCAAATACTTAGTATAGAGATAAAAATTATCTTCAGCCGTAGACTCCATCTCAATCGGCTCCCTCCGCACAATCTCAATCCCATACTTTTCCAACCCATGAATCTTGTCTGGATTATTAGTCATAAGTGCTAACTTCTTAACACCCAAATCATTGAGAATAGCGGCACCATCGCTATAATCACGCAAATCCGGCTTGAACCCAAGGGCCACATTCGCCTCCACAGTATCCATTCCGCCGTCCTGTAAATGATAAGCTCTCAGCTTGTTAATCAGGCCGATACCGCGTCCTTCCTGACGCAAATAGAGCAAAACTCCCCTGCCCGTCTTCTCAATTTTTTTCATGGCATAATGCAGCTGGTCTCCGCAATCACATCGTAATGAACCAAATACATCGCCAGTCAAACATTCAGAATGAATCCTGCAAAGAACCGCATCATCACTAGCAGACGCAACGCTCTCATTACCAGCCCTATCGGCAGATGCAACATTCCCCTTAACCAACGCAACATGATGTGCGCCCGTAATAGAATTCACATAACCGTAAATTTTAAAATTCCCGTATTTAGTTGGTAATGAAGCTGTCGTGATACGTCTAATTATTTTCTCTTTTTTCTCGCGATAGGTTATCAAGTCGGCTATTGTGATAATTTTAAGACCATGACGCTCAGCAAATTGCAGCAGCTCAGAAGTTCTCATCATTGTCCCGTCATCCCTCATAATTTCACAGCACAAGCCGCACTCTTCCATACCGGCAAGCCGCGCAATATCTACCGTAGCCTCTGTGTGTCCGGCTCTTACAAGAACACCGCCCTCCCTTGCACGGAGCGGAAACATGTGTCCCGGCCTGCGAAAATCAGCTGGTTTCACATCAGAATCTACACATTTCCTGGCAGTTACTGCACGTTCAAAAGCAGAAATTCCGGTAGACGTAGAGACATGGTCAATAGAAACCGTAAAAGCAGTGGAGTGGTTATCAGTGTTATAATCAACCATTTGAGGCAATCCAAGCCGTTCAGTCATTGCCGCGCTCATCGGCATGCAAATAAGCCCGCGCCCGTTAACCGCCATAAAATTAACGTTTTCCGGAGTCGCCCACCTGGCAGCACAAATCAAATCCCCCTCATTTTCCCTCTCAGGGTCATCCGTCACAACAATCAACTTCCCCGCCTTGAAATCCTCCAAAGCCGCCTCAATACTTGCAAATTTATTTTTATCAATCTCACTCATATATATCTAATTATTAAAATCCATTTCGCGACAGGAATTCCATGTCAATATTTGACACTTTTTTTGAGCAGCAATCTGCAGAGTTTTGCTCATCAGAAGCAGCGCATTTTATTGCGGGTAAGCATTTTGCCGTAGAACCGCACAAAAATCTCTCAACATATTTTCCCAGGATGTCACACTCAATATTTACAGAATCGCCCACTCGTTTCATACCCAGAACAGTACGGCGTCTAGTCTCAGGAATCAGAGAAACAGAAAATTCATTACCATGCAATTTACAGACGGTCAGACTTGTACCATCAAGAGCAACAGAACCTTTCATGACCACATACTTAAGGATTTCAGCAGCGGCCCGCACAGAAACAACAACAGCGTTCCCCTCATCCCTCATTGAAGTAATAACCCCGGTACCATCTATATGCCCCGTAACAATGTGACCATTAAGACGTCCGGCAACATTTGCATTTGCAGGCATACCAATCTGATCATTAAGCAGATTCCCTACAAGCAACGCACGCTCAAGATTAACCGCATCATTACACTTCAATGCACCAAGCGTACTGCTGCGCAAAGTCTCAGGCATCACATCAGCGCAAAAGTTGCAATCGTCAAACGCTGTAACAGTCAGACACACACCATTAACCGCAATGCTATCCCCAATCCTAACACCACGAAAAAAGCTATTGCTTATTCTAGAACTGGTCAACACAGGATTATCCTTGAGATTCAAATTGCAATTCAATTTTTCAACAGCAATCTTAATCACGCAACCAGCACCACCATGACTAACGGAAACCACCTTACCAATTTCTTCAACAATTCCAGTAAACATCTTTAAAAATTTTATCAAATTAACTACAACTTCATTTTCACATTAACTTCACCACAACTTCATTCTCACATTAACTTCACCACAACTTCATTCTCACATTAACTTCACCACAACTCCATACTCACATTAACTTCACCACAACTTCACTTTTTCAAAATTCCCCTTATATAAAAATCATCACCGACAACACCTGTCTCAACATCACGCAGCTGTAACGCATTACGCATCAAATCAATACCGGCCCCTTCAACCGGAGTACGCGCTCCATGACCTCCAATAATCTTTGGGGCAATAAATGCAATCACCTCATCCACACAGCCTTCTTCAATTAGAGAACCATTCAAATTTCCGCCACCTTCAACCATAACAGAATCAATCCCTAACTTCCCTATTTTCAACAACATATCCTTAACGCAAACCATACCGTGCTTGTCATCACACAACAAAGTATCAACACCGGCATTCTTCAAATCGGCCAAGCGCTTAGCCGGAGCATCTTCAGTATGAGCAATAATCGTCCGATATTGTTTTGCGCTGTAAATCAGCTTAGCACCAGCAGTAACAGAAGAAGTCAAACATTCCGCAATAGATGCGCTGCTATCCACAATAATCCTAACAGGCTGTCTGCAAGAGCCATCTAACCTGCAGTTAAGCAGAGGGTTATCCGCCCTCACGCTCCCAATGCCAAGGGCAACCGCCATATTCTCAGCGCGCAGATGATGCACCATCTCACGCGCAGCATCAGATGTAACCCATTTAGAATCACCTAAATAAGAAGCAATCTTACCATCCAAAGTCATTGCATATTTCAGCATAACCCAAGGAAAACCTGTCGTGATATACTTAAGAAAAATTCTATTTTGTTTAATTATTTCATCGCGACAGATACCTACAGTGACCTCTATTCCCGCCTCTCTTAAAATTGAAATTCCTTTGCCGGAGACAAGAGGATTTGGGTCCTCAATGCCAACAAACACTCTCTTAATTCCGTGACTAATAACTGCTTCCGTGCATGGAGGAGTTTTCCCAAAATGACAGCAAGGCTCCAGCGTGACGTACAAATCTGCACCCCGCGCATCCTCCGTACAATTCTTAAAAGCATTGCGTTCTGCATGAGGTCCTCCAAAACGCTCATGCCAACCTTCACCAATGATTTGATTGTTTTTGACCACCACAGCCCCAACAAGAGGATTTGGATTAACCCATCCTAATCCTTTAGATGCCAGGCTAATGGCTCTTTTCATGTAAAAAATATCCTGCGTATCCATAAAAAATGCCCCAAGTAAAACCCGGGGCATCTAAATGTAATTCAGCAGGATACACTCCCGCATTTCTAATCTTCTACCATCCGGACTTTACCGTCGGTATCGGAATTTCACCGATTCAGTCCCCTTAAAACCAGCACGTTGCATAACAACCGCCCTAAGAGGAGTCGCGGACTTTAACCGCCGGTAGGGAATCACACCCTGCCCCGAAGACTACTTATTGGCCGCAAAGGTAACACATTTTTGTGTATAAAAAATTCAATGCAAGATAAACTTCCGAAAAATTTCTTTGGAACAATTGAAAATGATCATTACCTGTTGTCTGGTATATTCAGACACTAAATATTCATTCAAAAAATTAGAGAATCCGCAATATTAACGATCCTTGTAATGCTTTGATTTCCAGGACTGAAAACGATCAATCCATTATTAAAATACTTTATAATGCCTCCGCCAAAGTCTCCAGTCACTTTCACAAAAGACTGATCTTTAATGGCATAAATGGTATCCTTTGTTGATAAAAACAATATGTTTCTGTCGGGATCTACCGTCATGGAAACGATTTCATTACCCTTCTGCAATCCAACTACAAGACTAACATTCTTGCCGGACGGCGAATAGGAATAAACCCCGCTTCCTATAGCAACATATACGGAATCAGACATTTCCACCACAGCCGACACGGGTTTGGGAGAGACAAGTAATTCATTATATACTCCACCTTTAGCATAGGCATATAACATATAACGTTTGTCCTTTTTGTTTCTGTCAAACAAATAAACCACCGCCTTGCCACCCGCTATACCCATATCAGAAGATGGCAACTTCACGATTTCCTTATATGTACCGGACCGTCCAATATAGCACAAAGATTTACCGCGCACTACCATAAGCAAACCTTCAGAAGTAAAGGCATAAGAAGATATAGGAAGTTCTGATTTTTTTCCCAATTGAGACATGCCACCCCAACCAAGTAAATACATTTTGCCGGAAGAGGCTATTGCAATATACCTGTCGGGAGAAATATCCAGACAATTTATAAACTTAATTCTTTTTAGGGAATCGGTCATATTCCCGTTAAGCATTACCTCATACCGCAACGTATTTTTCTGCTGTGCATGCGCCGCAACAAAAGACAATAAAAAAAGAAATGAAAATATAACTAAGCGCCGTTTCATAATTATAAAAGATTATACAACTCTACCTCTTTGTTAATTTAACCTTCCACTCATCGCCGATAGGCGAGTATATATCATACTTCTTGAGCAGGGACAATCCAGAATCTTTAAGTACGCCAAACGCGGCATCCTCCACTTTGTCCTCCACTTTGTCCTTCATTTTACCCTCAAGATCATCCTTAATTGAATTCAAATATTTTTTAACACTCTCCTTACCGGTATTAAGAACAGCGTTAATCACAAGTTTCTTATTATCAAATCTGCCCAATTCCTCCATCTTATAAACATCTCCGCTTATAACGGCATCAGAAGCATCTTTAAGATACGACATTGTTTCATTCTTAATATTTTTCATAAACCTCCCGGTCAGCACCGCTATCTTGCCCCCTTCAAAACTATCCACCTTATCTATCAGGTCATCTAAAAACTTGTCCGCCTCATCAGGTTCATCCGCAGAAGGCGCTTCTCTAATTGCATTATCGGAAGAGTTCACGGAGGCCCACTCTCCATAATTCCAAGAAGAAACAACTTGACTCCGTACAAACGCAGAGCTTTTATCCTCATACGCTTTAAGTTCAAGGTCACCACTTGACAACTGCTTAAGAGACACCGCATTCTGATTGTCCATGGTCTTATATTCTTTCATGAGATTAACATAACTCTCATTAGCCGCCGAATCTTTATAGCGCTGTTGCTCGGATAATTTGTTGGCAAGGGCTATGGCCTGCACCGCCGCCTCTCTATCTGCAGCAGCCTTCTGTTCAGCAGCTTTCTCTGCAGAAGCATTATCATTTGTATTGGTTGTCAAAGATGAAAAAAGAGCAGAAATTAACCCTCCCGCAAGTTGCATTCCTATTGCATGTTGAGAAGAAAAAGAAGAAGATGATGATGAAGATGATGATGACTTTGGCGCTGGAGTTACAATTCTATGATCAGAAGTTTTAGCAGTAGAAATTTTTCCTCCCGACAGTGTTTCAAGTTGCTTTATAGCACTCTGAGCGTCTAGGCATTCTGGCAACGACAACATTAAAACAAATATTGCAACGATTGCCGCAAACGGTTTTATTAAAAATTTTCCCATACAGAAGAGTTAAAAAATAAACCAAAATTATTCATATTGGAAATTTAATTCCCACTCATAAATCTTATCCTGAGCCGCCCTTGCATCAGTTGCACCAGGCGATAAAAGCAGGTAATACTTCATGTACATAATCGCCAGATCGAACCTCCCGTTTTGAGCCTGCAGCAAGGCTATGTTAAAGTATGCCGGAGGGTAAGAAAGACTATTTATTTCCAGTGCTTTATAGTAATAAGCGATGGCATCTTCATACATTTTTTGCTGTCCCAAGCCATTAGCCTGAACAATCAATTTCCTCTGTTCCTCGCTAATAATATTGCTCTTATTTTCGGCCATAAGTTTTTTCAAGTTATTCATTTTTCTGTCCGACACTTTAAGCATATAGTTATGCTGCAGAGTAAACAATATATTGCAGAGTCTGTTCACAGGAGAAGAGGCGTAGTCAATAACAGTTCCTCCGCCGTTAATCCCTATATAATCCTTACCGCTTTCACCTAGATTATCGATATACCTAAATCCGTTATCTATCCTGTCACGCGACAACACACGTAAATTCCTCTCATAATAGGCTGGCAATATTTCTATTACGGTATCAACATCATAAGAGATATATTTGTTTTTTTCTTCGCTTTCCCTCTTTTTATTTTTCTTCCTCCTGCTATCTTCATTACCAACCTTATCCTGTTCACCAGCAGAAGTCTCATCGCTCAACTTTCTCTTCGTATACTCGGTTTTCATGAAAACTCCTTTATCGTTGATAATAACTCCTTTGCAGCTTCTAAAATGAAATAATGATCCCAAGTTACGTTGGGAAATAAGAGCTGTCATTTCTTCGGCAACCTTCACGGATGACGTATCAAGTTTGCACAACTTCGGATAAACTACTATCCACGTTACACCCTTGGCATCTATAAAAGAGTCTGTTTTTCTGATTTGCCCGTTAACCGCAACAGAGCATAAGAGCAGGACAAGCGATACGCACAAAATTTCCTTTTTCATTGTATAACAAGTATTTATAATTATTATGTGATCTCTTATTTTGCACGCCGCGCCCCTTGTACAATTCAAAGTTAAGCATTCAACTGGGAAAAAACAAAACTCACATGTTGAAAAACGCCACAAGGAAAAAATAAGATATTTTTCGTACACTGGCTTGGCTAGACATAACTTTTCACGCATGAGAATATGACTTGTCCTGAAATAAGTTGACAAAAAATTAATTTAAATGTAAAACTTATTTAGGATTATGATCAATTACACCATGCCCTTTAGAAGGGCCCAAAATCAATTCAGTGATGAAGAAAGCACCAGAACAAACTGCCAGTCACTCCAGCGTTGAAGAGCTTGAAGCTCAGCTGAAAGCGCTCAAATCTGAGCTGGACCGAGAGAAGCTGAAGAATCTGGCACTCAGCACAATGATCGATACGGCAGAGGAGGAGCTGCATATCGACATAAGAAAAAAAGCTGGAGCCAAACAGTGAACAAACTTCGCGAGCGTGCTCCGGAAGAAAGTTTGGAGTCACTATGCGCACTGTTTGGCAAAACACGACAGTCTTATTATCATCGACTTGGATATAATTACCATCAGTATGCGGAAGATGGTATCATCTTGGATTTGGTACAGGAATACCGCAAGACCATGGGACGCTTAGGAGGTCGAAAGTTGTGGAATCTCATTAACCGGCGGGCACCATGTCGTTTCATTGTAGGCAGGGACAGGTTGTTTGATCTTCTTGACAGAGAGCATCTTAAGGTAAACCGTAAAAGACGGGGAACGCGTACTACGTTCAGCAGTTCATGGATGCACCTCTATCCTAATCTTGTCAGGGATCTGGTGCCTGAGCCAGTCTCTGCATGCGGATTACACAGTGGAAGCTCTTACGATGGCCATTAGGAATGCCGGGTGCAATCCGAAGAACGCCCTCACCTAAGTCTGAACTATGCTACTCCGAACCAAGCATATTCAATGACGGGAGAGCAAGTGAAAAAGTGGAAAAACTACTACAAAAGCAAGCAAAGTCACAAATCAGATGATAATATTATTCTATCTTTGACAAATGATGTTAGGACTGATTCCGGGACATCAGGACTTTGCACTCAAAAGTCTATTTAATCTGTCAATAAATTTCAGGACGAGTCAGATTGACAAGATTTGCAAATAAACCACAAAAAAAACGCCGCACAAAGCGCGGCATTTTATGAATCCTTCTTTCTCAATTCCTTCTGCACCTTCTTGTTGTAAACTTGCCCTCTGGACACCAGATATTCAAACATCACAACATCATCCTTTATGTAAACATGAAAGGTGAAAATAGCTCTATAATCCCCTATCCTTATTCGATATACATTTTTATACCCTACAAGAGGAACGCAGTTGTTAATATCCTTAACGCTCCGCGCATTCCTTACTTCCCTTATAACATCCTTAACAGAATCCAGCATCTTTCCGGACAGCTTCTTAATCGCCTTTGTAAAGCTCTTAGAATAACCCACTTTCATAAATCAAGCCATTTCTCAAAATCCTTTGTCTCCTTCTCATTCAGATAATCCTTCCCCTCAGGATCATTCTTCAGCAAATATCCATAAACAGCAGAATCATCATAATTCTCAGCCGCCCTGTCAAGAATTCCCTCAATCAGATTCTTTAAATTAGTCCCGTGTTGTGCCGCCATCACAGAAAGCGCCCTAAATGTTTTTCCCTTAATATCAATCACTTTCTTCTTTGTAACTGCAGCATCATTTGTCATTGTTCTCATATCAATTCATTTATCTCCATCGCAAATATATATCATATATACGGAATATGCAAAATATATTTATAATTTTTATCCCGACAGATTTTCACCGTTTTATTAGCGCTGAAAGAAGAAAGGCCAAGCTCTTCAATGTCACTATAGTGACATCATTAAGATTTATCATTAAAAAAAGTTACATTTGATAAATCAAAACTTAAAGCTATGACATACGTAAAGACTCCGGCCGCCACAGAGACATACCTAATTAATCCCAACATAAAAAAACCAATATTCGCGCTAACAATGCCTGCATTTGTGGGTTATACAGAATTTGCCAAAGACAACATGGATGATTTAACATATAAGCCAAAGAAAATATCCTCCATGAATGAGTACGTTAAATATTTTGGCAAAGCCCCTGATTTAATGTTTGATATGGACATCATTAAATTACAGGCAGACAAGGAACTTGACACGCCGTCACCCATTATTTTTCAATTAGGAATTGACGTTGCAGAAGATGGGAATACAGAAAATAAATCCAAATATATCTTTTGCGTTACCGGAAATACATGTCACAATCTCTACTACAATGTGGACATGTTCTTTCAAACAGGCGGCAAAAACTGCTACATAGTCTCTGCAGGAAACTATCGGGATAAAATTGATAAAAAGGCTTTAATTCAGGGTATTGCAGAGCTCAAAAAAGTTGATGAAGTAAATTTGATTGCTATCCCGGAAG
Organism: Bacteroidales bacterium; assembly: GCA_022647615.1. Taxonomy (NCBI): domain Bacteria; kingdom Pseudomonadati; phylum Bacteroidota; class Bacteroidia; order Bacteroidales; species Bacteroidales bacterium. The sequence goes on from JALCKZ010000001.1 coordinate 2,202,815, forward strand.
CAATAGGACTAAGCAATTCAAATGATTTTAGTCAGGTCCAAAAAAGTATGCTGGCACATTGCGGGAATGATATGAAAAACCGTTTTGCGCTGCTTGATATATATCCAGATACAGAAGATGGTTCCGGTACAGATAAAATGATAGAGACATTTTGGGATGGAGTAGGTACAGAATTTTTATCATACGGAGCAGCATTTTTCCCTTACATTAACACTAATAGACTTAAAACCAGCGATATATCCAATGCGACCATAACGTATAACATGGGATTCTTAACTTACTACAACAAGTTTGCAGAGCATGACCCGACATTTGCCAAAACCGTACAATCACTTCTAGATTGGGACAACCAAGGTTCAGATGATAATGCATTTCACACGGCATTACTCAATGCTTCACCCATGTACCGGCAAGCAATTCAAACTGTCATATCTAAATCCAACGCGCTTCCTCCTTCTTGCATGATTGCTGGCCTGCTTTCCTTAGTTGACTCATCACATTGCTCATATAGGGAGATTAACAAGATTCCAATGTGCCTATATACATCTTTACTCCCGACAGTTAATCTTGATTACAGCCAGATATCCGCTCTTGGAAATCCCGCAAATGGCAAAGCTATAAATATCATGTATATAGAATGTGGGGGAATGGTATTATCCGGAGCTCGAACATTAGACTGTAAATCTGAATATTATAGCCTTATATCAATGCGACAATTAATGATACAAATTGAGACATCACTTAAAGACTTTGCCAAACAATTTATACATGAAACCAACACAGCATGCACATGGGAATATATCAAAACCTCTATAGAGTTTTTCCTGTGTCATTTATGGAAGGATCGCCTTCTGAAAGGCCGTTGGCCTGAAGAAGCATTTCAAGTACAAGTGGGGCTCGGTGATACCATGGTTGCTGACGACATCTTTAACGGCTTCATGCGCATTAAAGTCATGGTAGCACCAACAGCTCCATCAAAATTTTTAGAAATACCCATTACATTGGAAATGGGAAAAAGCTAACAGACGCAATCAACAAAAAATCATTAAGGCTTCACCCTCTTAATTTCCACCTGGCTGTCACACTTCACATCTCTAATGTTCTGACCTTCAGCCATAATAAGAGTGCGCAAAGAAGGCATATTATTGCAATGCAGAACATCCATTTTCAAATTGCGGGATACATCAATGGTCTGTATTCTGTTGCTCCAGCAGCGCAAAAACTTGAGTTCATGATTGTGAGAAAGATCCAGCTCTTCCAAGTCATTATCATGACACCATAAGTCTTCAAGCCACTTATTTGCAGATAAATCCAAATGAGAAATATGATGATTGGCACACTGCAGACGTTTAATATTCTTAAAATATTCAAGCCCTTTTAAAGATCTAATCTCGCCCCTATCAGGCTCATTATGATAAAAATCAAGTTCATCCACCATAAGCGCTTCATCACGTGAAATCTCTCCATCGCCATTAAAATCAAAGTTCTTAACCACATACTCTCTAAACAACGGGTCATCAAACTCCACATACTTTACATTCCAAGAAATGCCAGGAATATCTCCGGCAGGATTACTCTCACGTCTTGCCCATTGATAGTCTGTCGTTTGAGCTTGCTTATTCAAGGCCTCAATATCAGCGGCTTCATTCATCTGAGCCATACTCATTTTTAGCACATCAGACGTTGTACCCCTATCATTTTTTCCCACTCCGTTATTGACATTATCCAGCATCCACCTGCATCCACTAACATCTGTAACCGCCCCTGTATTAAGATTTTGATTAAGTCCAACAACACCTCCGCCAATGCTGCATCTCATTGAACCTACAACAGCAATACAAGAAGTAACTGAACTATGAACATTATAAGCAGCAATACCTCCGGCAACCTCAGTACCTCCTGATGCACTGATTTCCTTAATTTTACAAGAGCACACAGAAGTAACAGAACCAAAATTAGACCACCCAGCCATACCGCCCGCATAATCTCCATGAACAAGTTCACCGTCAAAATAACATCCATACATAAAACCGTTATACAGCTGTCCCACAACACCTCCTGCAATTCCTCCTTCAGAAAATACTTTAGCTCCAACAACAGAACACCACTCAAAAGTTCCTCTGCTAAATGCCGCCAATCCGCCGGCATAACCGCCAACACAGTGAACATCAACGTTCTTCACATTAAGATGTAACACCTTAGCCCTCAATCCAACATATCCAAACAATCCAGCAACCGGATTAGGTTTCACAGTATTAAGCTTAAGATTAGAAATAGTATGAGACTGCCCATTGAATATCCCGACAAAAATATGACTTGGCTCCACACTATTATCCCCAATAGGACTCCACTCCATATGCTCACAAACCTCAGCCAAATCCAAATCACTCTCCAGCAAAACCATCTTACCCTCAAACTGCGTCTGCTCAACCCCCTCCGGCAAATCATGGCCATTCACAATATCCGCAAAACCAATCAAATCAAAAACAGTAAAAATCTTATACTCTTTAGTAGAAGCAGGAGCCTTAACAAACCAGTCAAACCGGTTCAAAAAATTCTCAGAAGAGCACCAGCCATTGCCGGCACACCCCTCATTCATTGGATTTTGTCCCATAACTTAAGTTTTAAAAAATTAATAATAAAAGAACCCCAAAAAAGGAAACAAAAGGAAACAATAAAGGAAATAAAAAGAACAAAAAGAGAACAAAAAAAGAACAAATAATAAAACGACAAGTGGCTTAGTAGTAAGTAAACAGTTAGCACACAATCACCTACATAGAAGCCAATGTGAAATTAACAAAATAATCCGACACTAGCAAACCTCCCATTTATCCTCTTAGAGTCCCATCAATTCCTTTCTGCAAATCCTCCAGGAACCACAAACATTCCTTATTTGCAAACTCTGCTTCTTTTGCGAAACTATTAATCAACTCATCCATCATTTGAAACATTATTACACTTGGCTTAACGCTCGCATTATCTGGATTTGTAACGTAAGTTCTTATAGGATTGATAATTCCATCTGGCACCGGCACTTGGTTCTTATTAATGGATACTAGCATATCCTGCCCCGTTTTGAGAGTATCATCACCCAAAGCATTAATTACCCACTTAAAATCAGCTATTAATACCTTATACAAATTATATGCATTATCAATTTCTCCACAAATAGCATTTGCCTTGGCGTATAATTACGCCCCTCCAATAATGCAGAGATTTGCGACTTAGTTGTGTAAAAATTGTTTTTAAGCTTCACGGAAAAATTTTTAGCACCCGACACATCCCCAACCTTAATCATATTCCTCAGCACAATCATATCATTAGGATTAACACAAGCCATAAAATTCACAAAAGCCTTCCTCAACTCATTAAGCCAAGCCATATCCTGTTGATACTTGAATGTATTGATTTGCAGCTCTTTATTCTTTCTGTTTTGTTTAAGAGAGATAATGATTGTAACAAGTGCCGCTAATGCCATCAGAGCTGTAGCTATTGCCCCTGTTGCAGATATAAGATTTGTGCTGTTCATAAGGATAAGTTTATACATCAAAGTTATCATAATTATTTTTATCCCGACAGATCCGCTGTTAAAAGGATATTTTGGAATTTATAAGACAAAACTTAAGTTTTGCCAGCAAAATTATGAAGTGCCTATACACCTGGTTAGATTACAAAATTCCCGCATACTTTGTATGCAAGCAACCGCAGCAAAGTAGTAACTACGTAGTTAGGTAAAAGCCATGCATCCAAAAACTCTAATTATACTGACAGGATTAAAAGAAATAGTCTAAATTTGAATTTACTTATTCAGTTAGTTAGAAATAATTCAACCGCAATGAAATTCGATATGAAAGAAAAAAAATCCATTTATATTTTTTCATGTAAAAAGTCAAAATATGATTCAGATGATAAGGACACAGACGCCTTATTGTGCCTTAGAAATCTATTGCATGGCACAAACTCAAAATTGGATGAAAGGTCTGGTAAATACCCTAATATTGATGGATATTTTGAACTGACGGATGAGGGGGGCAGTATCAGCGAAAAATTAGCTTTTCAAATTAAAAGCTACCCAAAATCAGAAAGGGGACTTTCAAAATATCGTATCCCATCATATATACTTGGCTACGCTGAAAGGATGAAAGGAGAAGTAGTTATATTTATCGCAGCAGATTATGAAGAAAAAAAAATATACTGGAAATATATAGACTCTGATTACATTCAGATGTGTGCGAATAATGGGTTACAAGAAAGTTATACCTATGTTTTTAACAACTCTGAAATTGCCTGTAGGGAAAACATTAATCTAACGATTGAGATATGGAGAAAAATCTATCATAAAAAAATGTCTTCCATTATTGATCGGAAGACAGAAGTAAGCAGAAAAATAAAGAATCTTCTCAGATCGTTTAACAATGTAAAAAATATTTTTTTTGGTCTTCCAAATTCTTACATAGATCGAAAAGAAGTCTTAGACCTATACAAATGGATAAGTGGTCCACTATGTGGGGAAAATAATATAGCATTACTCGTAGGCAATGCCGGGACAGGCAAGAGTGTAGTACTTAAGCAACTAATAAATAAATTGTCTGAAAATAATATTTCTTATATGGCAATAAAAGCCGACATGCATAATATCACTAAAAGACAGAATGCTAATGAGTTAGAATGTTTATGCGAAGACTTCGGTTATATTTCTTCATATAATGATAAATCAGTTCTAATAATTGACCAAATAGATGCTTTGTCGCAAAATCTTTCTAACGATAGAATGGAACTAAACAGTTACTTAGCCTTAATAAACAATTTCGCCACATCCAACCACATTAAGGACATTAGAGTTGTTATTTCATGCAGAAAGTTTGATTTAAAATATGATCCATCACTTAGCAATCTGATAAATAATAAGATTATAATGCTCCAACCCCTTACATGTAATGATGTAAAAGGTATTCTCGAAAAACTTCAGAGAAATTTATCTGCAAAGTTATCTCCATCAACTATCGAATTGCTTAGAACGCCACAATACTTAGACATGTATTGCAGGCTTTACAATATCAATGGACTTACTAAAAATTATAATTCTTTTATAGACTTATATGACGAACTATGGAGAGATATTAAGAATGAAAATAAAAAAACTAATATAGAACCAGTATTGTTTGACATTGCAAAGAAAATGAGGGATGCACAAACTTTAAATATCAATTGGACAGTTACAGACAATAATGAAGAAGAGACTAAGATACTAGCAAGCAATGGAATTATTTGTTATAACGAAAATAAAATACATTTCTTTCATCAAAGTTTTTATGATTATGTTTTAGCAAGAAAATATATTGTATCCAATCAATCATTTGTTAAAGATATAGTGAGGGAGCATCAGGGCCTATTCCTTAGAACTACAGTTAAACTGATGCTTGACTATTATAGAGAATATGATAATATTAAATATAACAGCGAGGTAAAAGCACTGCTCGCATCTGAGAAAGTACGTACCCATATTAAACTGTTAGTTTTAAATCTATTATGCACCTACACAGAAATAACACCTCTTGAAAAAAAATTACTATTATCGTTAAGGAAAAACGACAGTGACTTATACTATTATTTTGTAAAACAAGTGAATTCTTTAGAATGGTTTGATGAAATTAAGAGGGATATTCAGAACGACGTAGAGGATTTAATGATTAATAGCCACAACTGCTCAGATATTTGGCAATTTTTATTCCATTATGTTGCTATCAAACCTAATGAAGTATACCTAATGGTGGGCACTATAAGAGATTCCGTAACAAAAAATGAGACTGCAAAACGTGTATTATGGTTTACGAAAGATTACAGCTTAGCTGAAGTCCAAAAGTGGTATCACTTCTTTTATAGTAAATCAAAAAATTATGATCATGTTTATATTGAAAATGCTATAGCAAGTAATATCACTTTTGCATGTGATGAAACTGGAGAAATATTAAAACAGCTACTTTTAGAGCAAGGAAATCCAAGACAGCAGTATGAAAAGCACTATTTTATATTCGATATATGCGAACAACTATACAACAAGGATGCACTAACTTTTTACCATACTTTAAAAGATGTTATAATTTGTGTGATACAAAAATCATCAGTTGCTATTGATAAAAACTCTCTCCGAATAGACAACATTTTTTATGGGATTCTTCACGATGCGAATAACAATCAAGTTATAAAATGGTTAATTAAAATTTTACAAAACAATATTAATAGCAATGCTGATTCCGTTCATCAGGAAGTCAAATTCTATTTAAGTTACCGTTCTGTTACTACTTACATCATCGCATTTCAAGTAATGGAAATTGAGCCAAGAGAGTTTATAAAAGAGATCTCTCAAATTTATTATAATAGCAAATTGATTGATCTACTGTTATCTCATCAAGCGACAAGCTATTATTTGAGATTATTATTGGGAAAAACATTTAAAGTGCTAAATGAAAATGAAAAAGAGTCATTTCGTGATTTTGTGTTAAATTTTAAGTCTGAAACAGATTACCTCACAAACGGCAAAGAGAAAAATGATAATCAGCAACCTTATCCGTATTTACATTGTAGGCAAAGAGAGTTAATTTACACAATTCCAGAAGAGGAGTTAACTGGAGAGATAAAAAAAATACGAGGTGAACTAGACAGAAAATACCCCTTCTCTTGCACAAATGTAGAACCAATATATGATGTTTCTATGGCATCTATTTGTGGTGGAATTACAAGTCATGATAAATATAAATTGTTTTCAAAAAAGACTTGGCTAAACTCGTTTTTACAATTACAAGAAAATAGTCGTTCAAGTAAAGGACAACTAAGACATCTTGACTTAAGAATACATTCAAAAGAATTTGAACAGTGCGTTTCAGAAGAACCCGATAAATTCTTTCCATTCATAAAACAAATATCACAGAATACGAAGATTAACGTTTGCTATAGATTATCAGGTATATTAGGCCTATTAAAAGGCCACTGCAATCCGGTTGACGTTTTTCCATTATTTAAACAAATACTTGATGATAAGACATCATATTCAAACCAAATTTTTAACATAATTGGGTTACTCGTAAAAAATGAAAGTTGGTTTATTGATGATATTATTATTTTTCTCAAAAAAGTTATTACCTCAACATTTAAAGAATCAAAATATAGCACTGACATAGAAAATCATGAAATAGATGGCACTAGCGATTTATTAATGAGTGGAGTTAATTCAGAGCAAGGAAATGCAATCGAAGCACTCATTAAAATATGCGGGATAAAAAAAAGACAGGCAACCATATATAAATATCTTACAGAGTTATACCCCTCTTTATGTCCAGAATTACAACTAGTAGTTATTTACAATATTTATTATAAGGAGTATTATAATGATTTCTTATTCCCTTCACTCTTAACAATATATACAAGCGAACCAATATCAGAGTTTTTATTAATCCGCCCAGAAATAATCAATAAGTATTTGCATGACGAACCTAAAATCATATTGCCATACTTAAGATCAATACTACACCATAAACGCGCACAAAGATTGCTATCAAATATATTATTTTGGGGATGCGGATATGAAAAATCAAAAGAAGAATCAAAAGTACTATTAGATACACTTTTGCTTGACAATAACTTAAGTGCTATATCTGTACTAATTCAAATGTCAATGGAGAACATATTTGATGCCACATATCACTCATTATCAAAGCTATTATTAATAAAATATAGAAATGATGAAAGAGATGAGATTTTAACAACTTACATGAGACATTGCAGTTCTCTCCCAGTAGATGAGTTTCCCTTATTCAACACGTGGTTGTTTTTGTCAATAAAACGTTTCAAGAGAGATAATATGTATGGTGTCCTTGATTACATTAAAAAAAGTTCTAATACTTATCCATCAGAATGTTATAAAAGCATAAAGGCAATCATCTCTTCAACAAATGTAAGCACAGGATATTACGATAAAAACATATTAGAGGTACTATTAAGTATTTACAAATGTTTGAAAGAGGAAGATGACGTTACATCAATGGAGGAAATAATGGACACATTTGATGAATTAATGTTACATGGAAATGTATATGAGATTAATGACGCAATGACAATGACAGAATTTAACACATATTGATATGTGGTTAATCTTAACAGATTTAAGAAAAAAAATATTTTAGAATAATCCGATTAGGGTTTATCAATATTTAGCAATTGTTTCTTTTTTTTCCCCCCCCCCAAAAAAAAAACTATTCCATTTGTTACGCCTAAGCCAGTTTCAATCGGCTAGAGACAAGTAGAGCCGATTCCAAGCAACATAACAACAAAATTCATCTTGTATTAACAAATTAAGTACAGTTTTTTAGGCAAAGTATTAAACTATAATTTAAATTCTTAGACGGAAGTATTATATCAAAACAAAATAAACATACTATTCTGATATCAAATTCTGTTGTCTAATAACATCTATGAGTTTAGAAATATCATCTTTCGTCTTATCAAAGCAAAAGACATCCATCATATATTTTTGAATCTCAGATATTGTGCTTTCTTTTATCTTACTATGATTTTTTACAATATCGTATAAATCGACATGGAATTGATTTAATTTTGACTGAACTTCTTTAACGCAAGTTATCTTATCTTCGAGACGGGTAAAATGTTTATTGATAACAGTAAGTACTTTATAATCATTAGCTTTATAAAGCTTCCATAAAGTTATCAAATTATCATACTTTTTACCTTTGTTTACAGAACTCACGAGTTTAATAAAATCATCCTGCGAACCTAACACATTGGGGATCTTAAAAATTTGCCGACAGAACGACTGACAAGACAACTCTACACCATTATTAGCGGTGCTATTATCAATGATAAAATTATCAAGATAAAAAGATGGATCATTTTCAATAAATTCTCTAAATACATCACAAGCTCCTGGCATTATTGTAACTTTTCGCGTATCATTTGTTAATTCGATATTTTCAATACAGCTTTCAAAAACAAAATAATGGACTACGCTCATTGTCTTGTTTTGAGCAAGATACCTCTTTAACATCTCAAAATTTATAGATTGCAATTCTTCCTTTGAAAAGATACAGGCATAATCATTGTCTTCATGAGTTATTGTACTTCTCAGCATAAAGCCTACGAATCTATATGGAAAGTAATATTTATTTCCAGAAACAGCAATTGACAATAGTTGTTTGTATACTTCATATTTTAAATTAAAGTCAAAATAATTTTTGTATGAACGCTTGTTAGTGATTGAAAAAGAATAATGGGTTAAATCCCTATCAGGTGTTTTAAGTATAGAAGAATAGTAAAAAGTTAAAATAAGGAAATAAAGTACCTTACTTTCATCTGAATCGAAATGTGCATACCCATCCGAATTAATAGGATTAGAAGTGATGTACTCAATGACATAATTTGACTTCCCCGAATTTAGCCATTCATAAAGCTTATCATAAAATAATTTATCATTTAATTTAGATAATGCAATAAATTCTTTCTGTTCAATGCCTTTGTATATAGCAGTATAAAAATATGAGTCAAATGCGGAGACAGAAGAAATAGATAAATAGCTATCTAAAAAATTCGTGTAACCAACCTTTGGGAAAAGACGCCTCAAAATTTTTATTGATTGTGGACACACTACATCTGCAATCTCAGGCTTATCTTTTTTACCGGAATCTTCATTATTTTCTTCATACTTTTGTTTCAAAGTAAAATACGAATTCGCTTCAAAAGGATTATAGGAATCATTTGTGATGTATTCTTTATGAAACAATTTCACAAATTCATCATAAAACCTAAACTTGATAAGTGATAATAAAATAAAATCCTGCAACTTAACTTCACTCTTGAACGGCATATAGTCATTAATAAATTGGTTATAAAACCTTTTCATGTCACGAATATTATACAACACGCTTTCAAATAAATAAATGCTATTATCAAAGAATTTCAGAAGATTAGTACGAATGCTTAGTGAATCTTCTGAGGTATCAATAGCATTCAAGATATAACCATACAAAAGATTCAGATACTTTGTGTACGGCCTGACAGGAATCTTATATTCCATATTAAAAAACTTATCGATAAAATATTCATTTTTTGCATACGCTTTGCCGATTGTCTTATTAACGTATCCATCATCAAACGCAGTAACAAATACAGTATTTTTAAAAGAGGCGTTTCTATCAATCAGCTTAAGCACCGCAATAATTTCATTTTCAGTAAGTCTGTCAAAATCATCAATAAACACAAAAACTATCCTTTTAGTTCGTTCTATAGATATATTAATAAAATCCTTCAATTTTTTAGTATCCATTAAACGCATATGCATTTCAACAGTTCCCATCAGACTAAACCTAGAAGAAATACGTAAAGAACGAATATATCTAGATATTAGAGGATTAACGTCATTATTATAATCGCTTAATTTCAAACAGAATTCATTGAAAAAATCTTCTTGGATACACTCACAATCTTTTGATTGTCTCGGATTAAAGTCAATAATAATACTACGATTCGAGTAACATTTTTTTATAACATCTTTCATCACATTCATAAAAGATGTCTTGCCATAACCCCATGGAGATATCACTCCGATACTAAAGGATTTTTTAAAGCCTGATGTAAATACTTTATTTATAATAAATTCCGCATGTTCTTTAAAATCTAATTTATCTTGCTCAGTATCTTTGATTGGGTCGTCAGGCAATAAATGCACTCTATCCGTCATATAAACATCTTTTGAAATGATTTTTGCCTTATAAAAAATGTACCGGTTATAAATCATTTCTATCAACATTGCTACTATAACAAAACACCAAATATCTAAATAAGCCATTCCAAATATTTTATCGTACACAAGACTTACATCACTCCTATAAAACACATGGATGACTAGCACAGTAAAAATCGCAAATATTGTTGCATTACCGACATATAGTTTCTTCCAAGATTTATGCATCCACCTGATAATATACAAGATAAAAACAACAGTAATTAATATTCCAGTTAATTTGCTTTTGAGAATATCAATTGGTTCGACATACTTATGAATAAATTCAATAACAAAAACTTTATTAGAAATAATTATGCATGCAACAGCACAACATAAATAACATAAAAAAGCGTTTCTTCCAGTTAGCCAAATTAATACCCTTAGAATGGATGACTTAAAGCTATAATGCTTAATAGTAATACTGCATTTTTTAACATTCATGGATTAATCTTTAATTTGGGGCCTATCAGTCAAATAAGCCATTATAAAACATTTTTTTATTCACAGCCTTTCTATTGATGGCCTCGACAATGATATTACAAGCGTTCACCAACTCATCTATCTCCTTACTCGTCAATTCAATGTTCTTTAATGAATAGCCATAATGTACAGACCGACCTCCCCTATGCACAATGCTATTCCTTATATCATACATTTTCTCCATGTTATTAAAGAGATCAATCTCTAATTCCAGACCAGTAAACTTTTTAAATAAGTTAACAAGTCGCGGTGCATCAGACACTTGTGTCTTCCTTAAAGATTTAGTAATTTTTTCTAAAGAACCCGACTTCTGATCATCAGTAAATTTTAAAGACTTCGTGTATTTGTTAAAGTTGATTTCTTCTCCCAATATAAGACCTGTTAAAGTATCTACAATATAACATTCATATGCTGAAAAAATGCCCAAATAGAGCAGCTTCATAAACGTATTATTATGTTCCCTATTTTTCCAGTCCATACAAATTGAATAGATCTCGTTTATATCATTTTTGTAGTTGATTATAGCATCTTTGGGATTAATATTTATAAAAATATTACCGCAATTATAAGCAACCACACCAGAACCGCCGCAATATATAACATATGGCAAGGATGGATTTTTATCTGAAAAACAAATATCTTCTTCTACTCTTTCAATGTCATACTCAGGGCCAATCTTATTTATATCGTCCTCAGTCACACCCGCATAAAAATCCAAAGCCATATTCAAGCCACTTTTTCCTATAATATTTCCCTTAGTGTAAATTATTTTTTTCATATTTCAGAGTTAACGATATTAATATGACTCAAATATTACTAACATTTTGATGAAAGTTGTCTTGCCAGTATCCCATGCACCATTGATTGCCAATGTGAAACCTTCTTGATAAATTCTAATAACATTAGTTAACGCTACCGCATTGGGCTCTCTGTTGAATTTGTCATTTACAAACGGATTATCAGCAGGTATTTCAAAATCATTATGTTTTGCCTTCACATTAAAATCAGATTAATATCATAAATATTGCTAATAACTTTTTAGTACATAAGGACTAAACGATTATTCATCCCCGATAATACTTCTTAAAAGAAATTCCAAAGACTTAGCTTCAGCAACTAACATATCATACAAATTATTCCTCTGTCTTTTTGAATCAAAAAACTTACCTCGCACCACATCGATTACAGCAAATGAAATTTCTTCATCAATATTCTTTTTTAACTCATGTTCCATCAAAGCAATTATCATATCCGCCTGTCCTCGGCTCAACGCATTTTCATCATGCGAATCGATATACAGCTTTACGTAATATTTTTTATTTCTTAGCATCAGCCCTAACTCCGGATTTAGGGAAACTATAAGACCACCTACCCGCCATTTTATCTTAGGAGGTTCTCCAATCCATGCAATCTTCTTATGTCCAAGGAAATTAATGTAACCACTTATTGCCTTATTATAATTGTTTTGCTTAGTTTCATGGACATTTCCAGCAACTTCTTTTAAATCATCTATACTCCCCACATTCTTATGGAAACTTATTATAGCCTGCCTTAACCTGCGCCAATAATCCGTTTTGGCATCATATTCTCCCTCAATAATTTTCTCTACTACTCTTTTGGCAGCAGAAATTTTGCCTCCTGCAGTTTTGTTTATGTATCTCATAAACCCAGTCAAGGAAACTTTTAACTCATTTTCCATAATTAAATGATTTTATAAATAATTTCTATTTCTTGTACTCCAATTTAATTTTTAACATTAAGATCCTCATTTTATTCTACTGCTTGAAGTTTACGAATAAATTGACAGATTCACACCTATTTTGGAAAACATTTACCTCACTATATCCAAAATATCTCCTTATAAAATGTTTAGCAATGCAAGCTATATCTTAGTAATAAAAAATTAAGGCTTTTTTATCACCATTTTTAATCTATAAAAAGTTGGATACTTTTCATCTTTATCTGCAATAAATGTAAACCCCATATTCACCTCATACTTACCAGATTCTAGTGTATTCAATACCCTAATCCAATTATTAGCTTCCCTAACTTCATAATCAGTATCCATAACATAAGCTCCATTTTTATCCAAATTACTAATTTTAATTCCTAGGCAATAAATCCTTTTAATTATCTTATCATTAAAAAAAGCATACTTAAAATCTATGTACTTGCTATTCGTAGAAGAAATTGTCCCAGAAAAATATGGAGAAGCATCTCCGATGGTATATCCCATACGACTAAAGACACTTTTTGGTAAAGGCATATTCGGCTGCAAGCTCATACCATCAATTGCAAAATTTTCAAAACGTCTGTCATTATTTTCATTTACCTCTCGCTCATTTAATTTATGCACTTTTTCATCTAATTTGCCTTGCAAATCACTATTTTTAAGTGAATTTAAAATGGCGATGTTATTATCATGATTACTTTTATAACTGTATACAACATTTATTGTATCGGGTTTTTCATGAATAAAAATTGTTCTACTAGGGAAAAGTCTATCACATGCTTTTGTAACAAAAACCGTCAAAAAAATTATAACCAAATTTCTAAACCACCATTTATGTGAGATTAATTTAATTTTTTTACACATTTTGTTGTTAAAAATATTTAGTGGATTGAAATGAGAGCCACATTTTAGTTTAAAATATCGTCATTCGCGCTTATACAACAAGTCAGACACATCCACTATAAAGTATCATTTCCTTGTTCCTTATAGACACATATAAAATTCTTAGTCGTACAATGAACGCCAGAACCGCCATGTTTTTCCCCTATCTCCTCACATACACCTTCCTACCGCTCCCATTGATATAATACTTGCCACCTCTTGGTCCAGTGTAAATTTGATAACCTGAACTGTTGGTTCCATTTTCAGATGAACTCGCAGAAGAAGGTGATGACTGTGATGATGACGTTGTCCCAGATTTAGATCGATAGATGGAATTATCGGAACTATTGCCCTTATGTTGCCAACAATAATCGCTTCCCGGGTCTGCCCTTCTTGTACACCTTGTTCCTTTCTTAGTAATCGCCTTACATTGACGGAAAGCCATAGTGTCTTTATTTCCCTGACTTATAGTATTGTTAACCGGAACAGCCTCGACCTCGGGAATTGTAGATAAAATACTGAGAACATCATTAATCTTAGAGCGCAGCATATTTATTTCGTTATCCTTTTGCGCAATTATTTGGTCCTTAGAAGATAATGATAGCGTTAAGGCACCAATGCTATCATTAAGAGATTTATTTGTTCTTAATAACTCAGATCTAGACTGAGAATAAACCGGAAAACACGACAATAAAGAGAACAGAATAATTATTAGTTTTTTCATAGAGTAATAGATTATTGGTTCCGATTCCAAAGTTATAAAAATAATTGCAAGAATAAACCTATTATTTTAAGCACCAGCATTTTAATAAATAACAGACTCATTTTTATCCCGACAGTCAATCCTCCCCCGTTCTAGAGGCATACGCCAAACCCGCCCATAATTGGCGGCTTTGTGCGTGCATGTGCACTTGCCAGGAACTCGAGGCAAGTGCACATGAATAATAATAGTTCGTCGGAAGAACCGCAGAGCAACCTCTGGCCAGCAGCGCACTTAAAATCAAAAATCAGGTTGTTGTACAACTATGCAAAAAACATTAGGAAACAGCACATTGCAGAACATGCTAGGCAAAAGAACCCGCAAGAAAGGCCATGCTAGATTTTGCAAAACTCACAGGCAATCAGGCATATACAAAAAGACATCCAACGCACAAGCAACACTGAGCGACGTTTTGCAACCACCTGACAATCAGTTAGTTTTTCAAAGTTCTGACACAACAGGTCGCAAACTGCAGAGATTTCCACTAAAACGATTCAAGAATTAAAATCTTTGGGCGAAATACAAAAAAATATATTATCCACATTTGAATTACCAAATAGCACAATAAACTCTCTTAAAACTCTTTCGCAAAATATACATAGGATAACTGCCTTTGAAACATTAGATAAACTAAGAGAATCGCTTATCGATATAGGACCACTCCTTTCACGTTCTGCAGATAATGAAATGCTCTCATCATTAGAAAAAAGTATCCAGCAAAAACAAAACATAAAAACCCTTAACAATATGGACACGGATAGCAACGATAAATTAAAAGAATGAAGACATCTAATTGTTTATATCCCAACTATTGTGTGCTAATTATGCCTATTTGGATGCCTGAAATAATCATTTACATATTCCCTGGCAAAAAATCTAGGGTTAGCATTATTAAGTCCTGCGCCTCTAGTTGGTTCTCCAAATAATGCCGCTTCTAACTTGTCCGCTCTTTTAATATTATATTGATTCGCAATGTTATGCATTCTAGTGCAGTAATCGATGTACACATGATTAAATATTCTTCGATCTCTTAAAATCAGATTTCCCTCATTATTAAGCGCATACATTTGATTCGCATCCATATGTAAATCGTCAATTAGCATTGCACAATGAAAACACATGGCAAACTTATCAAAAATAAGAGGTTGAATTTCATCAACATGATTGAATCTCAGAAAATATAATACTTTTGAAATGAAGCTTTCACCAAGTCCATTTATATGATTTTCTCCTCCATTCATCATAGAATTAAACGCCTCAATAATACTATCATTGTTAGCACCTTCAAGTATATTTCTAACTTTAGCTATTTTGTTATATATACTATCTTCCCCTTCTTCAAGGATGTGTTTAAAATTATTATTAGCACCTTTGTGCCCGCCTCCCCATAAAACAGTAGTTATTAAGCCAACATAATTATTTCCTTGCTGGAAATAGTTTGCGACATCTTCTCTTGTAAGTTCATCATTAAGCAACGGTTCTATAGCAGCAAATTCGGGAAAATCATTTAATGCATCGTGAATGCTTCTAAACATATCGCCATTATTTCTAAACTTCCATTGAAAAGGTCCTTGTTCAAAATTATTGATATACTCAACATTATGTTGAATATATTCAAGAAATGTCATGTCTTCAACGTATTCCATATATTATATTTTAAAAGTTATTTTAGTCAAATTTAGCAATTTATCCCGACAGCTAATCATCCTCGTTCTAGAGGCATACGCCAAAACTCGCTAGAGGTGCACAGAGCAACCTCTGACCAGCAGCGCAGGCAAAATCTATAATCTAATGAGCATTAAAGTAAAAATACAAAGACCAACCCTATTCCAAGAAATCCAATAGTTCCTTCTTTGTAGAACCAATAGTCCTTAAATTATTCAATATGATGAATTCCGGAACAGGTGAAATATGGGATTGCAAAACAACGGGACGCTTGAGATCCTTTCTTGACCAGACTTCGTGTCCGCCACCTGTGCGTATAACTTTCAGACCTTTTTCAGTCAAAAAAGATCTGAAATCCTTAAGATCAACGTTTTGGACCTTTCCCATTAAGCAAAAGCTGGCATAGGAACACTAGTATCAACTTTTTTGAAAGGACGAGTATTTAATATTTCACTAAGAGTCTTGTTCTTAGATAAAAGATTAGAGAACAAAGGTGGTGTATATTTCTTAGATTTTTTTTGCCAGCCTAGCTGAAACAACACATCTTCAAAAGTCTTTTTATTCAGGGTATACTTAAAAAATTCGCTCATACAAACCTTAAAAGACTCCTTTGCCTCTCTTTCGTCAGCACCATAACCATAGACATCAAGGGCAGGACAATAAACAACCGTCTGACCTCCATCTTCAAAAAGGATATAAGACAGTCTTACCCTTATCTCTTTATTATTGGTTTTAATTTTTCCAGAAACTACGCCCATATTTCCTCCACCTTTTGGTGCAAATATAATTCATTTTTCGAAAAATCTTAAACACTTCCTACAAAATGTTAGCACTATTAACAATTGAAAAAATAAGCATATAGATCAATCATATTTAGGTTGGTTTATTAAAGTTAATAAAATTTTTATCCCGACAGCCCAATCCTCCCCGTTCTAGAGGCATACGCCAAACCCGCCTCAGGTCGGCGGCTTTGTGCGTGCATGTGCGCTTGCCAGGAACTCGAGGCAAGTGCACATGAATAATAATAGCTCGTCGGAAGAGCCGCAGAGCAACCTCTGGCCAGCAGCGCAAGCAAAATCTGTAATCAAGTTCTATCACACAACAAACACCAGCTTCCTCACATGGAATCAGGAATCGCAAAATCAAGTTGTGCCACAACTTTGCAAAAAGCATTGGAAAACAGCGTATTGCAGAACACCGCTAGTCAAAAGAACCTGCAAGAAAGGTCAGGCTGGATTTTGCAAAACTCGCAGGCAATCAGGCATATACAAAAAGACACCCAGCGCATAAGCAATGCTGAGCGACATTTTGCAACCGCCTGACAATCAGTTAGTTTTTCAAAGTTCTGCCACAACAGGCCACCAGTAACAAACATTTCCTAACCCCCTAGTACTCACCCACTTTTGCAAAATCCAGCCTGCGTCAGCAAACCCCCTAACGCCTCCCAAAAATCCCTACCTTTGCCCCACCAACCAACAACCAACCATCAAACAAACCAACAAACAAACCATGCACCTCATCAACACCCCTCTCCTAGACACCATCACCGCCCAAGCCAAGCAATCCCCTCGCCTCCGCATGAATCACAACTTTCATGAATCGCCGGAGTCCAAGTCTCAGCGGCTTCTTAACGCTATGGAGCCCGATACTATTATGCCTATTCACAGGCACTTGCAGTCGGATGAAACGCAGATTTTGTTGCGCGGGAAGATTGAGGTGACCGCGTATAATGACAAGAAGGAAGTTACGGAGAGGTATATATTGGGCTCAGCGACAGGTAATTATGGTGTTAATATTCCTAAGGGGCAGAAATTTCCTTACCTTTACCCCACAAAATGACCCCTACCCAACACCAATTCATATCGCTTCTTAAGTGCGGCCTGTGGGGCACGCATCCGGACCCGCAACAGTTCGCAAAAGCGGATTGGCCGGCCATTGTTAAAATGGCTAAGGAACAGTGCGTTGTGGCCCTCATCACGGATGCAATGAACGAGCTGGCGGCCACAATGTGAGTCCCCATTGACAAACCCCTTCTTTACAAGGCTCAATTTTGACGCCGTCAGGATTGCGCGTAGAAACGCACAGCTGAACGCTACGTTGGCAGAAATCACGGAGTTGTTAAATTCCAATAGCATACCATCAGTAATTCTTAAGGGTCAGGGTGTTGCGCAGAACTATAGGAAGCCGGAGCAGCGCATGTCCGGGGACATTGACCTGTACGTTGGAGAGGCCAATTACAAGAAAGCAATCGACATTTTGCAGCACTCTGGCAATAAGGCACTTTTGCAAAATCCGGCTGGCACAACGCAAAAATCCAATGAAACCGTGAAGCATTATCACATGCAATACGGAGACGTCCAGGTGGAGCTGCACAAGTTTGCCAACTACCTTTATAACCCTATAGAGAACAGATATTTCCAGCGGCTCACAAAAAGATATTTGCAAAATCCTAGCAATCAGTCGGTTTTACCAAGCACTAGCAATCAACCAGTTTTGCAAAATCCAGCCTGCGTTATGCAAAAAATCCAAACCCCGCCCCCGCAATTTGATGCCGTATTTCTTTTCAGCCATCTTTTCCATCATTTCATATCTGGCGGTATTGGATTGCGCCAATTATGCGATTGGGTCAGGTTCATGTATATGCATAAAAATGAGATAGATACAACTCAATTGGGAACCGACTTAAAAAAGACCGGCCTGCTGAGAGCGTGGAAGATTTTTGGATATATTGCTGTAGAGACGCTTGGACTCCCGACAGATTTTTTCCCGTTTTACGAGCGTCGGGAAGAGCAAGGGGAAAAAGTGCTGGAGAGAATATATCAGGGAGGAAATTTTGGATTTTATTCGGAAGATAAAAAGAACCGGCCAAGGTCATATATAGTTGGCAAAATGTACGGCTTTTGGAGAACGAATATATGGTACATCGAGTTGATGAGCTTGTTTCCAAAAGACGCCTTGACAAGTCAATTTATTTATTGGTTCTCAGGTATTTACCACCTATTCACAGATTATAAAAAATAATCATCGGATTAATTCCCATCGGAAAAAATAACAAGGCAAAACGCTTGCGTTTTGCCCGCGCGTAGCGCGTGCATTCCTCGCGGCGGCAGCCGCGTAAATCACAAATTGCCTTGCATGCTTTGTATGCAAGGCAACCGCAGCTGCGCAGCAGCTGCTAACATCGCACCGCTCTTGCATGCGAGCATAGCGAGCATGCAAATATTTATGTTTTTACATGTAAAAACATAAATTAATTTACTATATTTGCAACAGAATACTGCAAATACACATGAAGCAATGGAGTCATTAAGGGCACACATACTCTCTCAAATTGAAAAGATTGAAAGAGGCCGCATCTTTACCTACAATGATTTGTCATTTTATAGAAATAAAATGGCACATGTAGCTGTGCTATTATCAAAATTTGCCAAAGATGGCACCATCATAAGAGTAAGAAAAGGGGCATACTATCGCCCGCAAGAATCAAGACTGGGTCTAAAGAAACTACCTGTATATCAGGATGAACAGCTTAACTATCTCACAAAAAAGCTAGATGGTTATATATCAGGCATTTATGCATACAACAAAATGTCATTAACAGAGCAGGTGCCATCAATTATTACTATAGCCACCACAAAGCCAACCCGCAACCATAGGTTTAATAACCTTATTATTGAATGTGTTAAATCTTACATCAACATACAAGAAGAATCAAAAAACATACAGTACGCGCTTATACTAGATGCAATAAAAGACATAAAGCACATTCCCGGAACAACACAGCAAGATGTTTACAATAAAATTCTGAACTTTTATTTCAAAGAATACTCAAAAAAAGAAATCAGTACAATCATTAATATATCCAAAAATTATCCGCCAAGAGTCAGAAAAGTAGTTGCAGATTTATTGAACGACACAGGTTACAATAAATATTGTAATAAACTAGTTTCCACTCTATTACCAACTACAAGATTTAACCTAGATTATAAGACGGAAAAATAAAATAAAGAAAACTTTTGGACTTTCTAGAACGTTGCACATTTTTCTTTTTATTATTTGTTTATAATTTTTTTTGAAATACTTTTGTACCCAGTTAGTGCCCGTATTGGCAGCAGTTCAATACTCTGCACTTAAAAAAAGATCTGAAAGCCCGAAGAAATTCGGGCTTTCTTTTTTGTATTCATTGCCGCCCCATATAAGACCGGCCTGCTAAGAGCGTGGAAGATTTTTGGGTATATTGCTGTAGACACGCTTGGAATCCCGACAGATTTTTTCCCGTTTTACGAGCGTCGGGAAGAGCAAGGGGAAAAAGTGCTGGAGAGAATATATCAGGGTGGAAATTTTGGATATTACAATCCGGAAAACGGCTCACGACCAAAAGGTTACATCACCGGAAAACTTCACTCGTTAAAAATAGCCATAAGGATGTTCATGAAATTCATGCGCATGTTCCCCAGCGAATCAATCATTTACATTATCCATTACATCATCAACGGCACCGCCATTATCTTCAAAGACAAATTCTGATAAGCTGTTAATCACTAGATTAACTTTCATAAATTATCCTCTTCATAAATCCTCTTCAGAAAATCAGCACCGTAAAAATAACTTCGAAAAAAATAGCAAGGCAAATACGCGCAGCGTTTTTTTGCCCGCGACCGTAGGGAGCGTGCATTCCTCGCGGCGGCAGCCGCGTAAATCACAAATAAAATAAAGAACGCCCCCCAAGTGTGCTGCCTTTCGGCAAGCCTGGGAGGCTTAATATCTCTTAGTTAGACTATTCGCAATTTGTTACGGCGCAAAGGTAATAAAATAATTATCAAAACAAATTCAATTAATTGCTTTCACGTACTTAAAATTAATATGCAAAAATTATACCGACCACATCTCTTCTTTCTTCCAATCTTCTGGAAAACCAAGCACTTTTAAACTAACAACATCCTCATAATCAGTCAATAATTTAACCAGTCTCAATTTAAAAGATGAGGTAGGATTTGCTGTCTGTAAAAAGTAATTGATTATACTGAACAAATAATAACATCTAGAAGTTTGTACAACAGAAGTTCCATTCAGCCAAACCTTACCAGGCTGAGCATGTATAAGTTTTTCAGGTACGATATTAAAAGTTCTATTCCATAATCTGGCATGATGGGCACATATATTTCTAATGAAATTAAGTGTGTGTAACCATGAACAAAAAGCTGAAGGAGGTAATGAAAAATAGTTAGAAAGATCTGTAAGATCAGACCTTTTCTTCAACCCATTGCAAATTTTTAGTAACTGATTAAAAAACATTATTTCCACACACATCCAGGATGGTGGGTTCACCGGCTCACAATACGTATTCCGGTAATGTACTAGAAATTCTTCCGCATGATTATTAATCAGCTGGTTGGAAATGTGTTTTTGCAACTCATCATATATATCAATATGAATAGACATTCCGTCTTTAGTAATGATATCCCTAGGTGCCTTAAAAATCTCTCTCTTATCCTGCCAATGAGAACCATATTTCTGGCTTAATTGATATATAATCTGAGTTCTAATGGCAATCTCAATTCTTTCAATAGCATCAAAAACCAACAACCTAAGTTTTCTATCAAACAAATATAATCTGTATACTTCATTCCAATTTGTACCATCCCTGAATCTATCTATTATTACGCCATCTTTATTTATCTTATAAGGCAACATATATGCACTAAGCCTATAATAACTGATATTTGCCAACAGTCTTTCAGCCCTTTTCCTATCATCGATAATCATTCCTCTTTTTATCAGCAAATCAACTTGTTCCTTAAAATTAAGGGATGGTTTATCATACTTAATCCTATCCATATAACCACGATTATTCTAGAGCAAAAATAAGAAATATTATGTCTGACAAAGAGCCAAATAAACAAAACTTATTAAACTCATATTAATATCATTCTCTCAAAGGCGTATTAAATTTTTTTCCCCCCTCTCACTCACCCACTTTTGCAAAATCCAGCCTGCATTAGCAAAACGTAAATCACAAAAAAATGCCGCGCTTTGTGCGGCATTTTATACGTATGTAAAATTGTGTGATTGAAAATCTACTTAATCCCCCACGGATTACCGTTCCTAACTAATTGATTTCTAACTTCTGCAAGCTCCTTCTCTCTTTCCGCTCTCCTCTTTCTCTCACTAGGAGTAAAGTCATCCAGTAGCACTTTACACAGATCGGAAACAAGACGTCTTGCAGGCTTGCCGGACACTACAAAGCGTGTCTGCTCAATAGGTTTTGTATTCGTTGCCATACTTTATCTTGTTTGAATTAATATTTTATTGTCCGACAAATGTAATTAAGTTTTTAAATAAAATGCAATCTCTCCGATAAAAAAAAGCATACGAGCGGCCTGCTGAGAGCGTGGAAGATTTTTGGGTATATTGCTGTAGACACGCTTGGACTCCCGACAGATTTTTTCCCGTTTTACGAGCGTCGGGAAGAGCAAGGGGGAAAAAGTGCTGGAGAGAATATACGAGGGAGTAAACTTTGGATTTTACAATCCGGAAAACGGTTCACGGCCAAAAGGTTACATCATCGGAAAACTTCACTCGTTAAAAATAGCCATAAGGATGTTCATGAAATTCATGCGCATGTTCCCCAGCAAATCAATCATTTACATTATCCATTACATCATCAACGGCACCGTCGTTATCTTCAAAGACAAATTCTGATCAGCTGTTAATCACTAGATTAACTTTCATAAATTATCCTCTTCAGAAATCCTCTTCAGAAAATCATCATCGCAAAAAAACTTCGGAAAAAATAACAAGGCAAAAATACGCGAAGCGTTTTTTTGCCCGCGCGGAGCGCGTGCATTCCTCGCGGCGGAAGCCTCGTAAATCACAAATTGCATTGCCGCTTTGTGGCAAGGCAACCGCAGCTGCACAGCAGCTGCTAACACCGCACAGATCTTACATACGAGCGCAACGAACATGCAAACTGAATGAAAACGCAAAATGTGCTACCATTTGCAAATGAGAACGTTGTTAATTTTTTTGTTCACAACATTAACATTTCAATAAAATAAAAAAGATAAAGACTAACTAATTTTATACTGTTAAATGAAAATCCAAAAATTATGAAAATCGAATACAATGAAATTATAAAGGACATAAAGGAAAAAATTAATAATGGGGAGCTTTCTTTTATACTTGGATCAGGTTTTAGCAAAAATGTTTCTATCCTATACCCTTCGTGGGAAGAGTTGCTGACTGAAATGGTGTTAGAAATGTATAGTGATGAATTATCATCTAGCAATAAAAAAACGGTTAGCGATATTATTAAAAAACATGGATATCTAGAAATTGCATCCGAATATGTTAGACGCAAAGGATATCATGAAGCAATAGATTTGTACATAGAAAAACACATGCCAATTCTAGTAAAAGATGACAATAAATACTATGTAGAATACGATGGAAAAAGAGTTGACGCTGACCCGGAATGTCACTCTCTGCTAATATCCTTAAAAATAAAGAATATTTACACATTTAACTACGACAATACACTTGATTTAATTAGCGGGTGCGACGAACAATCGGGGCGCACTTCAGAATTAAACACATTATCAATTAAATCAACTATTCTAAAAAAGCACAAAGAGGAATTGACCAAACTTAAAGACATAATAACTAGACAGTTTGAATCAACGCCAGAAGTTGGTGATAAACAACCACAAACATTAAACTTGCAATCGAATATCGCCAATTTCAACAAGCTAATTAACGAAATCAATGAAGAATACCATTTAAACTTAAGTAAAATTGACGAAGATAAAAGCAGTGATGTAATCATTATAAGATCTTTATTAAATTCTAACTTAGAAATAGTTGAGCATACAATTAATGATTTTGTAAAAGAAATAAGAAGCATTAATACAGAAATACGTATTAGTTACAAGCTAATAGAAAAGGCAAGCGACATTACCCTATCTGGTGCCGGACTGAATATATACAAACTTCATGGAAGCATTAGGTCACAGGGTGTAAGTGATTGTAAATATGGGTTTGATGACGACAGGCATGTACAATACATTATTAAGTAAAGAAGACTACGAATCATATCCCAAAAATCATGAGGCATTTGTAAATTTAATGAAAATAGCCCTTTTAAAAGGGAGTTTCTGCCTAATAGGATTTTCTGGAGATGATCCTAATTTTCTTGAATGGATTAATTGGGTTAAAGACATATTAGATAAAAATTTTGAGACAAGCAAAAACAGTAAACGCATTTATTACATATACCCAAGTGATACAGTGTTAGAAGAAGATAAAAAATTACTATTTGAGAACCATTACATAACACCGATTTGTCTTGCTGACATATATCCAGAACAGCAAGAGATAAAGCAGCAAATAAAATCTTTTTTGACAGCATTAGCAAACTGCACTGATAAGATAGAGAATGTGTGGAATAGAATTGATAGTATCACCAAAATTAAAGGTGACTTTAAGCATGACTGGAATCAGATAAGCCAAAATGATGTAAAACTACTTAATGAGTCATTTGACAATAATTATTCAAGTATTAATAAAGATATTGACCATACTAGGACAGATTTATTTTCAGACATAAAAAAGAAAATTAAAGAGAAAAAAGTCACCAATAAAATTGCATCGCTTTTGTTCAATGCTGTTCGAATAGAACATATGCCACTAGAGTCCATAGTCAATTATTCAACTGACAAGAAAGGATATAGTGAAATTACTGAACTTACATCACAAATTCACTCTCTAGGCGACAAAGTATATAATCACATGTTTAAAATGTTAGATATACATTCTAGATCCCTATTAAATTCAACCGTTCATCTAAAAGACATAAATCCGAGCAATGACGATGAGAGATACGAATATATTTACAGTCTTCTATTAAACCTTGATATCAAAAAAACGCAAAAGGAAATACAGTCATGGAAACCCATTGACAAGAAATGGATAATAAAAAAGTTCCTTATCAAATCAATGGCTGATAAAATTGAAATTGAGGATATTCAATCCATAATTGAAAATCGCAATGACAATATTGAAGAATATTTACTTGCTGTTCAAATTGCTTCAAGAATTGGATGGCAATTGTTGTTAAAAAACAAAAATGTTAGTGCAAAAATTGATAAAATAATTTCAAAAAGTGACCCACATGAAAAAAACATTGCCATTTATTATGATGTAATTAAAACCATTACTGAAGGGATTAAAGAAAACAAAGATTTCAAACCTTATGGCGACACATCTATAACCTATAGATTCAGCCATTACGATGCATCAAAAATTAACTCAATAAGACTTATCCAATTCATGTCTGAAACTGGCATTCCTACAACTAGTTTAAATTTCACTTTTGTTGACAAAGGAATTTGGATACAAGTCTTCGAAAAACTATTTGAGGATTATCCTTTCCCATGTTTATTCTATTCTTTGCAATATTATTCTGATAAAAAACTCATAAAAAAAATATCTCAGGAATTTATTTATTCAGTAAGGTTAAAGTCCATAATACCAAAAATCTTAAATACTCTACTAAAAACATGCACAGAAAAGACAACCCCAAATTACTTAAAAGAAGCAATATACGTAGCAGCACCTTATTTCATGAAATGCGTCCATTACACAAAATGGATAAAATATTTTAAGCAAATAGTTCTGACTGCTGATTATTTTACTAAGCCACCTCAAAAGAATGATATAATTCTCAATCCAATATATAATTATATATGTAAAGGATTGTCATTGATTCATGATGATGCATACATTAACTCAGTAATAATAAATTGCTTAAATAGATTTAATAATACAACAGATTACGATTCTAATATTATAGAAGTATGTCTAAATAATATTAAAAGATTGAGTGCAA